>JAIRQN010000068.1 GCA_031256445.1 Treponema sp. | reverse complement strand
ACATGGACATCAAGCAATCCCGCTGTCGCGACAGTAGGCAGCGGTACGTCTAATACTATCAGCGCGGGAAAGACAGTAAATAACAACGCGGTTATGGCTGTCAGCGCGGGAACAGCAGTCATTACAGTAACAGCAGTCATTAATTCAAATATATACGGTGTGCTTACTTACAGCGTTTCCTGTACAGTTACAGTAACAGGCGGCGGCGGTAATAACAACGGCGGTAATAACGCATCATGGACATCCCCCACCGGAATTATAATGATGCAGATTAACGCCGGAACTTACACAAGAGGTATCGTAAACGATTCTAAGTATAGCGCGAGTCCGCCTCATCAGGTAACGCTGACAAAAAATTTTTATATGGGTAAGTATGTAGTAACGCAGGATCAGTACATGGAAGTGATGGGATATGATCCAAGCGAAAATAAAATAGGAACCTCTCTTCCTGTGGATAGTGTAACGTGGTATGACGCTGTTGAGTTCTGTAATAAATTAAGCGTAAAGGAAAACCGTACTCCGGTTTATACGATAACGGTTAGATCCCCTGCATCAGGGTATCCTATTACATCAGCTGCCGTAACCGCGAACTGGAACGCTAACGGCTACCGTCTGCCGACTGAGGCGGAATGGGAGTACGCCTGCCGTGCCGGGACAACAACGCTATACAATACAGGAGACGAAATTACACCAGATCAAGCAAATTTTGGCTACTCTTTATTATCAAAGACAACCCCGGTAGATAGCTACGATCCGAATGCGTGGGGTCTGCATGATATGCACGGCAATGTAAATGAGTGGTGTTGGGACGGGTATGGAGAATACACCAGCGAAGCAAAGACCGATCCTCTCGGTCCAGATTCAGGTGTATTCCGAGTGATACGCGGCGGAAGTTTTAACGGTCTTTTTTCAGATATCCGTTCGGCAAGCCGGTTGTACGAAAATCCAGGCTATCAGCGAAGCTATCATGGTTTCCGCATTGTATGCTTGTCATCTGCTGTTACACCCGATGACCCCGATGAATGTAACGAAAATTGCCTCGGAATAGGAGCTGTAGGTCCGGGCGGCGGGATAATAATCTATCATTATCATCCTGGCATTACAATAACTGGTTATGGAAATGCAGGCGATCCGGGCTATTTTCCGTCATACACCGCCAGGTATTTAGAAGCCGCTCCAGTTAATCAGGGAGAATATTTTTGGGCATCACCGGCTTATGCGTCTACTTATATACAAGTCAGATCGGGACTGGGAAGAGGCAGAGCAAACACAGCGGCTATTCTTGCTGTAGACGCAAACGCTCCCGCTGCGTTAGCGTGCAGGAATTATACAGGCGGCGGAAAAAACGACTGGTTTCTTCCAAGCATAGATGAAGCCGGATATTTTACAATGGCAAATGCATTTTTATTACTAACACCGGGAACAGAGTTTTGGACATCTTCAGCAGCCAATACTGCCGGAATTAGGGCTGACTATGTTTCTATCGGTGAAGATACATATAGTTACGGCGGAATAGGCAGTAGTCCAAAGAACAGCTCCACCTCCGCCTTAGGTATAATGAGGAACGTTCGCGCCATCCGGGCTTTTTAATCCGTGAAAGGACTGAGACAGGCTGTGATTCAGAAAAACTCAGCAGTTACAATCTCTGCTGATGAGCTGATGTAAAATATTTATCCCTGGTCTTAGCCGTTCCTTAAGCGCGTTC
This sequence comes from Treponema sp., assembly GCA_031256445.1. GTDB lineage: Bacteria > Spirochaetota > Spirochaetia > Treponematales > Breznakiellaceae > WQXQ01. The sequence goes on along the minus strand of JAIRQN010000068.1, from coordinate 4,385 downwards.
ACACGATCTTCGTTCCAGTATTCTTCGGGCGTACTGTATCCAAGCGTTTCTTTTGATGTCTCAAAGTCGCGGGCTATAATTCTGCCTCTGCTTACAATTGATACATCAGGCACATACACTCTCGCTTGTCCCTCATCATCATACTGAAGGCGGCCTGACAGAATGTTCACAATCCTTTTATAGTTTTCTGAATTATTTTCCCTGTCTTTTTTTATATCGCAATAATAAATTTTGTCTATCTCCATCTCCCGCGCGACATCCTGAAGCAAGACCGCGTAATACTGGCACCATGAACATTCTTTAAAACCTATAAAAACTATTCCCCTGCCTTTTTCCAAAATGTCCGCTGTCTCACTTGAGTTTCTGTATAAAAAAATGTTATCACTGCCTGCCAAAGGATATTCCTTCGCGAACCTTTCAGAGTCGCTGACATTTTTATTATTACATTGCAGGAACAAACAGGATAAAAAAATTAATAAAATAGATTTGTAAAATGCCAAAATAATTTCTCCTGTTAAAGATACTGCTAAAACCTGTAAGATGAGGCTTTTCCAAAACTAACCGAGTTTTGGAACTATCTCCTTTTTACCTATCGCCTGCAATATCCCGTTTAAGCTGCCGACAAGTTCCGCGAAAGCTTCCGGCGTTAACGACTGCGCTCCGTCGCATAACGCGTGGGCGGGATCGTTGTGCACCTCAATAATCAACCCATCCGCGCCTGCCGCCGCCGCCGCCAAAGACATCGGTTTTACCAGTTTTGAAATTCCTGTCGCATGGCTTGGGTCAACAACAACAGGCAGGTGAGTATGTTCTTTTAACAGGGGAATAGCCGACAAGTCCAGAGTGTTTCTTGTGTATGTTTCAAAAGTCCGTATTCCGCGCTCGCACAAAATTATATTTTTATTGCCGCCAGACATTATGTATTCCGCGCTCATCAGTAATTCTTCCATAGTATTGGCAAGGCCGCGTTTTAATAAAATCGGTTTATCGATTCTGCCAAGTTCTTTTAGAAGTTCAAAGTTCTGCATGTTCCGCGCGCCCACCTGAATCAAATCGACATTATTAAATAATTCGATATGATTAACATTCATTATTTCCGAAACAATGGGCAGGCCCGTTTCTTTTTTCGCCTCATATAAAAACTCAAGCCCCTCCGTGCGCAGTCCCTGAAATGCATACGGTGAGGTTCTCGGTTTAAAAGCGCCGCCCCTCAGCATGGCAGAGCCTGCGTCCTTTACCTTGGCGGCAATATCTAAAATCTGCTCGCGCGATTCAACTGAGCAGGGGCCCGCGATAACCGTAAAATTTCCGCCGCCGATTTGCACAAACGAAGTCTGCGTTTCTAACAAACCGCAACCCATCACATCTATAACGGTATCATGGGGATGAAACTTGCGATTCGCCGCCTTAAACGGCTCCTGAATCCGCCTGACGCTTTCAACGATATCGATCGCTTTTACCATGTCGATATCAATAACCGACGTGTCTCCGATTAAGCCCAAAATAGCAGACTGCTCGCCCTTTACAAGGGTAGTTTTTAGGTTTAATCCTTCCAGCCATTTCAGCAGATTGTCAAATTGCCGCTGTTCGAATTTTTGTTTTAAGACTATTACCATATTTCCGCCTCCGCCGCTTCTTCAACACGAATTGTTAAAGATTTGGGCGTTCCTTTTGTTTTTTTCTTTTTTTACGGGAAAACATGGGTTGTGTCAATAGGAAGACTTCATAAAACTTCATAAACCTATTGACATAGTAAGTATTTTATCCTATAGTATTATAAATACATACTAAATATATATGTTTAATATGTAAATAACAATTTTGGAGGATCAAAATGATCAATTTTCGGAAAATTTTATGTGTCGCGGGTAACATCGCTGGAGACACCCGGCAGGTGCGCCGCTCAATTATTTTAAGGGGCGCAATAGTAACATTTTTAGCTCTTATTCTGCCTATGCAATTAATGGCAGGAGGCAAAAGCGAAGCAAGAACCACAACGGGAAAAACCACTATTGTCGTAGCTGACGCCAAAACCACACATCACCTGAACCTTTATGTGGCAAAAGAACTCGGTATTTTCGATAAATACAACCTTGATGTTCAAATTACAGCGGTTGATGACAATGCAGCCTCTCGTGACCTTGCCGTTTCGGGAGCCGCTGACGTATTTTGGAGCTGCCCGACTGTCGCAATCGCCGCAATCGCCAACGGCGCGCCGTTAAAAATTATCTCTCAGGTAAAAGTGCCGTGCACAAGCGTACTGGTAGTTCCGCAAGACTCCCCGATAACAGAATTAACCGACTTGAACGGCAAAGAAATCGCAGGAATTTCACCGACTTGCGAAGCTGTTATATCGCTTACAGTAGCGGCAAGAAAGGCAGGAGCCGCGTTCAATCTTAACCGCCTCGCGGGAGGACCCGCAATTTCGGCATTGCAAGCCGGAAGAGTTGACGGCGCGATATTGGAAGAACCTCATACAAGTATCGCGGAACTGGAAGGTTTTAAGGTTCTTTTTCGTGAAGTATCTTCCAGCATCCCATGCCGTACAATTAACGCAAGCAACAGGTTTTTATCAGCAAATGCCGACGCGCTTAAAAATTTAATAAAAGCGGTAGATGAAGCAAATGCGTTAATACTGGCAAATCCGACAGCGGAAAATATCGTGAGCATTGCCGTAAAATACACAGGAGCGCCGCAGGCCGCAATCATTCACGGCAACCACAGATTGGGATTCAGAACAGCATTGTCAGTTGACGGACTTATTGCGTTAGGCGATGAGCTTCTGTCAAATAACGATATTAAAGAAAACCCGCGCAACCGTTTATTCTCTGACGCATTTAAGGGGATAACATGGTAAAATAGAATGCAGGATTTGCAAAAGGGGTAATGTGAATTTAATAATTAAATATGTTATTAAACGGATTCTCTTTCTTATACCTATACTATTTATTGTATCGGTGGTGATTTTTTTCTTAATTCGTATTACCCCTTCTGATCCAATCGGCTCCATCACGAGCGGGCGCAGAATCAGTGACGAGACCCGCTCTTCACTTACAGCGCAGTACTATCTGGACAGGAGTCTCCCTGTACAGTACTTTATCTGGATAAAAAACGCTGTCCGCGGCGATCTTGGCGACAGTTACAGGTATCAGCAGCCTGTGGCTGTTCTTCTTGCGGCCAGGCTGCCGACTACTATCCAGCTTGTTCTTATGAGCGCTATTTTTTCGATTCTTCTGGCAATTCCCCTGGGGATTATCAGCGCCGTTAAAAAGGATTCGATATTGGATCGCGCCATTTCAATTTTTATGATCTTTTGCGTTTCCTCGCCTGTTTTTCTTAACGCCATTTTATTAATGTTGCTGTTTGTTTTTAAATTAAGATGGTTTCCGGTTTTTGGAACAGGCCGCAACTTTATCGAAAATCTGTATTATCTGTGTTTACCCGCTTTTGCCTTGAGTCTTAATATGGTCGCTCTAATGGGACGTATAGTCAGGGATCGTATGATTGGGGAATTAAAATCGAGTTACGCGCTCGCTCTTGCCGCAAAGGGAACGCCTTTTTGCCGGATTACAATGATCCACTGTTTTAAAAATACTCTGATTCCGCTAATTACTGTCGCGGGCGTGCAAATCGGCACTATGGTTATCGGTGCCGTTCTCGTAGAAAATATTTTTGCTCTTGGAGGAATCGGCGTTCTTCTTATAGAAGGAATTCAAGCATCTGATTATCCTGTAGTGCAGAGCATAATGCTGTTTCTGGTGACTATATTTCTTGTTCTTAACCTGATAGTGGATTTGATTTATTTTTTTATTGACCCCAGGATTCGTTCAGGTTACAGCGGAGGAGGGGCCATACATGACAAAACATAGCTCCATGCTGAAAGCCATTGGCGTCTTTTTCCCCGCTAAATCGGGAAATACTCATGGCACTTTTTTTACTGCGCCGTTTTTAATTTCGGGAATTACCCTTCTTGTTATAATTTTTTGCTGCGTACTGTCTCCTGTTATCGCTCCCTACGGCGAGTCTGAACAAAATCTTTCATCTTCTCTTGCGCCGCCTTCTGCGAAGCATCTTTTAGGCGCCGATAAAATGGGCAGAGACCTTTTTTCCCGTCTGCTTTACGGCGGCAGGGTTACGCTGGTCTGTGCTCTTTCTGTCGTAATTATTTCTGTAATCATCGGTGCGCCATTGGGGCTTTTCTCGGGTTTTTACGGAGGCAAATTTGATTCCATTACAGGCCGTTTTTGCGATGTGCTGCTTTCTTTCCCTTCATTGCTTCTGGCTTTTCTTTTTGTCGCCGCTCTTGGACGCGGCATGATTAACGCTGTTGTGGCTCTTGGAATTGTTTATGTGCCCATGATTACCCGCTTGGTGCGTTCCCTTAC
>JAIRQN010000031.1 GCA_031256445.1 Treponema sp. | reverse complement strand
GCGGAGGTGGCACACCCGTTCCCTTTCCGAACACGGAAGTTAAGCCCTCCCGCGCCGATGATACTGCATCCCTAAGGTGCGGGAAAGTAGGTTGCCGCCAGGCTTTTTTCTTTTGTTTTAAAACATATAATTTAAGCGTATGTCAAATTTACTATCATTTACCTACCTGCTTTTTAGCAGCGCTTCAAAAGCGGAAAACACCTGCGCGGTGTCCCAATGGATGCTCCCCGTAACTCTTCCAATTATTTTTCCTTCGCGGTCAATAATAAAAGTAGCGGGTATCGCTTCAATGCCGTATATGCCGCTTATCTGGCTCTTTGAATCAAGCATTACAGGAAAAGTATAATTGTTCGTTTTAATGAACTGCCGCACAGTATTGAGATTCTCGCCAATGTCAACGGCAAGTATTTCAAGCCCCTGGTCTTTGAAACGCTTGTACAGTGTTTCCATGGAAGGCATTTCCGAGCGGCACGGCGGGCACCATGTAGCCCAGAAGTTAAGGATAACAACATTGCCCCTGTAAGACGAAAGTGCAGCGGCGCTTCCGTCAAGAAGCGGCAGCGTAAAATCGCGGCTGTCCACGCGCTGGTTTAAAACCTGAATCCTGGCGTTATTCAAAAGACGCGCCGCCTCTGCGGAAACTTGCGCGTTTACTTTTTGCGCCGGAAATATAATAAACGTTGAACATAAAAGCAAAAGAGGAACAATTTTATATAAGCCGTTTTTCATTTAATCACCTTCTTGTTATAAATTGATTATTTTCAGCCAGCCTGCCGTTATCTGAAAGAACAGCGGTTTATCTTCTGCCCAAAAAATATACTGATACTGCCATTTTTGCAGTATTATGTTAAGTGCCGAAAACCGGCCTGTCAATATTAAAAGCCCTATAACAATAAGCACGACAGCGCTGATTTTTTTAATTACAGGCAGTTTATCACGAAACCATTTTGCCGGGACAAGGTAACGGTCAAAGAATAATGCAGCTAACAGAAGAGGGATGCCAAGACCAAGCGAGTAAAGAGCGAGGTAAAGTGATGCTATACCTGTCTTGCCGCTTTGCCCTGCGAGAAACAACACGCCTGTAAGAATCGGCCCAATACATGGAGTCCACCCCGCGCCGAAAGCGGTTCCGGCGAAAAAAGCGCCGATAAACCCTGCCGGTTTTTTGTTGATTTTCAGGCGTTTCTCATAATTTAAAAAGACAAGAAAATCGAAAAGAATGTTAAATCCAAGGATAATAACGATTATTCCCGCGGCGATTTGTATATATTTGGATATGCCGCCCATAAAGAAAAAAGTAGCGGAAATTATAACGCTGAAAATGATAAAGATAATTGTAAATCCGCAAATAAAACAAAGAGATGTAATAAAAAGAATAAAACGTTTTCTGTTACCAGGTTCGTTTTCGGCTGATGATACGGCTATTCCTGCGGTTCCGCCTAAAATTCCCAGATATGAGGGTATTAAAGGAAACACGCAGGGAGAGAAAAAAGAAAGCAGCCCTGCCGCGAATGTCAGGAATATTGACGGATAATCGTTCATGTGCGGTTATTTAACTATTTTTATTCAAAAAAATCTATAGAAAAGCCTACTTGAACCAAGTAGTCAGGCAGGTTAATATGTCTTAATGCATAATCAGAATACAAAAACACTTGGCATAAACATAGGTTCTACCAGCCTGAAAATGGCTCTTTTGGATAATGGTACGCCTGTGTGGACCGCTTCAACGCCTCATGAGGGGGATTTCAGCGCGGCGGTACACAAGCTTCTGGCGGAAGGTCAAATAAGCGAAGGCATTCCCGCTCTGGTTACGGGGAACGAAGGCCGTTTTATGTTTGATGTGTCAGGCACTCTGGAGCCGCTTTGCGTAGAGGCGGCTCTTCATAATCTTGGTTTAAAGGCTGACGCTGTTGTCAGCATGGGCGGGGAAGACCTCATCGTCTATTCGCTGGATTCAAAAGGCAAAATTATAAATAACTTTTCCGGCAACAAGTGCGCAAGCGGCACCGGCGAGTTCCTAAAGCAGCAGCTTGCGCGCATGGACATGAAGCTCAGCGATATCGAAAAGGTGCCTGACACCGCGAAGGTGTACGCGCTTTCCACACGCTGTTCGGTGTTTATGAAAAGCGATTGCACCCATCGTCTTAATAAGCGTGAAGCGACAAAGAACGATATAGTGCTCTCCCTCTCCGATGTAATGGCTGTAAAAGTTATCGACTTTTTAAAAAGGGCGAAGGTAACATCGGGCAGGGTAGTGCTGACAGGCGGAATTACCCTTAACAGGCACATTATCCGTTTTATCCGCGATAAAGCCCCTGATATTGACTTTATCATTCCCGAAACCGCTCCCGTGTTCGAAGCTTTGGGCGCGGCTGTGCTGGCAGCGGAGTCAGGAAGCCGCCTGCCGGCGGCGGACAAACTGTTACGTGTCAACGATGTCCGCTTCGGTGCTCTGGGCGCGTTACGCGATTGGGAAGGCAGGGTAAAGTTTTTTGAAAAACCGGACGGAAAGGTTCGCAGGGACAGAACCTATATCCTGGGCGTTGACGGAGGCTCTACCACGACAAAGGCATGCCTTGTCGATATTGAATCCGAAGAAATAGCCGCCAGTTTCTACGGACGCACCCACGGCGATCCTGTAACGGCGCTTAAAGAGTGCCTGGCGAACATTCAGGAAAAAATAATCGAAGACACAGGAAGCGAAGGAATTGAAATCGGCCTTGTCGCCACGACAGGTTCCAGCAGGGAAATACTGGGCGTGTTCCTGGAAACATCCGGGGTGTACAACGAAATAATAGCGCACTCTGTAGGGACAACTTACTTCGATGAAGAAGTGGAAACCATTTTTGAAATAGGCGGGCAGGACGCAAAGTACGTGCTGCTTAAAAACGGCGTACCCATTGATTACGCGATGAATGAAGCATGCTCTGCGGGAACCGGCTCCTTTCTTGAAGAATCCGCCGCTGGAGATCTTTCAATTCACAGCGCTGTGGATATCGGCCCGATAGCGCTGGACGCGGTTTCTCCGTGCAAATTCGGCGAGCACTGTTCGGCGTTCATCAACAGTGATATACGCAAGGCGGTGCAGCAGGGCGCGGGCAGGGAAAATATCACCGCGGGGATTGTATGCTCAATCGTAGCGAATTACCTTAACCGCGTTGTAGGAAACCGCACCATCGGGACAAAAATCTTTTTACAGGGCGGTGTCGCCAAAAACCCGGCTGTTCCCCTGGCGTTTGCGATGATGCTGGGTAAAGAGATACTTGTTCCGCCTTCGCCTGAATTGATGGGATGCTTCGGCGTAGCGTTACTCGCAAAACGCAAATACAACGAAGGCCTTCTGGAGGAAAATTACGTTGCCCTTGACGAAATCGTCAACCGCGAAATCGGCTACGAGCGCGTCTTCACCTGTCAGGCATGCGAGAATCTCTGCCCGATTCAGGTGTTAAATGTAAACGGTAACAAGTACATGTTCGGCGGGAGATGCAACAAGTACACGAATATGCGCAAACAGGTAAAAGACATTCCTGTTTTTGATTATGTCGAAAAACGCCAGAAGATGTTATTCGAAGAATTTGCCGCGCCTGTGTCAGTGAAAAGTGACAAGTGCGAAGCGGCAGGTGAAAGTAATTTGAAAAGCTCCAAAGCCCCCGATCCCATGTCTGCCTCCAAACGTTATTACACTATCGGCATTCCGCGCGCTTTCTCCGTGCATACGCTGTATCCTTTGTATTCGTGGTTCTTTCATGAATTGGGAATTAAAACTTTTCTTTCCGGCGAAGTCGCGCACGAGGGAGTCGCCAGGGCGGAGGCGCAGTACTGTTTCCCTGCGGAAATCGCGCATGGGGCTGTGCAGGATTGCCTGGACAGGGACGCCGATTATGTGCTATTGCCGCATTTCCGGGATATGCCAAGCTACGAAGAGAAAATACACGCCAACTTCTGCCCGATTACGCAGGCTCTTCCCTACTACATGGAAAAGGCGTTTCCCGATATACACAAAAACCGATGGCTGCCGCTTGTAGTAAGTTTTAAATTCGGGGAAGCGAAGGCTCTTGAATTGTTCTGCGAAATGACGAAGCGTCTTGGCATCAGCGAGCATGAAACAAAGAGAGCCTTTGATATCGCGTGGGCGAAACAGAAGGAATATTTTAGCGCGTCACAAAAAATGGGACTGGAAGCGCTGGAAGAGTCGCGCAGGGCAAACCGCCCGGTAATCGCTGTGTTGGGGCGGCCATATAACGCGTTTACTCCCGAAGCGAATATGGGCATCCCGCGCAAGTTCACCACGCGCGGCTATTCAATAATCCCGTTTGATATTCTGCCATTCGCTGACGAAAACATTTTCCCAAACATGTACTGGTATTACGGCCAGCAGGATGTAAAAACCGCGAATCTTTTGAAAAAAGAAGAAAACATCTATCTTACTTTTATCTCCAATTTTTCCTGCGCTCCTGATTCATTTATTCTGCACTACATTAAATGGGTAATGGGACAAAAACCTTTCCTTGTGCTGGAACTGGATTCCCATTCGGCGGACGCCGGAATTGACACCCGCGTAGAAGCGTTCCTTGACATCATCGACGGTTACAGGTCGAAAAAGAATGAGCTTGAAGAGGAACGTTACGATAACGGACTTCGCTTTGTCAGCGAAAAAATGGCTTCCGGCGAATTTGATTTGCGCATAGACAATGTTACAACAGGCGAGAAAATTCCTGTTATTCGAAACAAGCGCGTAAAGGTGCTGCTGTCCAACATGGGGAACATCTCCACAGAGTACATGGGAGCGGCTGTACGCAGCCTTGGCATTAACGCGCAGGCGCTGCCTGTCGCGACCGCAAAGACAATCCAGATAGCGCGCGCTCACGCTTCAGGCAAGGAATGCGTTCCAAGCCACCTTGTCCTTGGCAGCGCGCTTGAATTTTTTTTCAGCGATCAATACCGAAAGGACGAGCTTTACCTTCTCTTTGTGCCGATTACGACAGGGCCGTGCCGCACCGGACAGTACTATGTCTACTACGAAAACCTTTTCCGCGATTTGCGCCTTGAAAATGTGGTAGTCTTTATCCTTTCGGCCGACAACTCCTACACGGAACTTGGCTCAAGTTTCGCAAAAGAAATGTGGAAGGGCCTTGTGTTATCTGACTATTTAAAGGATATTCAGTGTTCTCTTCTGGCGGCCGCCGAAGATCCTGTTAAAGCGGAAAAGGATTTTGAGCAGTCGTGGCGCAGGGTAATGGACGCTGTTGAACACAATCCCAAAAATATCTGGAAGGAACTTAAAAATGTCGCGCGGGATGTAAAAGAAATTCCTTTAAAACGAAAAATTTCAGGCCTTCCGCGCGTTTTAATAGTCGGCGAAATTTATGTGCGCCGTGACGATTTCGCTGTCGGCGAGTTAATTGAGCTAATGAGCGAAAGGGGCATTGTGGTAAAAGTCGCCGGTATCAGCGAGTGGATTCACTATCTGGATTTTGTGCGCGAATACGCTCTTAATAAATTGATCAGACTGCGCTTTCCAGGAAGAAGGATTTTCTCAAAACCATGGAAGGATCTGAAAAAACTTCAGATAGAAGAATGGTGGAAGCATCATATCGAAAAGAAAGTTCTCTCTATTCTGGAGCCGACCGGTTTAATTCCGCAGACGCCTCACGATATGCGTCATATCATGAAATACACCGTAGAGCACTTTGTCAACCTGGAACTCAATTCAGAAATCGCGGTTTCCTCCGGTTCGGCGGCGGCGGCGATGGACGAAGGTTATTCGGGTATTGTAAACATCAGCCCGTTCGCATGTTTAATAGGGCGCGTAATTGAAGGTCTTTTTACTCCGTGGGCGCGCGAGCGCAATTACCCAATCCTCTCTGTAGAAGTTGACGGTAATCTGCTGCCGCCGAACATTATTAATAAATTAAATATTTTCATGGTGAACGTACTGCGTTTTAAAGGCGGCGGCGATCTTTCAAATCTGGTTGACAAAGCGGGAGAGTAAAATAATTAATCATGAATGATTTGCTTTTAATGATAGAAGATTTTGCTTCAAGGAATTTCTGGTGGGCGCTTTTGGTTTGTGTTATAGCCGGTATTCCATTCAGCATTATTGGATGGATAGCGAAAAAAATTAATAAATATTTCGGAATTCTTGTTCAATGCGGTTTAAGCATAGGACTGTCTTTCTACATTTGGTCTGTGCAAAGAGATCTTTTTGGTTATGCCTTTGTCTGGCTTATTTTCACCTGTCTTGGAATTGCCGGAATGGTTTTCCTGCTTATAACGGCAAGGAAAACTTAAAAATCATCAGATAGATTCTTATGAACAGACTTGATAAAAGTATAAATTCGCTCCTGGAAAATTACGATTCTCATGGAATGGTAAACCATTCCGGCTGCGCCAATCTTCCGGGAAGGGAAAGCATTGACAGTATTGTCCGCAGCCTGGAAGAACTGCTTTTCCCCGGCTTTCTGGAAAATCTGGACACAGACACGGAAAACCTGCGGGAGATCACCCGTCAAAAAGCATATAACCTGACATCGGCGCTAAGGCGCGAAGTGGAAAAAAGCCTCGCGTTTTCCGCCCGGCTTGGCGTTTTAAACTGCGGCCATGAAGGCTGCAGGGCGGTCGCCGCTCTTGTTGTGGATGAATTTTTTGAAGAACTTCCAAAAATAAGGGATATTCTTTGCAAAGACCTTCAGGCTGCTGTAAGCGGCGACCCCGCGGCAATGAGCGCCGACGAGGTGATCCTTTCCTATCCGGGTTTTCAGGCAATCGCCGTTCAGCGGATTGCCCGCTTTTTCTGGACGCGGCAAGTGCCGCTTATCCCGCGCATGATGAGCGAGCTTATCCACAGACGCACGGGCATTGACATTCACCCCGGCGCGCAAATAGGAGAGTCGTTCTTTATCGATCACGGAACCGGCGTTGTTATCGGGGAAACCACTGTAATAGGTAAAAATGTTAAACTCTACCAGGGCGTTACGCTTGGAGCGCTTTCAGTAAAAAAAGAAGAAGGCGGCAGTAAACGCCACCCCACAATCGAAGACGATGTGACAATTTACGCTAACGCTACGATTCTTGGCGGCGAAACCATAGTCGGACAGGGAAGCGTCATCGGCGGAAGCGTGTGGATTACGCAGTCTGTCCCCCCGCAGAGCAAAATCTATCTTAAACGAAGATGATGTTAAAAAAAAGCGCGTTTGTAGCGATTATAGGACGGCCTTCGGTTGGAAAGTCGACTCTTTTAAACAGAATGTGCGGCGAAAAAGTAGCCATTGTAAGCGCCGTTCCGCAAACGACACGTAACGCAATCAGGGGAATAGTCAACCGCAAAGACGGGCAGCTTGTTTTTATAGATACGCCCGGAAGGCATGTTTCGGAAAAAAAATTCAATAAAAAACTGATGGAAGTATCTTCGCGCGCTCTTGAAGAAAGCGATCTTGTTCTGTATGTTCTTGACGCGTGCCGCGCTGCGGGTCCTGAAGAAGAACAGACTGCCGCCCTTCTTTCACCGTTAGCTGAAAAGACAGTCGCCGCTGTCAATAAAATGGACCTTCCAAGCGCTGACTTTAACCGCGCGAAGGAATTTGTCTGCGCGCGCGCGCCGGAAATTAGAAAAATCATTTCCGTTTCGGCAGGAACAGGCCTGGGGGTGGAAGAACTGATAGAGGCTCTTTTCCAAATCGCTCCGGAAGGCGAAGCTCTTTACAATGAAGAATATTACACAGATCAGGAGACGGGATTTAGAATTGCCGAAATCATCCGGGAGCAGGCAATTAACCGCCTGCGTCAGGAACTGCCGCATTCATTGTATGTACAAATCGCTGACATGGAATTTCATGAATCATTGTTATGGGTAAGGGCATTTATCATTGTAGAACGGGAATCCCAGAAAGGAATGGTTGTGGGCAAAGGCGGTGAAATGATTAAGGCCATACGCCTTGCGGCGCTAAAGGAATTAAAGCGCATATTCGACTGGAAAATCGACCTTGACTTGCGGGTAAAAACCGGCAAGGACTGGAAACATAACGACAATACCCTTAGAAAAATTATAGAAAAAAAATTTTAACTGAACTAATCAAGGAATTCTTCTATTTTTTTCAGCAGATCGCCGAAGGTGTCCGCGCAGTAAATGTCGGCGCAGTCATTGCGGATTTGCTGCGGAGCGCGGAAAAGGCATCCGCAGTCAGCTTCGCGGATCATCGCAAGATCGTTAAATGAATCGCCGGCTGCAAAAACGTCAAGATTAATTGACTTAAATGCCTTTACCGCTTCTTTTTTGCCGTTTTGCTGGCGCAGTTTGTAACCTGTAACCGTTCCGTCACAGGCAATTTCCAGCGAATTGCAAAAGAGAGCGGGCCAGGATAATTTTTCCATCAGAGGTTTCGCGAATTGTTCAAATGTATCCGACAAAATTACAAGCTGGGTTTTTTCGCGTACGGCGCGGGTGAAATCCGCAGCTCCGGGCAGCGGTTCCATGCCGGAAATTACGCGCTTTATATCCGGAAGTTTCAGATTGTTTTTTCCAAGCAGATCAATGCGGAATTTCATCAGTTTATCGTAATCGGGCTCGTCCCGCGTTGTCCGCCTGAGTTCGGGAATACCTGCCGCTTCAGAGAACGCAATCCATATTTCGGGAACCAGCACGCCTTCAAGATCAAGACACACTAATTTCATAAAGGTATAATAACACAGGGATATTTTTATTTCCAGTTACGCGCAGGGAAGGGGCAAAAGTGACAGAATTGAATATTTTTAATCCTTTTAACGCGCCTGTTTTTCATGAAGAAACTGTGTCCAGTACAATGGATGTATCGCGGCGGCTTGCGGCGCAGGGGCGGGCGCACGGGACAGTTATTGCCGCGGATTTTCAGGAAGCCGGGCGCGGGCGTATCCGCGGCAGAATCTGGGAGATGGATAGAGGAACAGGTCTGTCTTTTACTGTTTTGCTCCGTTATCCGCGCATGAATGACATTCCTGCCGCGCTGACTCTGCGCGCGGGTATTGCGGTTAGTCTTGCAATTGAGGATTTCGCTCCTTTACTGCAGGGCATGGTGAAAGTCAAATGGCCCAATGACATAATGATAAATGAAAAAAAAGCGGCAGGGATTCTCTGCGAAGCGAATGATGGAATCGTGCACATGGGAATTGGCATAAATGTTACGCAAAATGGGTTTCCGTCTCATCTGCGCGGAAAAGCGGCAAGTCTATTGGTGAACAGCGGACAGTTATCAATGAATATTGAAAAAAGCGCGCAGGATATCAAATTTTGTTTGTTGGAGAAGATTCTTGTCAGGCTTTATGAGGAGCTGAATGCGGGTAAAAGCGGTGACTGGAAACGGCGTATGGAAAAGAGGCTTTTTAAAAAAGATGAGCAGGTTCTTTTTATGGAAGGAGCCGCCGATTCAGGCATGGAGGTAAGAGGCCGGCTTGCCGGTATCGGAGAACAGGGAGAACTTTTAATTGCCTCTGACAGTGAAAATATTATTCGCTCTTTTTTTAACGGGGAATTGGTTTTGTATAAGTAATTTTGACGCAGGATACTTTTGGGGAATTATTATGTTATAATCAAATAATGAACGCAACTTCAGCAAATAACCGATTAACCTTCGGGCTTGGAACAATCGGCAGAGACATGGTTTACGCCATTGTCAGTATGTTTTTGCTTTTTTATCTTACTGACGTTATCAATCTGCCGACAGAAACAATGTGGTGGGTAGCCGGAATTATTCTTGCCGCGCGTGTTTTTGACGCGCTGACAGATCCATTAATGGGTTTTATCGTTGACAATACGCACACGCGCTGGGGAAAATTTAAACCCTGGCTTGTCACAGGCGCGGTTACTTCTCCGGTTTTTACAGTGCTTCTTTTTACGGATTTCGGCCTTCACGGCAGCGCGTATATTGTTACTTTCGCGGTTTTTTACTTTATGTGGGGCATCAGCTACACAACTCATGATATTTCCTACTGGTCAATGCTTCCCGTTTTAAGCGTCGATCAAAAAGAGCGAGAGCGGATCGGAGCCCTTGCGCGCATATTTGCCAATATTGGATTGTTCTTTGTAGTGGTCGGAATTGAGCCGCTGACAAGAATATGGGGGCAAAGGCTTGGCTCTACGCAAAGAGGTTTCTTTATGTTTGCTGTTTGCATAACAGTTTTTATGTCAATGGGGCTTTGCGTAACGATCTTCGGCGTAAAGGAAACGGGAATTGTCGCGGCCAAAAAACAAAGCACCCCGATACGCGAACTGCTCGGCATCATTTATAAAAATGATCAGCTGTTCTTTACGGCAGTAGCGATGTCGCTGTTTATGATTGGTTATATGACAACAACCGGTTTTGGCCTTTATTATTTTAAATATGTATACGGCGAGCAGGAAATGTTTGGAATTTTTTCCGCAATACTGGGAGTATCGCAGCTAACAGCGCTTGTAGTTTTCCCCTTGTTCAGCAAAAAGTTCAATCGTAAAACGCTGTATACAGGCGCCGTTATTTCAATTTCAATAGGTTATATAATTTTCTTCTTCGCTCCTGTTACTACAATGGCGTTTATCGGCATTGCCGGTGTTCTGATTTTTTTCGGTCAGGCTTTTGTTCAGCTTTTAATGTTAATGTTCCTTGCAGATTCTGTAGATTACGGTCACTGGAAACTTGGCAAACGCAACGACAGTATCTCTTTCTCTCTCCAGCCTTTGATAAATAAAATGGGCGGCGCGATAGGTTCAGGCGTTGTAGCGTTTATCGTAATCGTCTCCGGAATAAAAGAAGCTCAAACCGCCGCCGATGTTACATCGGAAGGTCTTTTAATGATTAAAATAGCCATGTTGATTTTCCCGATGTTCTGCTACGCTGCCAGTTATTTAATTTACAGAATGAAATTTAAAATAGACGCCGGGTTTTATGAGCAGATTTTATCCGATTTACGCGAACGCGGGGAATTATCAAAGGAAACTTAATATAATGCAAAATATATAAATATAATTCTATTAATTTATTATTTTCAATATATACCTTTGCTTTATTAAGAAAATACCTTTATTTTATATTGACTTTTAGGCGTTTTTATAGGATATTTTATGTATGAGTGATTATCTTGATCCCAATAATGAAGAGCTGTTAAAAGACTTTTTCAGCGAAGCCCAGATGCAGGTTGATACTCTGGAGCAAAATGTATTGGTACTTGAAAACGAAGGCGCCAATAAAGACGCTGTGGACGAGATTTTCCGTGCGGCTCATACCTTAAAAGGCGGATCCGCAACTGTGGAAATGATGGAACTTTCCCATTTTACCCATTTGGTAGAAGATGTGTTTGACGCTCTCCGGTCAGATCAAATATCTGTTAATGAAGATGTGGTAGACACGCTTCTTCAGGCGATAGATGTCATAAAGGCAATGCTTGATCAACGGATGAACGGCGCTGTTTATCAGGAAGTCACTTCCCAGATCGAAGGTAAACTGAAAGCCTTGCTGCCGGAAGGGGCAACCAGCAAGAAAGGCGCCAAGGCGCCTGCCAAAGCGGCCCCAGCGCCAAAACCCGCTCCTGCCGCCGCGCCTCCTCCAGCCGCGGACTCAAGCGGTCTTTCAGAATTCGAGCTTGAAGAATTAAAAGAGTCAGTAGACGGCAGCATGCCTATTTACCGCATCTCCGTCAAGTTTGACGAAAATAGTTTAATGAACACAGTCGGCGGTATTCAGGTTTACGCCGTATTGAAAAGTTCGGGTACTATCCTTAAAACGGTGCCCGATTTTGAACAGCTTTATGCTGATAATTTTTTCCCGGTGGTCGATTATTATATCGCGTCACAGGGAAATCCCGACAATCTTAAAAAATCGGTAATTGTGCCTGATGTGAGTCTAAGTGCCGAAATTACCAATATCACCGCGCTTAAAGCCGCGCCAGCAGCCTCTAAACCGGCGGCAGCGACTCCCGCGCCCGCTCCTGCTGCTGCCGCAAAACCGGCTGCTGCTGCTGCTCCCGCAGCCGCGGCTCCTGCTGCTGCCGCGAAACCGGCTCCTGCTGCGGCGAAATCGTCAGCCGCTACCTCGGAAGACGCCAAAAAAGCCGGTAAAGAAGCCGGTTCAATCCTGCGCGTAGATTCAAAGAGAATCGACGATCTGTTAAATCTTGTATCAGAAACGGTTATTACAAAAGCTACTTTCAACCAGATCAATACGCAGTTCAACGATCTTACCACTCAGTTACGTGAAATTGAAAATCAATTCCGTGACAAGATTAAAGATCTTTTTGATCATCTGCCTGATTATCTTGAAAACATTCAGGAAGGCAAATCCGTAAAGGATGTGCGTAAGGAAATAAACGAAGAATACGGAGATACGTTCTCTCTCTTTGACGGGTTCGAAACGTCGTTTAAAACCAGCCTGGCGAAATTCCGCTCAACTTCGCAGAACCTTGGGCGCATTACCGGCGAGCTTCAGGAAGGCGTTATGCGCATCCGAATGGTTCCGATAAGCCAGATATTCAGCCGTTTCCCGCGTCTCGTACGCGATCTTTCCAAATCGCTTGGTAAAAAGATCAACCTGGTTATAGAAGGTGAAGACACCGAACTTGATAAATCAGTTATCGAAGATCTTCTGGATCCCATCATGCACTCGGTGCGTAACTCTATCGATCACGGAATTGAATCGCTGGAAGACAGGCGCGCCGCCGGAAAACCGGAAGAGGGCAAGGTGCTTCTTAAAGCGGCAAACGAAGGCAACATGATTGTCATAGAAATTGCCGATGACGGCAAGGGAATTGACGTGGAAGCGGTAAAAACCAAAGCTGTCGAGCGGGGGTTAATCAGCCAGAACAAGATACTTACCGATGTAGAAGCCTTTAATTTAATTTTTGAACCCGGTTTCTCAACCGCAAAAGCAATTACAGCCATTTCCGGCCGCGGCGTCGGTCTTGACGTTGTGCGCCGTCAGATTGACAGTCTTAACGGAACTGTTACCGTTACTTCGGAACGCGGCAAAGGCACAAAGTTTACCATAAAGCTGCCTCTTACATTGGCGATCATCCAGGGGCTTTTGGTGCGTGTCGGACAGGAAATTTACTCTATTCCGATTACGTCCGTAATAGAAAGCCTTCGCATCAAACCGGAAGAAATCAAAAAGATCGACAATTACGAAGTCTTTAATATCCGCAACGATGTTATCTCGCTGTTAAGGCTGAACCGTCTTTTCGGTATCAGAACAGAAGAGCAGACAGATTACCACTTTATTGTAATTGTAGGAACAGCGGAAAAGAAAATGGGCTTTATGGTTGACAGCCTTATCGGCGAGGAGGATGTTGTAATCAAACCGTTAAGGGATCAGTTTACCAACTCGCCTGGAATCGCCGGCGCTTCAATATTGGGAGATGGATCGGTTTCCCTGATTATAGATGTAAGCCAACTTTTGGAGCTTGGACTTAAAAAAGAAATGGAGCAGCGCCGAATCCGCGAAGCTTCAATACGGTAGGTAGAAAATGGCGGCAGTAATAAAAGATTTAATGCAGGTTAACGCCGATTTACAGGAACAAAAGGATCGTGTAGAGAGCGTTGATTTTAAAATGGTTACTTTTTCTCTGGCCGGAAAGGATTACGGCGTAGACATAATGAATGTCAAGGAAATAGCCAAGGCCGATAAATTCACATATGTGCCGAACGCCGCATCGTTTGTCCGCGGGGTGTATAATCTGCGCGGTGATATTATTCCCATCATCGATCTGCGGCAGTTCTTTCACCTGCCGGTTGATAAAAAGAGCGAAGCTCTGGAGAACATGCTTATTCTTCATATCAACGATCAGGTATACGGGACGATAGTAGACAAGATTGACAAGGTAGTCGGCATTAATCATGAAACGATTCAGCCGCCGCACCCGATATTCGGCGATATTAACATCAAATTTATAAGCGGCGTTGTAGAGAAACAGGGCGACCTTTATATCATCCTTGATGTCATCAGAATTTTTACAGTAAGCGAGGAAGAAAAGAACAAACGCGGCGCAGTTTCAACCGATTCAGGCGAGTATTTTGTTCCGCCTCCAAGCGAGCAGTCTCAGCAGCGATCTTCTACATCGGACTCAGCCGTTAGCTTTGTCGAAGAAAGCCTTGCCGCCTTAAAACATTTTATTGTTACTCCTGTTAACGACAAATGGCTGCAAAAACGCTTTGTCGAGTGGAGCGCCGGCCGTTCAGGGGATGCGCTGCAGTTAAAGAGCGGATCCGACGCGGAAAATTTCCTGGGTAATTTTAATTCGCCTTACACAGAGGAATTCTGGAGCGATGATTATGGCGCTGCGGTTAAAAGCGTTTTGCCGGATTTCAAATCCGCCAACATCAATGTTTGGAACATTGGCTGCGGCAAGGGCTATGAAACTTATTCATTTGCCTGTATACTTAAGACAAAGTTTCCGAACGCGCGTATTAAAATATGGGCCAACGATAACGATATTATGGCTGTATCCCAGGCGCCGAACATGACTTACGATCTTGACGATTTGCCTGAATTTTGCCGTAGTTTTATGGTGCATGGGAAAAGCGGATATTCATTCAATCAGACAATAAAAGATTTGATTGTTTTTGAATACCATGATATAATGAATGAAAATGCGCTGCCAGAGCTGGACATAATACTTGCAAGGGATATAATATCCTTCTTGCCGGCGCAGGAGCAGACAAAGGTTGTCGAAAATTTCTCGGAGAAGTTAAAGAGCCAGGGTATTGTAATCCTGGGAAGGAATGAGGAACTCTCCGGTGTTATTTGGCACTCTATTGCCGATGATCCGGTTTCAGCTTATATGCAGACAGCATAAAAAATTATCAAGGAGTGTGTTATGAGAGTTGAGTACATCAACCCTTTTGTGGAATCAGCTTACAATGTCCTTAAGGAATATTTTCCGGATGCTGTAAAACGCGGTGAGATTTATTTAAAACCTACCTCTATGTCCATCATGGGCGTTGCCGCATTGGTCGGACTTGCCGGCGATGTAGAAGGACGTGTTCTTTTTGATATGACAAAGGATACAGCTTTACAGGTGGCTGGTACCATGAATAGCGAGACTTTTACCGTTCTTGATGAGCTTGGCAAAGCGACAATTCAGGAACTTGCGAATATGATTACCGCGCAGGCGGTGACCAAACTGCATGATCTGGGTTTTAAATTCGACCTTACTCCGCCGGCTCTGTTTACCGGAGAGAACATGGAAGTATCTACAAACCTTGGTCAGGTGGAAGCTCTCGTTGTACCGATGGAATTGGCTTCAATGGGGAAGATCGAAGTAAACGTAGCAATCCGCGAACGGATAAAATAAATTATTACCCGGCGCCAGCCCAGCTTTATTCAAGGTGTTTGCCAGGCGCTGGGTTAAATTTAATATTTTAATAATCCGCATTTTATTGGCGCTTTTTTAGTATTTTAATGATTAATTTTTTGGGCGGTTAGCTCAGTTGGTTAGAGCACCAGCTCGACACGCTGGGGGTCACAAGTTCAAGTCTTGTATCGCCCATTTCCCGGCGCTTTAAATTCAGCGCCGGGTTTTTTTATGCCTTTTCCGGGCTGCGATGCCTGTCTTTTCTGTAAGTTATAACATGAATAACAACTACCATTGCGCTTAACGCTAGACCGGTCAGGTCGGTTATAATGTCCGGGTTTATCAGCATCAAACCGGCTGCGACTGCAAGTATCCTGAGGGGCGCTCCCAGCTTTCTTAACATAAATCCTTCCAGCCCGATTGCGATATTAAACATTCCGACAATGGAAGTAATAATAATCTGCACAAATGACAGCGGGGTAGTGCCTATGAAAAGCATTTCCGGGCTGAATACAAAAATGAACGGAACTATAAATGCCGCGATTGCGAGCCTTGTAGCCGTAACCGCTGTTAAGAGCGGATTTGATTTGGCGATGGCCGCTCCGGCGTAAGCTGCAAGTGCGACAGGCGGGGTAATGTCCGCCAAAATCCCGAAATAGAAAACAAACATATGAGCTGCCAAAAGAGGCACTGTAATGCCGATTTCCGCTCCCGCGCGCATTACCATAGGGGCTGTTATTGTAGCCATGATGACGTAATTCGCGGTGGTCGGAATTCCCATGCCGATTATCAGGCAGGTAAGCATTGTAATTATCAGAGCCGCAAGAAGGCTGGTTCCTGTGGCGACAAGGAACGGGTTGTTAACAATGTCGGTAAGTTTCCCGATTAGCAATTGCCCGATGCCTGTAAGCGATACAATTCCAATAATTGTGCCGGCTACCGCGCAGGCAATCGCTACGCCGATTGTGTTCTTGGAACCGTTGGTAACGGCCTCAACAAATCCCGCAGGAGAGAAACGGGTGTCCTTTCTGAAAAAACTTACGGCAAAAGCGGAAAGGACGCCGTAACAGGCTGCGTATGCCGGAGTAAAGCCGATACCCATAAGCACAACCAAAACAATTATGGGCAGAAAAAGATAACCTCTTTTTAGCAACAGCGGCAAAAAGCGCGGGATGGATTCTTTGGGCAGTCCTTTGAGACCGAGTTTTTTCGCTTCAAAGTGAACCACAAAGAAAATGCCGGTAAAGTAGAGCATCGCGGGCAGAATTGCCGAAGCGGCAATTACTAAATACGGAATGCCGGTAAATTCCGCCATAAGAAACGCCGCCGCGCCAAGTATTGGAGGCACAATCTGGCCCCCTGTGGAAGCGGCCGCTTCTACTGCCGCGGCAAACTCGGGTTTGTAACCTGTTTTTTTCATCATTGGAATGGTAACGCTGCCGGAACCTACCGTATTGGCGACAGAGCTGCCCGAGATCATCCCTTCCAGGGCGCTTGCGATAACGGCGACCTTGGCCGGTCCTCCGGAGGTAAAACCCGCTACCGAGTTTGCAATGTCGATAAAAAATTTTGCTATGCCTGATTTTTCCAGAAAAGACGCGAGAAAAATAAAAATAACAATGAATGTTGAACAGACCTGAATAGGAGTGCCTATAACTCCGTCTGTTGTATAGAAAAGCTGATGAACAACGCGGCGCATGGAATACCCGTTAGCAAAGGCGAATGTGACGAAACCTGCCGCTACTACCAGAATGGGGATGCCTACAACCCTGCGGCAAAGTTCCGCAAGTATAAGAATTCCCGTAATTCCCACAGCGATGTCCAAACGCCCGATTAAAACAGCCTTATTGATTATGGCCTGGAAATTGAAAACATAATAAAAGAAGCAGGCCGCTCCGGCAGCGGCAAGGATAAAATCGTACCAGGGAATATAATTTACCCGTTTTATTATGCTTTTATGCGCCGGATAAAGCAGATAGCCGATAAATACCAGCGAACCCAAAAAAACGCATCTTCTTACCTGTTCAGGCAAGTTCCCTATAAGGGTAACCCAGAAAACATAAGCGGCAAAAAGGGTTAAAAGGCACTTTATAATAACTCCGGGAATTCCCGTAAAATGGCGGATGCGGGATTCCCTGTCAAATTTTTCTATTAACTCTTCAGTTTCTTCTTCTGATAATACATGATTATCATCATCTGTCTGACTCATGATCGTTCTCCTTTTATCCGCAGCGTTACATGGGCATTCTTTCCGCATAATTTCCGAAGACTGATCTGTTCTCCGTTAATCAGTAAAAGATGATCTGACACCGTGCCAACAATGTAGTTTAATTCCGTATGTATATTCTTATACCCGGTAATTATTAAAGCATCGCCGTCACGGATCATTTCCTGCCCGTCTTCCAGATCCGTCTGCATTCCCGCTCCGAAAGAGTAGAAACGGACTGCTTTGCTCTGTATCTTTCCATCCGCCGCTGTAAAAATTTCCCGTACAGGACTGTTATTAACCGAATGAACAAATTCGACGGCAAACTCATCGCCGTCCTTTAATAAACGCCTGCCGTAAATTTTGCCGGATTCCCTGTTTACTATTTCAACTGTTGAATAACCGTCTTTCCCTGAACGTATATCCGCTTTTGAAAAATTGTACAGGAATACCGCTCCCAGTAATCCAAGAACAGCGGCGGCGATATACAAACGGGTATTAAACCAGCCGTCTTTACTGCGCGGGAATCTCCGCTGCAAAAAGCGCGGGGAGCTTCGCTGCAAAATGCGCGGGAAGCTGCGCTGCAAAAAGCGCGTGAAACGGCTGGTTTGGAACCGTTTAATCACTCACCTCTTATAAAGCGCCTATTTCCTTAAAGTACTTCACGGCTCCGCTGTGGAAGGGAACCGATATTCCTTCTATGGCATAAGCTGCTGAGAGTTCGCTTCCCTTGGAATGCGCCGCTTCAATCTGCGCTTTGCTTTCAAATAAATTTTTTGTCAGCTGATAAACAGTATTTTCGTCCAGTTTTGAGCTGACAATAAAGGTCGCTTTTACAGCTACAGTCTGTACAGGACTGTTTTGCCCTCTGTAGCTTCCCGCCGGAATTGGGTATTTTGTGTAAAAAGGATAGTTGCTGATTAATTTCGCGGCGTATTCATCGTTAATCTCAAGAATTAAAATTTCCCTGTTTGTCGCCAGATCAATAATTGCAGGGGTCGGAGCTCCCGCTACGCAGAAGAAAGCGTCAATTTTATTATCCCTAAGAGCGTCAGCAGACGCGCCGAAACCTAAATTCTGTTTGCCTATCTGATCAAATGTGATGCCGTATGCTTCCAGTATTTGCCTAGCGTTGAATTCCACGCCGCTGCCCGCGTCACCTACGGAGACATTTTTCCCTTTTAAGTCCGCTATGCTGCGAATTCCGGAAGCCGGATTAACAACAATCTGGCATACTTCCGCGTAAAGCGCGGCCATGCTGGAGAAAGTAGTGATTTTTTCACCATTAAAGAGATCGACTCCGCGCCAGGCGTAGTCCATTACATCATTCTGTACAATGGCAATCTCTACCTCTCCCGCGTTAATCAGCTGAATATTCGCTTTTGACGCTCCTGTTGACTGTACGGTAATCGGTATTTTTGTTTTTTCATTCAAAATCTGCCCAACTGCTGTCCCAAACGCATAATATGTGCCTGTGCTTCCTCCGGTTGCCATTCTGATCTGGGCGCTCTTGCCTTTACATGCTATCAATCCAAATGCCAGAATCAACGCCATTGCCGTGATAATAAATTTTTTCATTTTTTTCTCCTATGGGGCCTATTATACGCTTTTTTTGCCTTTATTTACAAGCGGAATTTTTTATATCAGCTATGTAAAGAAGATATGTTCAATAAGTATTTTAACGCCAAGCACTACAAGGACAATGCCGCCCAGCAATTCCGCTTTGGATTTGAATTTGGCACCGAAAATATTCCCTATTTTTACGCCGCCTATTGAAATAAAAAATGTAGTCAGACCGATTACCGCTATCGCGCTGAAGATATTTATCCTGAAAAATGCGAATGTTACTCCAACAGCCAGAGCGTCTATGCTGGTCGCTATCGCAAGCAGCAGCATATTGATAAATTTAAATATATTTTCATCATGTTTTTTTTCGTCTTTTGACAGGCTGTCCTTTATCATCATGGCGCCAATCACGCTTAGCAGGATAAAAGCAATCCAGTGATCCAGGTGCTGTATTTTTTCCGCGAACAGCGTACCGGCGAAAAAACCTGCCAGCGGCATCAGAGCCTGAAAAAAACCAAAGTAAAGGCCGGGAATAAGGTATTCCTTGAGCGTTGGTTTTTTTACTGAAAGACCCAGAGTGATGGAGACGGCGAAAGCGTCCATCGAAAGGCCGATTGCGATTAACGCTATTTCAAGGTTTCTCATTGTTCTTTTTGCAGCGCGTTTTCTGCTGCTTTTAATATTGCCTTGCTGCTTGCCGTAGCGCCGCTTACCGCGTCGATATCAAGGCTCTGCTGTTTGACAATTTCTCCGGTCAGCGTTTCCGCTTTTTTGCCGATTGGAGAACAGGAATGTCTTACTATATTAACGGAAGAAACAGCATGATTGCGCATAACAACATCGAGCGTGACTTTAACAGGCGTTCCTTTAATGTCATGTCCGCCGCGGTAAGCGCCGTCCGCGATACCGTTTAAATCGGGAAGCGAAGCCTGAAGGTCTTTGAATTGGCTTGTTGAACATGTTATGCAAACGGACGCAGCAATCAACAGGCCAAAAAAAGCATTTTTTTTCATGATTTCATCGCCTGTGCAAATTGATTGATTTTTTCTTCGTCAATGGTGTCTGTGTATTCGGTTTTTTTCGCGGCTATTTTAATAATAAACCGTTCAGCGGCATTGTTTTTCTTTGGATCGAATATTCCGCCGGCAAAGCACTTTGCTTTTGCGGCCTGTAGTAATTTTACGCTGAAATTATCTTCGAAATACTTTTTTTCTCCCTCCGCGGCAATTCCGCATAAAAACAATCCGAGTTTCTTCTCCAGAAGGGAATCCGCGTTTTGCGCAAGAAATGTTTTCGCTTCTTTGCGGATCATTCCGGCATAAACGGAACTGCCGATAATGACGCAGTCAAAGTCCGCAAGGGATGGAATATTCTGTTTTAAATTGTGAATAACACATGCCGCATTGGTTTTTTCGTCATCAATTTTATCTGCAATACGCCGCGCGGCCGCTTCTGCAGTTCCGTATTTTGTCGCATACAGAATAATTGTTTTCATTATAAAAATTATATTACCAAGCGGCATTACTTACAATACCTGTTAATTGCAGGAAGCGCGTCTCAGCCTGTCATTTATAGCCTCTCCAAGCCCCTGCCCCGGAGCGAATTGCGCGTAAATCCGCGATACATTGCTGTTATCCAATTCATGGAGCGTCTCAAAAAAACATGAAGCCGCTTCAAGCGGCTGCCCTGTCTCTGACAGGACTTTTACAATAATAGTTTCAGGCGGCTTTTGCGCGGAATGAACCGCGATCCATTCGTCTTTTGTACAGCCGTCAAAAAACATGAACGCTGTTTTACCGGCAGCCTCTCTTTCAGTTTCATGCGGTTCTTTGATGATCTCTTCGCGGTTTAAAGCGTAAAGCGCGGCATTTGGCGCGTAATGGCTCTTCAGTAAACCCGGCGATGTTAAACCCTGTTCATTAATATTTGCTCTCTGTTCTTTATTCTCTGAATCCTGCAAAGCGCCAATCAGTTTCTCTATTGCGTCTTTCGGCGTACCTCCGGGACGCAGTATTCTGATACATTCGCCTGTTATGTCCAGTACTGTGGACTCAAGCCCTATCCGTGTACTGCCGCCGTCAAGGATCAAATCCGCTTTCTCTCCAAGACCGCTTAAAACATGCTCCGCTCTTGTCGGGCTCAGGCTGCCGAACGGGTTGGCGCTTGGAGCCGCAACCGCGGTTCCGCAAAGGGAAATCAGTTTTTGCGCCGTTTCGTGATCCGGGAAGCGTACAGCGGCTGTCTGCAAACCGGCGGTGGCAATACCGGGTATTTTTTCATTTTTCGGCAAAACAATGGAAAGCGGTCCCGGCCAGAGGTTTTCAGCAAGAGTGAAGAGTTTTTTCCGCGTTTCTTTGCTTAACAGGTTGAGATTTACCGCTTTTTCCAATGTTTCAATCGCAGCAATATGTATAATGAGCGGGTCAAAATGCGGGCGTCCTTTTGCTTCAAAGACCTTCGCCAATGCCAGCGGGTTAAAAGCGTCTGCGCCAAGACCGTATACTGTTTCTGTCGGGAATGCCACAAGACCGCCATTCTTAAGTATTTGAGCCCCTTTTAAAATTGATTCATGTGAAACAGGTAAAAATTCCATATTGTTATAATAATTAAAAAATACTGAAATGAGGAGTGAGGAGCCGGTGTTTTTTACCATAAAAAGGGGTCTTAAATTTGTATAAATAAATTTTAAGAAATGGAATAATATTTCAACGTTTTGATAATTTCATTCGATTCTAAAAAATAATTTTTTTAAAATTATTCTATTGCCATATACTCTGCATATAGTGTACACTAGTTTACACACCGCTATATATGTGGTCATCACTGTTCGCGATAAAAAAAAGGATTTGGTAATGAGGGTAAGACGTCTTTTCACAGACTGCGACAGCGGTCCGTATTATGATATTGTCTGGGAGCGGCGAAAAAGCGAGATTAGGAACCCCAACGGTAAGGCGATTTTTTCCGAAGATACGGTAATTGTGCCTGCTTTTTGGAGCCAGATTGCGTCGGATATACTGGCGCAGAAGTACTTCCGTAAGGCCGGAATCCCGTCTGATAAGATCTATGAGTGGAAAAAATGGATAAAAATCAAGGAAAATTCTGAAGATCCGGGTAATAATCTGCCGGAAGACGGCGCTGAGCATGACAGCAGGCAGGTTTTTCACCGGCTTGCCTATACCTGGCTTGATTGGGGAAGAAAAAACAGGTATTTTGACAGTACGGAAGACGAAAATGCATTCTATGATGAGACCTGCTATATGCTTTCCCATCAATTTGCCGCTCCAAACAGCCCGCAATGGTTCAATACAGGGCTGTATTCTGTTTATGGGATCGACGGTCCTGCTCAGGGACACTTCTATTTTGATCCTGATACGGGAAAAGTTGTTAAATCCGAAAGTTCCTATAAACGGCCGCAGCCTCATGCGTGTTTTATTCTTTCAATAGATGACGATCTTGTAAACGAAGGCGGCATCATGGATCTGATGACCCGTGAAGCCCGCCTTTTTAAATACGGTTCAGGAACAGGTTCCAATTTTTCCCGTCTCCGGGGGATGAACGAAACCCTCTCTGGCGGCGGAGTTTCATCCGGCCTGTTGTCATTTTTAAAGGTGGGGGATCGTTCGGCTTCGGCGATTAAATCCGGGGGAACAACACGCCGCGCCGCCAAGATGGTAACCCTTGATGTTGACCATCCTGACGTTGAAAAGTACATAAGCTGGAAAGCCGGAGAAGAACACAAAGTAGCCTCCATGGTGACAGGTTCTCTTGTTTTGAAAAAACACATCGACGCGATCAAAAAAGCGCTGTCCGGCTTCCGAGGCCCCGAAGACGATAAATTCAACGCGGAGAAAAACCATGAGCTTGCCGCCGTCCTGCGTGCGGCGTTAGGTGATAAAATTCCGCCTTCTTACCTGTACCAGCAGCTTCGCCGCCTTGAACAGGGCGATGATGAAGTTGACATTTCGCAGTTTTCAACCTCCTGGGATGACGAGGCGTACAATACTGTATCCGGCCAAAGTTCGAATAACAGCCTGCGCCTGACAGATGATTTTATGCGGGCTGTGTTAAACGACACCGACTGGGATTTAAAAAGCCGCACCGGATCGGAAACCGTCAAAACCGTAAAGGCGCGCAAACTTTGGTCAGATATCGCCCGCACAAGCTGGCAGTGCGCCGATCCCGGCCTTCAGTTTCACACAACAATTAACGACTGGCACACATGCCCCGCCGGCGGCGAGATACGCGCTTCCAACCCCTGCTCCGAATACATGTTCCTGGATGACACCGCATGCAACCTGGCTTCGATAAATCTTGCCCTTTTTTATGACAAGGTAAAAAAAGTTTTTAATGTGGAGGGGTATCTTCACGCTATAGATATCTGGACAACCATACTTGAAATTTCCGTAGTGATGGCCCAGTTTCCGTCTGTGCGAATCGCCGAACTCTCCTACCAGTACCGCACGCTTGGACTCGGTTACGCCAACTTGGGAACCCTCCTTATGATCATGGGGCTTGCCTACGATTCTGACGAAGGTCGTTCTGTAGCGGGCGCTCTCTCGGCGCTGCTGTCAGGCGAGGCGTACGCGCAGTCGGCCCGTATGGCAGCAGAGCACGGCTCATTCGCGCGTTACGGTGAAAACGCGGAAAATATGCTTCGCGTTATCCGAAATCACAGACGGGCGGTGAATAACGCCTCCGACAGCGAATATGAGCTTCTTCACATAACGCCTAGGGGAATTGATCCCGCGCGGTGCCCTTCCTATCTGCTGGACGCGGCGAAGGCTTCCTGGGATACCGCGTTCGATCTGGGCAGGGTTCATGGTTACCGTAACGCGCAGGTAACGGCGATTGCTCCCACGGGCACAATCGGTCTTTTGATGGACTGCGATACCACAGGCATTGAGCCGGATTTCGCCCTCGTTAAATTTAAAAAACTTGCCGGCGGCGGTTACTTTAAGATTATAAATCAGTCTGTGCCTCCGGCGCTGGAAGCCCTTGGCTACCAGCCGCAGTCAATCGAGGAGATTGTCGTCTACGCCATGGGCAGGAGAACCCTTAAGGGAGCTCCTGCCGTCAATCCTGATTCGCTTAAAGCAAAAGGTTTTACCCAGGAATCAATCGCCGCGGCGGAAGACGCCGTAAAAACCGCGCTTAATCTTGAAGGAGTATTCAATCCCTATATTTTGGGGAAATTATTCGTTGAAAATGTTCTTAAAGTGCCGGAGTCGACCTGGTCTCTTGCGGGCTTCAGCCTGCTTAAGCATATCGGCTTCAGCCAGGAGGATATTGAAGAAGCGGAACTTTTCGCCTGCGGCACTATGGGTCTTGAGGGCGCTCCGGGTCTGAAAAAAGACCATTACGCTGTTTTTGATACCGCCGCCCCTTCTGGAAAAAAAGGCAAACGGTCAATTCCGTGGACCGCCCATATCGGCATGATGGCCGCAGTGCAGCCCTTTATTTCCGGCGCCATTTCCAAAACAATCAATATGCCCAATGCGGCGAATTACGAAGATGTAAAAGGCGCGTACCTGTTGGCCTGGAAAAACTGCCTTAAGGCGGTTGCCCTGTACCGGGACGGATCAAAACTTTCCCAGCCTCTTTCTTCATTTGCGCCCGGAACGGATCCCCTTGCCGATACAATCATCAAAGTTGAAAAAAGCCTTGATTCCCCCCAGCCTCAGATGCTGGTAACCCAGGATCGCAGAAACACGGTCCGGG
>JAIRQN010000006.1 GCA_031256445.1 Treponema sp. | reverse complement strand
TCTTTAGAGCCAATTTTTTTTACTCTTAAAAAAGCCCAGGCGGAACTGGCCGCTCAAAATCGCGCATCCAAAGACAGGGCGCTTGCCGCCGCCGCCGCTGAAATTGACAAAAACAGAGTCGCGATTCTGGAGGCAAACGCCCGCGATGTTGAACAGGCGCGCGGGAGCGGCATGAAAGAAAGCCTTGTTGACCGCCTGCTTTTAAACGACAAACGGATTGACGGTATTATCGAAGGGATAGAAATTGTTATCAGGCAGGAAGACCCTATAGGAAAAACGCAGGCAGGGTGGACGCTGCCCAACGGCCTACAGGTTGAGAAAGTGACAGTGCCAATAGGCGTGGCGGCGATCATTTATGAGTCGCGCCCCAATGTTACGGCGGACTGCGCCGCTCTTGCGTACAAAGCGGGCTGCTCGATACTTTTGCGCGGTTCTTCATCGGCGCTACAGTCCAACAAAGAGATTGTAAAGGCTATCAGGACAGGGCTTGCAGGCGGCGGTGGAATAGCGGACGCTGTGGCTCTGGCCCAATCCGGCAATAGAGACGAAGTTGACGAGATACTCAGGGCGCGCGGTTTTATAGACGTCGTTCTTCCGCGCGGAGGGCATGAGCTGATTCGCCGCGTAGTGGAAAACGCGCGCGTCCCGGTAATCGAGACAGGCGAAGGCAACTGCCACATCTATGTTGAGCCGTCTTTCCTGCAAACGTGCGCCGGTATTGAAAATGCTGTAGAAATTATCGCGAACGCGAAACTTCAAAAACCAGGCGCGTGTAACGCCGTGGAAACAGTACTTGTGCACAAAGACGCTCTCGCATGTTTTATGCCTGCTCTTGCTGAAAAATTGGCAGGCAAAGCTGAACTCCGCTGCGATGTCGCGTCAAAAGCCGCCGCCGGTTCCGCGCTGCCCGCTTCGCTTGTTTTAAAAGACGCGGCGGAAGATGACTGGGAAACCGAATTCCTTGATTACATACTCGCTGTAAAAACGGTAAACTCCTGCGGTGAGGCAATCGCCCATATAAACCGTTACGGGACAAAACATTCAGAGGCAATCCTCACCAACGATCTTAAGGCGGCGCAGGAGTTCCGTCTGAAAGCGGACGCGGCCTGCGTGTATGTAAACGCGTCAACCCGCTTTACAGACGGCGGCGAATTCGGTTTTGGCGCGGAGCTGGGAATCAGCACCCAGAAATTCCATGCCAGAGGGCCGATGGGACTTGAAGCTCTTACTACAATAAAGTACCTTATAACAGGCAGCGGGCAAATACGGGGCTAGAAGATACGGCTGCGGATTAAAATAGAAGGTGTAAATGATTTCACAGCTTATAGCGGACGCGAGAAAAATTATTTTCAAATTTGGCTCCAATACCCTTGCCGGTAAAGACGGAAAAATCAATTCGGAATTTCTTTGCGAATTTGCGCAGCAGTCAGCGGCGCTCATTAAAAACGGCAAACAGATTGTCCTGGTCTCATCCGGCGCGCAGGTAGCGGGTCTTTCCACTATGGATAAATGGGCGCGCAAGAAGGACATTCATTACAGGCAGGCGTTGTGCGCGGTAGGGCAGGTTGAGCTTATGGACGCCTGGCGCCGCGCGTTTGAAAAGAACAGTCTGCACATCGCGCAAATACTTTTAACCCGCGAGGATTTCAGCGATTCAATCAGGACTCTTAATATGAGAAACACGCTTTTTACCCTGGTAGACGAAAGCGTTATCCCCATCATCAACGAAAATGACACTGTCTCTGTAGAGGAAATAAAAATCGGCGAGAATGACACATTGGCGGCTCAGTCGGCAATTCTTTGGAGCGCGGATCTTTTGGTGCTTTTCAGCGATATTGACGGACTTTATGATAAAAACCCAAAGGAATTCCCACAGGCTGTTCTGGTTGAAGAAGTGCGTGATATAGACGCTGTGCGCAAAAACATCACTATAGGCAATACAAGCGATTTTGGCACAGGCGGAATTTCGACAAAACTTGACGCCGCCAAACTGGCCCTGTCTTACGGTATATCTACAATACTCGCAAACGGCGGTTCTCCCCGCTGTCTTGAATCTCTTGTGCGCGGGAGTCAAAAAGGAACGGTGTTCCTGGCTTCCTGAATTGTTTTGTTTAGGTTGTTATTATGGCTGAAATAATTAAATCTAACGAAAATCTTTGCACCGGCTGTAACCGGTGTGTCCGGGAATGTCCTATGGAGACATCCAATATTACATATCAGGATGAAGCCGGAAACATAAAGGTAAAAGTTGATCCCAACAAATGCATTGCGTGCGGCAGGTGTATCACGGCGTGCAAGCACAACGCAAGATATTTTACCGATGATACCTGCCGGTTCTTTGATGATCTGTCGAAAGGCATTCCCGTATCAATAATAACCGCGCCTTCCATAAGAACAAACATACCTGAATATAAAAATCTTTTTTCATATCTGAAAAAGATCGGAGTTAAAAAAATATACGATGCCGCGCTTGGAGCCGATATCTGCATTTGGGCTCATATCAAGCATATTAAAAAAAACGGCGCCGGGCACATTATAACCCAGCCATGCCCTTCAGTTGTCTCTTATTGCGAAATGTACAGGCATGATCTGCTTCCCAGATTGTCTGTTATACACAGTCCGATAGCCTGCGTATCGATTTATATGAAAGAGTATCAGGGCATAAGCGGCCGGATTGCCGCGATAACGCCCTGCATTTCCAAATCAAAGGAATTTGAAGATACGGAACTTGCCCAGTACAATATTACTTTTTCCAGTCTGCTTGAATATCTAAAATCAAATAATATTTCGCTGCCTGTTGAGGAAACCCAGTTCGATCACGAAGAAAGCGGTTTAGGTTCATTGTTCCCGATGCCGGGAGGGTTCAAGGAAAATATTGAGTACTTTTTCAGAAAAAAAATTCACATAGCCAAGGCGGAAGGCGCTGCTTTGTATGAAAAGCTGGACGAATATGCCGAAACGCCGCAGGAGTATTTGCCTGACATTTTTGACGTGCTCAATTGCACAGAGGGCTGTAATATTGGTTCAGCTTATTTCAATGACAGAAATATTTTTGAAATTGACAAAAACATGGATGACAAAAGGAAAAGGACGGCAAACCCGCAAAAAGCCGCGTATTATAGAAAAATGTATAAATTGTACGACAATACGCTGGACATTAAGCTTTTTATGCGCAAATACAGGCCTGTTTTTACAAGTTATCCGAAAATAACCGAAGATGATATTCTCCGCTCCCTTGAACTGCTGGGAAAAAATACATTTGAAAAGCAAAATATAGACTGCGGCGCGTGCGGAAGCAGAACATGCCGCCATATGGCAAGGAAAATTGCGCTTAACGTAAATATTCCGGTTAATTGCATCGTAAAGTCGATGGAAGACGCTAAAGCCGCGCACGAAGCGAGTTTAGTTGCCCATGAACGGGCGCTGAAAATTATCCGCTCAAAAGAAAAGAATGATTTGCAGCTTACAAAATTGAAAGCCGTGGTTAAAGCGACAAGAATAGGCCTGTGGGATGTTACAATTGTAAATAACGACGCCCAGAACGCGGGAAATCATTTTTCATGGTCTGACGAATTCAGGTATATGCTTGGATATTCAAACGAAACTGATTTTCCCAATACTTTTGACAGCTGGAACGATAAACTTCATCCTGATGACAAGGGAGATGCTCATATTGCCATAGCCAGGCATCTGGCGGATAGAACGGGCAAAACGCCCTATGATGTTGAATACCGTATGCTCTGCAAAAACGGCGAATACGGCTATTTCCGCGCATGCGGCGAGGCGATTCGCGACAGAAAAGGCAATGCCCTGCGCGTCGCGGGCGCGGTAATTGACATTACCGAATCCAAAAAAGTTTTACTGAACACCGAAAAACAGCGCATGGAAGCCGAGAACGCGAACAGGGCGAAAAGCACGTTCCTGAGCAATATGAGCCATGAAATACGCACGCCGCTGAACGCGATTATAGGGATGACGACAATAGGAAAATTATCGCAGGCGGTGGAAAAAAAGGATGATGCGTTTAACAAGATAGAAGGAGCGTCCAGGCACCTGTTAGGTGTAATTAACGACATCCTTGACATGTCAAAGATAGAAGCGAACAAACTTGAATTATCGCCCGTAGGTTTTGAATACAGAAAAACGCTGCAGAAGGTTTCTGATATTATTAATCCCCGTATTGTTGAACGGCATCAAAAACTTGTAATCAAAACCGGGAAAGAAGTGCCTTCTGTGCTGATAGGCGACGATCAGAGGCTTTCGCAGGTTATTACAAACCTGATATCCAATGCTGTCAAATTCTCTCCTGATAACGGCGTCATTCGTCTTGACACGCAGCTTATATCTGAAAAAAACGGCATGTGCCGCCTGCAGATAAGCGTCCTGGATACCGGGATTGGCATCGCGGATGATCAGAAAGCGCGTCTGTTTGAATCATTCGAGCAGGCGGACGCCAGTATATCGCGTAACTACGGCGGTTCGGGACTTGGGCTTTCCATCTCAAAACGCATAGTTGTTCTGATGGACGGCGATATTTGGGTTGAATCGCAGCCCGGGAAAGGTTCAAAATTTATATTTACCGTTTTGCTGAAACGCGGTTCGGTTAAAGAAAAGAAGCTGATCAGCAAAAACCTTAATGACAGGAACAAGATAAAATTCAAGGGAAGGACATTATTGCTGGTAGAAGACATAGAAATAAACCGCGAAATTGTAATAACGCTGCTTGAACCTGCGGAACTGAATATTGTATGCGCGGAAAACGGGGAAGCGGCAGTCCGCTTGTTCAAAGAATCCCCGCAAAAATACGATTTAATTTTTATGGATATACAAATGCCCGTAATGGACGGTTACGAGGCGACACACGCCATACGTGAATTCGAAGCCGCGCATCAGGCAGCGCAATTTCTGGCTAACCGGCATAAAGTGCCAATAATAGCAATGACTGCCAATGTTTTCCGCGAAGATGTGGAAAAATGCCTTAAAGCCGGCATGAACGGCCATATAAGAAAACCAATAGATTATGATGAAATGATTAATATGTTACGCCGTTATTTTAAGGGGTTGCATAATAATTAATATTATGTTATTCTGATAACATGGCGATACCAGTTGAAAGAAGGAAAATATACCTTAAAAGAAAGAAAAGCGGATTATGTCCCCGGTGCGGTAATAAAGTAAAAAAAACCAGCAAATTTATTAATTGTGACGATTGCCGCGAATATTACAGGAATTACAACAGGGAAATTTCGGAAAGCGTACAGGAAGTCCGCAGAGAACGTTATGACAGGCGTAAAGCCAAAAACTGCTGCCCCCGCTGCGGCACGCCTGTCGGTAAAAAATCCAAAAACATACTGTGCCAGCAATGTCTGGATAAACAGTATAAATACAACAACGGAAAACCGCGACCCAAAAAATTGAGAAAATAACATTCTTTATTCCTTAATTATGGAAAGGAAGACAGAATATCCCGCATATGCAGGAACTTTTTATTAACATTTTTAATTCTATTTTTATATAATTATATAACGCCGGGACTGTTGCATAAGCCGCTAAAGTAAATATTGTTATTTAAAATATTATCATATACTTGTATAAAAAAAGAAATTAATATATTATTAATTTAATATTTATAAGGAGGCATATATGCCAAAAACAGCTAAATCAAAGACCCCCGGAGCAATTCTTCAATCTTTTATTGACGAGTACCAGATTAACCCATTCTTCCTGTCAAAAGAAATTTTGGTCAATTATCAAACTGTTACCAATATTTTAAAGGAAAAGGCAAGAATTACAGTGCCAATGGCTATCAGATTGGCCCAGTATTTCAGCAATTCTCC
This sequence comes from Treponema sp., assembly GCA_031256445.1. Classification (GTDB taxonomy): domain Bacteria; phylum Spirochaetota; class Spirochaetia; order Treponematales; family Breznakiellaceae; genus WQXQ01. Next base: position 11,608 of record JAIRQN010000006.1, on the reverse strand, counting down.
GAAATACTGGCTTGATATTCAGGCTTCTTCCGAAATTGATGAACTTTCCGCCGATAAGAAATTTTTAGCAAGTATTAAAAAAATACCTAAAGCGAAAAAAGGAAACAGCAAGGCAAGAATGCCGTCTAAAGCGAAGGCCGGCAGGAAAAAAGCGAAAAAGCAGCCAAAAAAATAAAAACAATGCGTTAAGCCCCTCAGCGCGGATAAAGCGCAAAAAAAAGCCAGCGGTGTCTGAAAAGTTGGAAAACTTCTTCGGACACCCCCGGCTTTTTTCAAATTAAAATATAATCAGTTAATTGCCAAGATCATCCTTAACTTTGACTGTAACAGTATCATCGTAACAGGAGAAACATCGGTCAACCACTTCTTTATTTGGAGCTTTGGTTATACATGTTATTAACGGTACGATAACAAGTCCCGCAAGCATGCAGAATGCGCCTGAATTAATCGGCGACTGTAAAAGAGCCGGGAATGAGCTTCTGAATAAAACATTGAGTATCATCACAGAAGTACTGAATATGAAAGAAACCCAGACTGCAGCTTTGCTTGTTCTTTTCCAGTAAAGTCCGTAAAGGAAAGGCGCAAGGAAGGAGCCTGCAAGAGCGCCCCACGAAACACCCATCAACTGGGCGATAAAGGTAATTCCGCCTTTGTATACGCCGATAGCAATCACAGAAGAAATAATTATAAACACAATTATTAATGAGCGGATAATAAACAGCTGCATTTTATCGCTCATTTCTTTAATTATGTTACCCCTTAAAAAGTCCAGCGTTAAGGTTGACGCCGAAGACATAACCAATGATGAAAGAGTGGATATGGAAGCCGCGAATACAAGGACAATAATTAAACCCATCATCCAGTCGCTGTTGAAATTCGCGAGTATGCCGGGGATGATTGAGTCAAAGCCGTTTGCTTTTACATCTGCGGGAGTTGCGAAAATACGCCCGAAGCTACCGAGTAAGTAACAGCCGCCCGCGACAAAAACCGCAAAGAAAGTGGAAACAATTGCGCCCTTGCTGATCATCTTTTCGCTCTTTATCGAGTAGAATCGCGCAACCATCTGGGGAAGTCCCCATGTGCCCAAAGATGTTAATATCAATACGCCGATAAGCGATATGGGATCAGGACCCAGGAATGAAGTGAAAACTCCCGGAACATTCCCGCGCGCAATTCCTGAATCGTTTACCTGCGCAAGAGAATCCATCGCAGGTATAAAACCGCCTTTGCTGCCCAACGCTACGGCAATGACTGCGACAATACCAATTACAGTAATTGAACCCTGAATGAAATCGTTAACCGCTGTCGCGAAGTATCCTCCGGCGACAACAAATATTGCCGTTAAAATTCCCATTGCCCAGATGCAGTACTCAAACGGTATGCCGAACGCCATCGCGAAAAGCCGCGAAAGCCCGTTATAAAGCGAAGCAGTGTAGGGGATTAAGAAGATAAAAACGATAATCGAGGCGCATATCTTTAAAGCGGTCGAACTGTAACGTGTGCCGAAAAATTCAGGCATAGTGGCGCTTTTTAAATGATTGGTCATTATGCGCGTCCGTCTGCCAAGTATGAACCAGGCCATCAATGAGCCGATAAACGCGTTTCCAAGCCCAATCCAGACCGCTGCCGTGCCGAACCGCCAGCCAAACTGCCCGGCGTATCCTACAAACACAACAGCGGAAAAGTAAGTCGCCCCGTAAGAAAACGCGGAAAGCCACGGGCCGACATTGCGTCCGCCCAAAACAAAATCGTTTACATTTGACGCTCTTTTGCGGAAATAAATCCCGATAAAGACTGTAACTCCAAAGAACAACAAAAGCAGGAAAATCTTGATAAACATAAGAACCACCTTACCTTAAAGGCAGGAACCGTTCCGGATTTGGAAAGACAGGATTATTTTTCCCCGGCACCTGACCTGTAAAAGTGTCTTAAAAATATTCAAAAATCAAATTTTTGTCAAGTAAAATTAATACAAAAAAGATTTTTATGAATTTTCCGCCTGATTTTTATGCTTCCGGTGCAGCAGCGTTTTTTTCTTCTTTCCTGGCTTCCGCGCGATCCTTCATATCGGCAATGCCAATAAAAATGGCTATAATGCCGACAAGGATTGCCGCTACCGGAACGCCGCCTCTAAGGAAGGCAAGGACATCATTTCCCCAGCCAAGTCCAAAGCCGATGACATTCGCCGGCAGAATCGCAATTACCGCCGCGGCAATAATTACAAGCCCAATAATCGTTGCTTTCATTTTTTTCTCCCTGTTTTTTTCTTAATATTAAATACCGGCTTAAATTTGCCGGGATTACTTCCATCAATATAGTATCTGAATATAAAAAAAAATCAAGCCGGTATGCCGGTAAAACAGGATGAAAGGATTTCAATAATATTCATTTGTTATATTTTTTATGCTATAATTGTAGCGCAATGCCGTCAAAAAATATTAAAGAGACAGCCAAATACAAAATCACAGCCCGGCGTGCGGATATTGTAGAGGCGTTGAATAAATCTATTGAAATTTTTACTTCTCACAGTGAAATATCGTTTAATGATGTAATAAGTAATGGCTTAAAGCCAATCGCGGATTCTGTAGGACTGGATCGAATTGTTGTCTACCGGAAATACAATTTGAAAGGAAGCGTCAAGATTGGGCAAATGTACCGCTGGGACAAAAAAAAAGGCGGGCTTGTGTCTATTGATGAAGAACTGCGCGTTCTGCCGAATATTCCTGTTGTAGATCAATGGGTAGAAGTGCTGTCAAAAAACGGCTGCGTGCGAATTTGCCATTCGGATATGTCCGAAGATGAAAAAGCTTTTTTGGATACTTTTAATGTCAAATCGATCCTCATAATTCCCATTCTTTCGCATGGGCAATTTTGGGGCGCGGTATGTCTTCAGAACCATTCCACAGACGCGTATTTTGACGATGACTGCGCCGATTTGCTTTTTTCCTCCGCGCGGCTGTGCGTTAACGCGATTATCAGGGAAGAGAAAACGAAGAATGAAAATGACGCTTTAAAATCGCTGCGGCGCCGTGAAAAATTGGCGAAAGTTTTAAGTAAAATGACCGTCAAATTCTTTTCACAGAACGAGGAAACATTTGATGATATGATGTCTGACGGCATTAAACTGATTGCCGATACAGCGGATTTGGACAAGGTATCTGTCTGGCGGAATTTCGGCATGCCTGACGGTTTGCATACATCGCGGATATATTTATGGGAAAAAAACAGCGGCGGCAGCTTTGTTCCCGAGACTGATGATATTACCTATTCCAAACAGATTCCGGGCTGGGAAAATATATTGTCTGTCGGTAAAACCATTAACGGCCCTGTCAAAAATTTCCCCAAACGTGAAGCTGAAACGTTAAAAATGTTCGGCGTTGTTTCAATTTGCGCGGTGCCGATTTTTATCAGCGGTTCTTTCTGGGGGTTTGTTTCTTTTATGGATACCCGCAGTGAACGCTTTTTTGACAGGGAACTTGCTGAACTTATGAGATCGGCCGCTTTCCTGTGCGCCAATACAATCGTCCGCGCCGACATGGAACGCAAGATAACAACAGTCAATGAATTCAATCATTCCATGCTTAAAGCCGCTCCAATCGGTCTGACAATTTTTGATGACAGACTGAAAATAATTGACTGCAACGAAGCAATCTTAAATGTTTTTGGAACTACAAGGGAATATTATTATAACAACTTTTTTGAATTCTCGCCGGAATTTCAACCGGACGGATCCAATTCCGCAGAGAGGGGAATTGAGATCATTAAAACGGCGCTGGAAGGCGAGACGCAGGTGGCGGAATGGGTGCATCGTTTAGGCACAGGAGAGTTAATTCCTTTTGAGATAACCCTGACGCCGACAATCTATAACGGAAAAAAAATAGCGCTTTGTTATCAGTACGATTTGCTCAACATAAAAAAGATGGAAGGAATCATCCTGGAGGAAAACGAGCTGAACCGCGCGATTATTGACGCGTCACGCATCGGCTTTACGGCATTTGATGAGAATTTGCGCATACTGGACGTTAACAACGCGAGCCTTGATTTGTTTGGCTGCGACAAGCAGTATTACATGGAACACTTTATGGAATTTTCCCCTGAATTTCAGCCGAGCGGCGGCAATTCACTTATGCTGATAGATAGAAAATTAAAACAGGCCCTGAACGGCGAAGAACAGGTGGTTGAATGGGTGCATCTTACGCCGGCGGGAGAAATTATACCTTGTGAAATAACCCTTACGCACACAAAATACAAGGGAAAAAATATTATACTGAGTTATCAATACGATCTGCGGAATATTAAAAAGATAACGGAAGAGATGGAAAAGCAGAGCGAGCTTTTGCGGATTCGTCTTGAACAGCAGGAATTGATATCGGAGATTTCCCGGAGTTTTATATCATCCGGCGAAACGGAAACGCTTGTCAAAGAGGCAATTACCAAACTTGGGATTTATCATAAAGTCTCCATGGTTGTTATTTTGAGTATGAATGATGAAAGCGGCGATGCCCAGCTTGCGTATCATTGGTCTGACAACGGCGTTATGCCGCGTTTTTCCAGGGAGCTGCTGGAATTTTCAAAAGCCAATTTCCCCGAAAGACTGTTTGAATGCGCCACCATGCCGGTAGTGTCATGTCCAGATACCGCAGAAAGCAAAATGGACGTTTTCCATTCGCTGTCTTTAATTGACGTTAACGCTTTTATCTGCGTGCCGCTTTACGTAGAAGGCCGTTTTTGGGGTATTCTGGTTGTCGAACAGTGCTATAACCCGCGCAAATGGAACGAAAACGAAAAGAGTTTTGTCGCAATGATAGCCAGCACCATTGCCGGCGCAATCATGCTTGACATATACAACACAAAGTTGAAAGACGCTGTAAAAAAGGTGACAGCCGCGAGCAAGGCAAAGAGCGAGTTCCTGTCAAACATGAGTCACGAAATGCGGACTCCCATGAACGCGATTATCAACATGACGGCTATTGGCAAAATGGCTCCGGACATCGAGAAAAAAAATTATTCGCTGGAAAAAATAAACGACGCCTCCACGCATCTGCTGGGCGTAATCAACGATATTCTTGACATGTCAAAAATCGAAGCCAAAAAGTTTGAACTTTCTCCTGCGGAATTCATCTTCGAGAAGGTTCTTCACAGGGCAGTTAATGTTATTAATTTCCGCGTGGAAGAAAAACATCAGAACCTTATCGTGTATATTGACAGGGATATTCCCCGGATGATGATAGGGGACGATCAGCGCCTGTCGCAGGTTATTACCAATCTTCTTGGCAATGCCGTAAAATTTACTCCCGAAAACGGCACGATCAATCTTGATACAAAATTCATCGGAGAAAAAAATAATATCTGCACAATAATGGTTTCCGTAACTGATACCGGAATTGGCATAACCAGGGAACAGCAGAAACATCTTTTCCAGTCATTCCAGCAGGCGGAAACCAATACAGTCCGCAAATTCGGCGGCACAGGGCTTGGCCTTTCCATATCAAAGAGCATTGTGGAAATGATGGGAGGAAAAATCTGGGTAGAGTCGGAGCAAAATAAAGGTTCCATGTTCGCGTTCACGATTAACGTTCAGCGCGTTGACGCTGATAAAGCGGCGCAGTATCAGGAAGAAAAAAAAGATACGGTCGTTCGCGATAATTTTACCGGCTGCAATATTCTGCTGGCGGAAGATTTGGATATTAACCGCGAAATTGTTTTAACGCTCCTTGAGTCGACGCATTTACAGATAGATACCGCGGTAAACGGACAAGAAGCCGTTGAGATGTTCATAAAAAATCCTGATAAATACGGAATGATTTTAATGGATGTTCAGATGCCTGGTATGGACGGATTTGAAGCGACTGGCAAAATCCGCGAGTACGAGGACAAGCGCAGGAAAGAAAATCCAGACGCGGTCAGAAGCCGCGTTCCTATTATTGCCATGACAGCCAATGTTTTTAAAGAGGATATTGATAACTGCGTAAAAGCCGGTATGGATGATCATATCGGCAAACCGCTGGATTTTGAAATTGTATTGGAGAAACTGCGAATTTATCTGAAGTAGGGGCTGTTTATAATATGTCCGCTTCTTTTATACCGCGATTTGATTTATTGCGAAAACTACCGTTTTTTTCATTTCTTCAAGATCCGTGCGCTTCAGCACTATCAGGTTAAAAATCGCGGCTTCTATTAAATTGTAAAGATAGTCATTAGCGGTTTTAATATTTATGCTCTTCAGTTCGCCTGTTTTGACTCCTTCGATTATCATTGACGACAGTATGCGGCGGAGCTTTACAGTTCTGCGGCGCACTCTTTCTTCCGGATTAATGTTGTTTTTCGGAAGATGTAAAACATAATCCAGCACTATGCGCAGAAACTGCTGATTGTCTTCCAGTACCTTAAAAATATTCAGCATTACGCCCGTTATTTTATCTGCGATTTTTAAAGACTCGTCAGCGCGGATTGAATTTATTCCCGCTTCGACGCTTAAAAGAAGCTGCTTTATGCTGTAGGTGAAAATTTCCCTTTTATTTTTAAAATAAAGATATAAGATTGTTCTTGTAATGCCGCAGCGATCCGCGATCTTTTGGAAAGTAGCATCTTCAAAACCATCGTCCATAAAAACAGTCAGCGCTTTTTCCAGTATTTTTTTTCGCCTTTCTTCATGTTCTACAACAATCGCCATTTAAGTGCCCCTTTCTATTATAATAACTCATATTGGTAAAAATAGAAAGGAATTGCTCCGTTGCTAATCTCGCGGCAGGAATCCGCTTTTTTGCCGAAAAAACTTTCAAATCCGCTGTGATCTGTTATAAGCGCGAATTTCCAGCCTGAAAAAGCCTGTCCCAGAATATTCATTTCGCTGTAGGTTTTTTCAGCTTCGGTTTGATCTCCAAGACGTTTTCCGTAAGGCGGGTTTGTAATCAGATAACCGGAAGGATTTGAATCCTTAAAGTTCGCCTGACTTTGAACGTTGTACGCAGGAGGCAGCGCTTTTGACATTGGAAGCGTTTTAAATTCGATGCCCAAATTTTTACCGTCCGAAGGACGGATACCCCGTTCGGGGTTTTTACCTTCCGCGATATCGTGAAGGCGCGCCGCGTTGGAAGCCGCGATTGAAACAGAGCGCGGGTCTTCATCGCTTCCGGCGATTCTGACAAGCCGGCTAAAGTCAATTTTGGCGCGGAATTCTTCCCGGACCGCATTTTCAATTTTGCTGTCCGCGATGATCAGGTCTTCGACTGCGAAGCGCCTTCCAAGACCGGGCGCGATGTCCCACGCGTACATTGCCGCCTCTATCAGGATGGTGCCCGATCCGCAGAACGGATCGTAGAGCGGGAACTTTCGTTTCCAGCCGGATAAAAGCAGCATGGAAGCCGCCGTTGTCTCCCGCAGCGGCGCGGCGCCTCCTTCGCTTCTGTAGCCCCTTTTGAAAAGCGGTTCGCCGCTTAAATCCACAAGCAGCGACACAATATCTTTTTCCATGTACACTCGGATTTCCGCGGCTTTACCGTCTTCAGGAAGCCGGTTCATTTTGTATTTTCCGCACAAACGCTGAGCCGCCGCCTTGTGAACTACCGACTGAATGCTTGTTTCCGCTTTCAGCATGGAGCGGTTGGCACGTACCTTTGCCACTTTTAACCCCATCCCTTTCGGCACAATCTGTTCCCAGGGCGCCGCCGCTGTCCCTTCGAACAGCGCGTCAAAATCCGCCGCTTTAAAATTCGCCGCTTCCAGCAAAACCCTGTCGGCGGCGCGAAGAGCGATAAGCGCCCTGTAGAGTCCCGCCGTATCCGCCCTGAAGCGCACTTTACCGTAAAGAGAATCTTCAACTTTAATATTTAATTTGCGCAGTTCATTTGATACGGCTTTTTCAGCGCCAACCGCGCACAGGGCGGCCGCGGTTACGATATTATCCATTCGGGCAGTATATCATATTCCTGTACGAATATACTGGTAAAAAAATAAATGATAGTATATAATAAGTCAAATAAAGGAGTATGTATGGGTCAGAAAATCAGTATGTTAAGTAAAGTTGATAATAAGGCAGTCGGTAAATATAAAGACAGGAGTATTCAGCACAGTATAGCTACAAAACTGGAATTTACTGTTAATATAGCCGGTACCGATTTTAATGATATCGAAGAAGCTGTAATTCACGCGTACAGATGCGGACTGGCTGCTATGTATTCCGAGCAGTCCAAAAAAAGCAAAGAAGGTAAAAGCGCGGTTGATCAGGATGAACTTTATAAAATACTGAAGAAAGGCCACTCTTTGGAACATAAAGCTGATTTCCTGAGGGAAATAGCCAAAGAATGGTTTCCGATTGAACTGCATAATGAAAAGAAAATCAGAACTGTTCATCTTGAATTAAATGAACTGGCTGATTATTTGGAAAAATAAACTATAAGGAAGTTTCAAACTTCGTTTGGGCGGTGTCCGAAAAGTAACCAACTTCTCGGACAGCCCCAACTCTAATGTAAGAATAGCTAAAAATCCCGTAACAGCGGAATAGATCAGCGTAATTTTTAATAATTTTCCCTGTACACTTCCGCAAGGCCGGAAGCAAAAGCCGAATCAAACGCCTGCGCCGCGTCAAGGTAGCGTCCCATTTCAAGAAGGGTGCGCCCTTTTTCAATTTGCAGTTCGCCGAAGCCTTTTTGCCCTGATGTTTCAAGTTCCTTTTCAATCAGCCTGAGCCGCATGCCGGGGTCTCCTTCGAGACGGATGCCCAGAATAACCGCGGGAACGTTACCTGACGACAGTTCCTGCGATTGGCGGTAAAGGCGAATCGCTTCGCTGTACCTTCCCTCCAGAATCGCGAGCCTGCCCGACCACGCGATTATCTTTCCCTGGGCTTCATTGTTATCAGCGGCGTCAAGCAATAATTCGTTGATCATATCCCGCGCGGAAGCCATTTCACTTTCCTGCCTGCGCGCCTCGTTTCCTCCCATTGCTTCCAGCGGAATAATCACGGCTTCAAGTTTTTCAAAATTAATTTGCTTTTGATCTTCTGTAACAATAATGTCAACAGATTCTTTCGGCGCGGAAGCGCATGCCGAAAATAATAATATTAAAATCAGGATATATTTCATTTAATCCTTATATTAACCCGGTTATTGAAAATTGTAAACTACATTGCGCTGAGGGTTTTTATGCTATATGATATGAATATGACAATCAACAAGCGGATTAGGTATCTTCGCCAGACGCTCGAAATGTCGCAGGTTGAATTCGCGAAAGCGATTTATATAAGCAACGGTTATATCGCGGAAATTGAATGTGAACACAGAAGAGTTAACGACAGAATCATTCGTCTTGTTTCGGTAACATTCGGCGTCAGGGAAAAATGGATTAAAACAGGCGAAGGAGACATATTTTTTAATGCGCCAGATGAAAAACTGCAGCGATTGACAGGATTGTACAGCAGGCTTCCGCCCAAATTCCAGGATTTTATCATTCAGCAGATTGAACAGCTTCTGAAAGTGACAGATAACAAAAAATCATGATACCCCTTTATAAGCTTGAAAAACTGCCAAGGCTTCAGCGGCTTCGCAAGATTGCGAAATTTTTTCTGTTCGCGGAAAACCGGTTTATTATGTCCGCTGAAAAAAAAGCGGAAATTTTCAGTGCAGCCGAACTGGTTTTTTTCACAGAAGCAGCTGAATTACTCGCCAAAGACGAATTGTTCCCGCGGGAAGCGCACGTTGAATTTACCCGCGCGGCTGAAGTATTTGGAAAAGTTTTAAATCACTATTCAGGGAATACACCCCATTTTGATGCGGATGAGTTTCTGCGCGCCGTAAACAGCGTAAAGCATCTTCTGCTAACGGCGGCGGGCCGCGATCAGGCTGACTGGGACTTTACCGCCGATGGCCGGCTTGATGCCGCAAAACGGCGCGTATTCCCCGGTATGATGGTTTTTCTGGAAGATATACGCTCGCCCTTTAACGTAGGCGCGATGTTCCGCACAGCGGAAAGTTTCGGCGTAGAGAAAATTTTCCTGTCTCCCTTCTGCGCCGACCCGCGTCACCGGCGCGCACAGAGAACCGCGATGGGCTGCGTGGACATCGTACCCTGGGAACGGCACGGGTTTTTTAATAAGCCGGCAGATGATAAGTTAGCTGTTAATGAGACGTTAGCTGTTAATGAAATATTAACCGCTTCTTTGCCGGTCTTCGCGCTTGAAACAGGCGGCATCCCGCTGGCGGAGTTCCCGTTCCCCGAACGCGGACTTTTAATAGCCGGTTCCGAAGAACTGGGAGTAAGCCCGCAGGCTCTTGCCGCCGCTGACGCGTCTCTTGGCAGGGTATCAATTCCCATTTACGGGGCAAAGGCTTCACTCAACGTATCTGTCGCTTTCGGAATAGCGCTGGAAAATTGGGGACGAAGATTAGCGCCCTGTAAAGGGCGTGGATGAGAAAATCTACACGTCCCGGCGCGTAATGAAATTACCATGACGAAAAAAAGCAGGCTGGTTTTATCCAACCATGCGCGCCGCAGAGACGAAGATTAGCGCCCTGTTAAAGGGAGTTGATAAAAATTGAAACTTGCTTGAAATAAAATATTGCCGGGAATATACTGAAAAACATGCAGGATCCCGAAATATTTTTTTCCAAAAAAAATTGTTCCGGTATACATGGAAAAGGCGCGTTAAAAACCGCGCATGGTTTATTCAGAGGATTATCTTTCAATTCCAAAACAATTAAAAAAAACGAGATTTTTATCGCGGTAAAAGGTTTTAATTCGGACGGTATTCAGTTCGCGCAGGAAGCGGTAAATAACGGCGCGTCCGCTGTAATTTGCGATAAAAAATCGGCTATTCCAAAAGAAACGCTTGAATTTTTAAGATTAAAAGATATTCCTTTATTTAAATCAAAGAACCCGGAAGTTACCGCGGCGAAAATCGCAAGATTGTTTTTTCCCGGACAGCCAGAATATGTGTTCGCGATTACCGGCACAAACGGAAAGACGACAATCGCGGATTTAACCGAGCAGCTTTTGAATCACTGCGGGTTTTTGGAGACGGCGACTCTCGGAACAATGGGTTTTCAGACAAGGAATAAAAAATTTAAAAAGCTGGCGAAAGAAATCAATGATATTCTTGGAATTAATCCGTTGACCACCCCCGATACAATTACCCTGCACAAAATTCTTGATATGTCACATAACGCAGGCGTTGAATATATGGTGATAGAAGCGTCGTCTGACGGTATTATGCGCAGCAGGGTAAACGAAATTGATTTTTCCGCGTGCGGATTGTCAAATGTTTGGGAAGATCATTTAATAACGCACGGTTCAATGAAAAATTACATAAAAGCGAAATTTTCGCTTTTTTCCCTGCTGCCCGGTAAAAAAACCGCCGTATTCAATAACGACAATATCCATACAAAAAAATTGTCAGGCTGCATAAGCAAAAACCTGTCAGATAAAAATCTGAAAATTATCCGGTACGGAAAAATATCACGTAACAATGAGATTCAGATAAATGAAATTGCACGTGAAAAATCCGCCTTCAGGGTAAAACTGAAAATCTACGGTAAAAAATATTCCGCTAAAATTAATTTATCGGGGGAATTTCAGATTTACAACGCTGTTAACGCATTGGGTTTTGTATTGT
>JAIRQN010000036.1 GCA_031256445.1 Treponema sp. | reverse complement strand
CTGTCTACCACAGTCAGTTTTCCGTCATTTACAATATGGCCTATCAGTTCTTCTATTACATATTCGGATAATCTTGGCCAGTCGGACACGAAGTTCAGCACTACAACCTTGGTATTGGCTGGGATTCTCTGGTTCAGGTAAGGGATTGAGTCTTCCAGCGCTTTATCTATGTTTACGGTGTTTTGCGCAAAGGCGGATACCGGGATTAAAAAAATCAAAACGAAAAATAAAATATACTTTCTCATTCTTTTATTATACCATTTTTCCGGAAAAAATGGGCAGAATATGAGAAATGAATTTTCCTGAAATTACCGGTTATTCCAGACCTGGAGCGTCAAAGCCATGCGCTTCCAGAAAATCGCGTTTAAAGCCTTCGATATCTGTCAGCGTAAAAACATTTTCCGCTGTGGCGGCGCTCATTCTTTCCGTGACTTCTTTCTGCACATCCTCGCGCATTTCCCAATCGTCCAGGCGGATGCGGCCTTCGCTGTCTGTGGGCGTCGTTCCCTCCGCGGTGTAAAGACGGCCGCGGTAAAGCCGCGTTATCTGTTCAATGCAGTTCTCATGGAGATTTTTCTCTTTCATTACTTTATACAGGCATGAAACATAGAACGGTATTATGGGAATTACTGCGCTTGATCGCGTAACGAGCGCCTTGTTTACGGAAACCCACGCGCCGCGGATTTTTCCGGCGGCGGTAAATTTTGCGTTTATACCGCGGCATGCCCGTTCAAGGTCTTCTTTTGCCTTTCCTATGGTTCCGTTTTTGTAAATTGCCCATGATAACTGCGGGCCGATGTATGTATACGCGACAGCGCGGGTCTGCGGCGAGAGCAGATTTTCCTTATCAAGGCAGTCCATCCACAGTTCCCAGTCTTCGCCGCCCATTACCTTTACTGTATTGAAAATTTCTTCTTCTGAGGCCGGTTCTGTTTCCGTTATGCTGAATGTTCCGTCCATCATGCTGAGCGTCTTCCCGCTGAAGGCCGCTCCAACCGGCTTAATGACAGATTTGTACATAACGCCTGTTTTTGGGTCTGTTCTGACGGGAGACGCAAGCGAATAAACAATCAAATCGATTTTCGCAGACCCGCCAAAGCCCGCCATTTCAGCGGCTTTTCTTACGGCCTGTACGGTTTCGGCTTTGCATTGATCGGAGTATGCGTCTCCGTTCAGGGAAACGGAAACAAGCCCTGCTTTTTCCGCTTCCCTGTCAAACGCCGCATTGTTATAAAAACCTGTAGTCGCGCAATGTTTGCCTGTCGGCCCTTTTTCCAGAGACACGCCGACTGTGGCGGCTCCGTATCCAAAAGCCGCGGCAATTCTGCTTGCCAATCCATAACCGTTTGAACAGCCGATCACAAGCGCGAGTCCCGGAACCGCGCCCGTTTTATCCGCCACTGTAAAATTTCCCTTAACGTATTCAACCTGTTTCTGCAAAATTCTCGCGCATCCTTCCGGATTGCTGTTCAGGCAGATGTTGTTTCTAATCATGGGTTTAATTGTCATTTTTGTTCCCCCGGACTGATAAGGCACATCCATTCGGCTTCGGCGGCAAGTTCGTCTCCTACATAGGCTTTGCCCTGCTGTTTGATCATCCTCGCGGAGATTCTCAGGTTTACGACTTCGCTGCGGACTTCGTCACCGGGACGAACCTGGCGGCGGAATTTAACCTTGTCTACAGTGGCAAGAAAAAACAGTCCGCCGTCTTCAATAACGCCCAGTTTCCGCAGACCCGCGCCGCCGGACTGCGCCATTGTTTCAACTAACACAACGCCGGGAACAACCGGATACTCCGGGAAATGCCCCTTAAAGAAGAAATCTTTTTCCGTGAACAGCCGTTTTGCGGTAATTTTTTCTTTGCTTGCTTCGACAATTTCGTCAACAAACAGGAACGGCTCCCTGTGTGGCAAAAGTTTCTCTATTTCGCTCATTGTAAAACCCCCACGTTATTATTCGTATCTTTTAAAAATTACGACTCCGTTGTGGCCGCCGAAACCAAGCGAGCCTGACGCCGCGCATTTTATTTCGCCGTACTGAGCCTTGTTGGGCACATAATCAAGATCGCACTGCGGATCGGGATTGTCCAGGTTTATAGTGGGAGGAAAAAAACCGTCGCGGATTGCCAGAATGCAGGCAATTGCTTCTATGCCGCCGCCGCCTGCGATGCAATGGCCTGTCATGCTCTTGGTGCTGGAGATTTTCATCCTGTACGCGTGATCCCCAAATGCGATCTTGAGCATTTTTGTTTCTGTAGGGTCGTTTATTTCCGTCGATGTGCCGTGCGCGTTGTAGTACTGAATGTCTTCCGGCCCAAGACCGGCGTCCGCAAGAGCCAGTTTAACGGCGGCGGCGCCGCTTTCTCCTTCCGGATCGGGAGATGTTATGTGAAATGCGTCAGCGGTCGCTCCGTATCCTGCGAACTCCGCTATTATTTTCGCGCCGCGCGCTTTGGCGTGTTCCTCGCTTTCCAGTATTAAAATGCCGGAACCTTCCGCGATTACAAACCCGTCCCTGTCGGCATCGAAGGGCCTGGACGCTTTTTCCGGCTCTGAATTGCGTTTTGTTGAAAGGGCTTTGAGCATCTGGAAACCGCCGACGGCGAAGGGAACGATTGTAGCTTCGGTGCCGCCCGCTATCATTACATCGCAGCGGCCGCAGCGGATCAAGTCGAGCGCCTGTCCAAGCGCGTCTGTGCCGGCGGCGCAGGCTGTTACCTGCGTATATGCCGGTCCTTTTGCGCCGAATAACATCGAAACATTTCCGGCCGCTTCGTTTGGAATCATCATGGGGACGGTCAGGGGCAGCATGCGTTTTGGTCCGTCTTTAAAAAGTTTCTTGTGCGATTCGCTTACTACCTCAAAACCGCCGATACCGTTTCCCAGAACTATGCCTGTTCTGTATGGATCGCTTTTAACAAGCCTTCTGCCTTCCCCGTCAGCCTCTCCGGTCAGTCCGGCATCGGCGAGAGCCTGCGCCGCCGCCGCCGCCGCAAACTGCGTGAAGCGGCACATCTTGCGCGCTTCTTTTTTGTCTATCCAGAGGCCCGGATCAAAATCTTTGACTTCTCCGGCTATTTTTACGTCAAAGTCCGCTGTGTCAAAAGAGGTTATCGGCCCTATTCCGCTTTTTCCCGCTTTCAGTGACGCGCAAAAATCTTCAACGTTATTTCCGATGGGCGAGATAATACCCATCCCTGTTACTACGACTTTTTTTTTCATTTTTTCTGCTCCTAAGTGTACATTCCGCCGTCTACAGGCAGAACCTGTCCTGTTATATATGAAGAAGCGTCAGACGCGAAAAATAATACCGCCTGCGCGACGTCATCCGGTTTTCCCGCGCGTTTAAGCGGAATGCTGTCTGTCATTTTTTGCTTCAGCTCTTCCGGCAAAACGGCTGTCATATCCGTCTCAATAAAGCCGGGCGCGACAGCGTTTGCGCGCACTCCCCTCGGCGCGACTTCGTGAGCCAGGCTTTTTGTAACGGCGATAAGTCCGGCTTTGCTTGCCGCGTAATTCGCCTGTCCGCCGTTTCCGTGAATGCCGACAATGCTTGCCATGTTAATAATGGAACCCGATCTTTTTTTTATCATATCTTTTGCCGCCGTGCGCGAAACAAAAAACGCCGCCGAAAGATTAATGTCCAGGACTTTCTGCCATTCTTCCGGCGACATTCTGAAAGAAAGATTATCCTTTGTGATACCAGCGTTGTTAACGACGATATCAAACCCGCCTGATTCTTTTATCGCGTTTCCGATTACTTCGTCTATTGACGCAAGCTGCGAAAGATCCAGCTCTACCCAGTGAAGTTTTCCGTTTGCCTGGGCCGCTCTTTCGGAAAGGTCTTCCGGCGTTTTATAATCCAAACCCCAGACTTCAGCGCCATGCGCGATAAATAAATCCGTTATTGTTTTTCCAATTCCCCTTAAAGCGCCTGTAACCAGCGCTTTTCTGTTTTCAAGTCTCATAATAACTCCCTTTTATATTTCAATTTGGCTTATTTCTTCGGCTGTGCCTGCGGCAAAAACCGGAATCCCGCCGTTTGCGTCAGCTAGCACGCCTGCGTCAGCTAGCGCAGAATCCCGCCACAGACCCTGCAGCACCCTGCCGGGACCTGCTTCAAGACAGGCATCGATCCCGCAGGAGGCAATCGCGGCTTCTTCATCGACCCAGCGGACAGGATTTGTTATCTGCAAGAGCGCGAGTTTTTTCGCCTCTTCGCCGGATGTTATTGCCTTGCCCGTAACATTTGAATATACGGGGATAACAGGGTCGCGGAATGTCACCTCTTCCAGCGAGGGCGCGAAGGCGTCCGCCGAATCTGACATTAACGGCGAATGGAAAGGACCGGCTACCTGAAGCCGCAGTACGCGTTTTGCGCCCGCTTCCCTAAAGCGGGTTTGCGCTTCAGCTAATGCGGTGGCGGTTCCGCTGACTACAATCTGCTTCGGCGAGTTGATGTTGGCGGCGTAAAGGTCTTTAAGCCCTTCCTTGCTCCACTTCGCGATTAATTCCTCGGCCTGTTTGGGTTCCATGCCGATAACCGCCGCCATGCCCGGAGCCGCGGCGGCGTCTCCGCCCGCTTCTTCACGCAGCCGGTCAGCGGTTTTCTGCATAGCCTCCCCCCTTGCTTTAACAAGGCGCAGGCAGTCCGGCGCGTCAATTATTCCGCTGTATACCAATGCCGCGTATTCGCCGAGGCTGAAACCGGCGCAGGCGGCGGGACTGAATCCCCGTTCGCCCAGGAATGCCGCCGCCGCGAGATTTGCGAGCGTTATCGCCGGCTGTGATACATCAGTCCGCTTTAAAGTGTCGGCATCTGACTGAAGAAGCTCTTTCGCGTCCTTTCCGAAAATCCCGGACGCTGTGTCAAAAAGTTTTTTAACAGCGTCTGATGAAAGAAAATCCAGAGCCATGCCTGGATACTGCGCTCCCTGACCGGGAAACAGATAAACGAATTTTTTACTCATTAAAACTCCATCCTTACCAGATAATTATATTTCCGCCGTAGGTCAGGCCTCCGCCAAAGCCCACGGTAAGCAGCAAATCGCCCTTCTTTAAAAGCCCGCTCCTGTTCATTTCGTCTAACGCGATTGGAATTGTAGCCGACGAGGTGTTGGCGTATTCTTCTATATTCATATAGAATTTTTCCGCGGGAATGTGAAGCCTTCTTCTTGCGGCCTGCACTATCCGCGCGTTTGCCTGATGGGGGACAATCCACTTTATATCGTCAGCGCCGATATTGCCTTCTTCTAAAAGCGCGTTAATTGTATCGGTTATCGCTCTAACCGCGAAATTATACACTTCCTGCCCGTTCATCTCAACGCAGATTGAAGTATCGATTACTTCGCCCTTTTTAAAAGGATAGCGCGTTCCGCCGCGCCTCATTAACAGGCTTTCCGCTCCGGAACCGTCTGCATATAACAAGGTGCGCAGCAAACCGCTTTTGCTTTCCGCGCCGTTATCTGTTTTTTCAATTACAGCCGCGCCCGCGCCGTCTCCGAAAAGAACGCAGGTTTTCCTGTCATCCCAGTTAAGCATCTTGCTTAAAACTTCCGAACCGATAACAAGCGCGCGTTTGCGCTGTGCGCTGATGTTTAAAAGCCCTGCGGCTGTTTCAAGCCCGTAGACAAAGCCTGTGCAGCCCGCGGTTATATCCATCGCGGCGGCTTTCTGCGCTCCCAGCCTGTTCTGCGCAATGCAGGCTGTGGAAGGCGTGCCGTAATAATCCGCAGTTGCTGTCGCAAGTATAATTATGTCAATACTTTGCGCCGCTTCGCCTGCTGCCCTGTCGCGCTCGGCCAAATCCGTTCCTGTATAACCGGCTGCCATTGCAAGAGCGTTCTTTGCCGCTTCGGACGCAAGATCGCTGCATGCTGTATTTTCATCGGCTATATGACGGTTTCCAATTCCTGTGTGGGATCTGATCCATTCATCGTTTGTTTCGGTAACAGACGCAAGATCGTCATTGCTGACTCTTTTGGAAGGCACTGCTCTCCCTGTTCCTGTAATTTCAATTGCCATTGTTCATTCTATGATAAATTATTTAAATTTATCTCCTCTCCTTAAGATTTACAAATTTCTTGATTTTGTCAAGATAATTTTTTGACACATCTTAAAGAATTTTGTTGCAAAAAACAAGTCTTTAATGGCAGCCGTCATTTTAACTTGAATATACCACTAAATTGTGTATAATAATCTTTATATGCCCGAAAACGAAGATATTACCCTATTGTCGAAAGTACTTACGCTCCCTGAGGGAAAAGGGGTAAACAGGGCGTATATAGAAATAATAACAGATCAGGAAATTCCCGTTTTATGCATAAACCGGGGCGCAAAAAAAAGAAGGCTAATGCCTTTTAAAGTTTTATATGATAATCATGTAACATTCTGGAAACAGCCGGGAGACTGGGAATATTACCTGACATCTGACGGGATTGATATAATCAGGCAAAAATCTGAGACAAAAACCGGCATCTGGGAAGTGGAACGGTTAAAATTCAATAAAAAATCCAAATTAAATGCAAAATCAAATAATAACGAAGATCATGATGAACCTGAAAAAGATGCAGGATACGGCAGCGAATACAACAAGTTCGCCGACATGACAACAGAGGAAAAAGTTGAATTTCTTGACAATAACCAGCAGCGCCTGGCGGATATTATTGTTGCCAAAACCAAAGATATCAATCTTGTTACCGAGGTTCTTGTTGAAACCACGAAGGACGCGGCTTTAATAAACCATACGGCGCTCGAAGAAGCCATGCGGCTTGGCGATGATGAAGCCAAAAAATTAACGCAGGATGTTGTGGATTCAACGCATGAGCTTGTTAAAACTTCCACCTACCTGATTTCAGAGGATGTGTTCAACAACGATCTGATGAATACGCTGGTGGAAAAATCCAACGGAACAATTGTTCAGCATATGACAAGGGTGTATCTGAACGGGATAGCTTTTCTTACCTATTACAATAAACTTGTTTCTACATCCAGCGCAATTCAGAAATTACGCATAAACTTTGGCTCCAGATACCGTGATTTTTATCATAGCCTGCTTCCGCACTTTAGCGCCAATTTTATTACGCTGGAGCGCGTTTTTTTGGGCGGCATGAGGGCAGTTCCGCCTGAAATCCTGTCAAAATGGGCAGTCGGTTTTTTAATTCATGATATCGGCAAGGCGTCTGCGGTTGAGTATCACGAGGGAGAAGCCGCTTATGACCGCAACATAGTCATTGAACATGTAAAACTCGGTTATAAGTCGATCATGACCAAAACAAATTACCCCATGGAAGCAAGCCTTATCACAGGCTACCACCACGAGTATTACGGCGCGCAGGACGGTTACGGTTACTTCCGGGCGTATCTTCAGCAACACAGAAAAACAAACCCCCTGGCGAAACAGGATTACTGTATTTCCTTTGAAATAGGGCCGGTGCGGGATTATCAGGTTCTGGCGTATTTCCCCGCGAAGGTTCTTGAGATAATCGACGTTTATGACAGCGTAACCGATCCCCACCGCGTTTACCGCAGGGCAATGAACCAGAGCGAAGCGCTTGCAATGATGCATGAGCAGTTTATCGTGAAGCACCGTAAAATCGATCCTATTCTTTTTGATATCTTCGCCGAATATATCAATGAAAAAACGTCAAAGAACAAATAATCTGTTATGTGAAGTATTTTTTAAGCAGCTTCAAATCAAGTTCCGGGTATACCGGAAAACGCTCCATCAGGTTTTTTACCCGCGCGTGAATTTCGCTTTTCGTGGCGGCGTCAATGGTGTACCTGGATTTGCTGTTTTTGGACTGGTCTTTTTTATCCGGCGCCTGTTTTGTTCCCTTAAGCACAGCCGCAATCAGGGAGCCCAGCTCCTTCATTTCCGCTTCCGCCATGCCAAGCGTAGTAACCGCGGCGGTTCCGATTCTGATGCCGGATGTGTACCACGGGCCGTTTGGATCGCCGGGAAGGCTGTTCCGGTTCAGCGTTATGTGACAGTCGAGCATTGCGCTTTCCGTCTGCCGTCCTGTAAGCCCCGCCTTGTGAACATTGACAAGCATCAGGTGATTGTCTGTTCCGCCTGTCAGCACGTCAAGGCCGTTATCTGCGCATGAAGAAGCGAGAGCCTGACAATTATCGACAATCTTTTGCGCGTACTGCCTGAATTCCGGCGCGGTTGCTTCGCGGAAAGCCGCCGCTTTTGCCGCGATTACATGGGGAAGAGGCCCGCCCATTACAAGGGGGCAGCCTTTGTCAAGAGAATCGGCGAATTCATTTGTGGAAAGAACAAGCCCGGATCGCGGGCCGCGCAGCGTTTTGTGGGTGGTGCTGCTTACTATATGCGCCCACGGCACAGGATCGTACTCGCCTGTAAAAACCCTGCCCGCGACAAGACCCGCGAAATGAGCCATATCAACCATAAAGACCGCGCCGGCTTTATCCGCGATTTCCCTCATTCTCTTAAAATTGATCCTGCGCGGGTACGCTGAATAACCGGCCAGCAAAATAAGCGGGCGCGTTTCGAGCGCCTGTTTTTCAATTGCGTCATAATCAAGCAGCCCGTTTTCCTTTGATACCGAGTAACTGTAAGAATCGAACATCCGCCCTGTAAGGTTGCTGCGGTATCCGTGGGTTAAATGCCCGCCTGAATAGTAATCCAGAGCCAAAAGGCGCTGGTTTCCCAGAAGCCCGCGCAGCTCTTTCCATTGCGAATCGCTTAATTTGCTTAAATTTGTTTCATTTAATTTTTCCAGCGCCGGATTCTCTATCCGCGCGTTTAAAACCGCCCAGTATGCCAAAAGGTTCGCGTCCGAGCCGCAGTGCGGCTGCACATTCGCGTACTGCGCGCCGAAGAGTTTGCA
The DNA here is from genome assembly GCA_031256445.1 of Treponema sp. GTDB lineage: Bacteria > Spirochaetota > Spirochaetia > Treponematales > Breznakiellaceae > WQXQ01. The sequence goes on along the minus strand of JAIRQN010000036.1, from coordinate 14,858 downwards.
CGCTTCCTGCGCCGCGATTGTTTCAATGGCGTCTACATTTTCTGTGCCTGCGTAAAACCTGTGGCTGGGGATGCCTTCGGCGTATTTGTCGGTTAAAAGGTTGCCCATCGCCAATTGAACCGCTATTGAGCAGAAATTTTCGCTCGCGATAAGTTTAATGCGGCTGCGCTGGTTTTCAAGCTCTTTTACGATGTACGATGCTATTTCCGGGTTTACTCTGGAAATTTCCGTCAGACTGCACAGATATGCCAGCAGGTTATTGTTTATTTTATCAGATGAAACAGCGGACAGATATTCCGCTACAGGATTCGCGTTCATATATTCAGCATACACAAAACCGGTTAATTATTTCAAGACAATATTATTTGGCTTTCCGTTTTGTCCGCAATAGTTCCGACAGACGGTACAGTTCCTCTGTCGGTTCGAACATATGTTTTATTGTTAACGGATTATTCATAACGGCAACCCAGCAGATGCGTTCGTAGATTTCCCGGCTGAAACGTTTGGTGTTTATTCTAGGAAGGAAGTGCGTGGAATTGTTATGTATTGCCGCTTCAAGACAGATGCGGATGTATTCATATTCCGTTAAAAGCTCATCTTTTATTGATTTAAAGGCATGTCCTATACCGGAATTTTTCGCGGCTTCCTGACATATAATAAAGTATGAACCTTTATCCAGCAGTTGAGTGTCAATTTCCTCCAGGGCAAAACAGCTTTTTCTGACAACCGCTTTGCACAGTCCGTCGTAATAACGTCCGGTTTTAAGCCGGTTCTTGTCAACATATTTAAACGCCGCGGAATCATCGTTTACAGCGTCAACGCAGAATCTGTAATAAGCGAGAGGATCAATTACTGTATTTTCCCTGATCGAGCGCAGTTTTTTAATCCTGATGCCCCGGCCCTGCCCTTCGGCGGTAAATTCAATTTTTTTGTTAGGGCTTTTTTTGTTAATTTCCGTAATTTTTTCCCTGATGGCCGCGATATCGTTTGGCCTGAAATTGTTGTCTTCGATATTCAGCACTGAGAGGGCAGGCAGGGTAAAAATTGTATCCGGCAGCGCTTCCAGCACATTGTTATGAAGGTGAATTTTTTTCAGCTTTTGCAGATTTCCGATTTTCCTGTCCAAAGATACAAGCCCCGCGCTTCCTATTTCCATATCTACCAGGTTTACAAGATTATAAAATGACGGCGGAAGAGCGTGAATTATGCTGCCTGTAAACAAAAATATCTGCAATTCCTGGAAGCCGCTGAAAATGTCCGGAATCTCTGTTATGTTAAAATCATTTCCCCATATTTCCAGTTTTTGCAATTTTACAAGGGCGGCTATTGAATCAAAAGGATTTCCCGTTACCTGCAAATACCGCAGTTCAAGATCCTTTAAACCTTTAAGCAGCGAAAGGCCGCGGTGCCCGTCGTTGACGTTAAATCCCGATAATTTCAGGAATTCCAGATTTGGACATGAAGAAAGCGTCTGGGTCATTATTTCCAGATCGTATGTTTTGTTTTTTTTGTTGGAAAAATCGCATATACTGATCTTCTTTAATGCCTGATGCCCTTTAATGCTTTCCGGCAGTTTTGGAATAACTCCTTCATCGTAATGAATCGACAGGGTCAATTCTTCAAGTTTGCTTAATTTTGACAGTTCATCGGGCAGGGTTATCGCGCCGTAAAGATCAAGCGTAAGGTATTTCAGTTCATGCAGAGCCGTTATTTCTTTCGGGAAATCCCAGTTCTGGTGAAGTCTCATGTGGAGCTTTTCAAGTTTTTCGGCTTTTGAAAGCCCTAACGGCGACCAGGAAAGTTCCCAGCAGCAGCAGGTGAACGAACGCAGGCTGGGCAGTGTGAACAAAAATTCCGGTACATCATTGATTGGCGTAAAAGACAGATCAATTTCTTCAAGGCGTTTACATTCGCCCAGAATCAGCGGAATCTCCTTCAGAGAGTACTGATTGTTTAAGTTAATAATTTTTACTGTATTTTTAACCTCTGTGATACGCCTGATAATATCCTGCGTATCTTTGCACCAAACGCCATCAGATAATATTCCGAAATCCGGGTCTTCATCTCTCCAGTGCAGGTCAAGAATTTCCGGATTATTCTTTGTATTTGCCATTTGGTTAATTCTATATCCAGATTGGCGAATCGTCAATGAAAGTAGTTGGCGGCTTATATGTAGACATTTAATAAAAAAATTAGCTATAATGGAGGGATAGGATTTACCAATGAAAGTATTTTTCTCATTCTTTTTTGTAAATTTTATATTTTTCTTTTGTTTTTTTACAATACCTGGAGTCTTGTCGGCCCAATCTACAGCCGATGAAATCGAAACTCTTCTGAATACCGGCGTTGTTACATACGCGCAGGCAGCCCGTTTTATGCTGGAAGCATCGGAAAAACTCGTTACAGCCAGTTCGCAAGAGGCTTTTCAATATGCTTTTGAGCGGAAATGGCTCCCAAAAAAGGCATCCGCCGGTGATAGCGCCAGACTGGACGGGATTTCACTTCTTTTTATGCGTTCTTTTGACTTAAAAGGCGGAATTTTTTATTCAATGATCAGGAATCCTCATTATGCATACAGGGAAATGGTTCATAGAAACGCAATTCAGGGCAGAGCGGACCCTGCAATGAAGGTATCCGGTGAGCGGCTCCTCTTTATTACCGGCAGAATTCTTTCTCAACAGGGAGATACAGCCGCTCTTGCCGGGGAACCGGTTATGGGTAGCGGTAAAAAATGAATCGCTGTAAATTAATCTTTGTTTTTTTGCTGATCCTCCTGCCCGTCTTTCTTTTTGCGGTTGATTTTGGTTTTATGACCAGTCAATACGCCTCATTTGGCAATCCCGATGTTGAAGAGAATAAATTCACATATAAAGGCATTTTTTATCCGCGTTTTTCATCACCGGTAGGCAAATCCGGCGATTTTTCCATGACGGCCGGTTTAACTCTTGGAGCGGAAAACGGGTTCTATTGTGTGCCGGAACTTCTTCGCACCGAATTTATGCTGCGTTTTGGCGCCGGCGGACTGAGGGTAGGGCGCATGTTCTATTCAGATCCGGTTTCATTTGTCGCGTCCGGCCTGTTTGACGGCGCGCAGTATTATTTCATTTCGAAAGCAGGAACCTTAAGCGCAGGAGTCTGGTATACAGGCCTGCTTTATAAAGAGACAGCCAATATTACAATGACGCAATCCGATCTGCAAAATTTTAACGCGGCCATTGATTACGGCGAATTCGCGGATACGTACTTCGCTCCGCCACGGCTTCTCGCGTCAATCGACTGGGAACATCCGGCGATTGCCGGACAGATTTCGCTTAAAACGGCGCTTACCGCTCAATTTGATCTTTCTGATAACGATGATAAACTGCACAGTCAGTACCTTACGATGAAAGCCGGCCTTACCGTTAAAAAATTTATTTTTGAATTTGGCTACAGTCTTGAAACCGCGCAGAATCAAGGCGTATCCGCAGAAGAGGAAGATGAATCTGTCTTTACAATTGCGTTTGCCTGGGATGCCGGAGTTTACTGGATGCTTCCGACTCCCTTTACCAGCAGGCTTTCGTTTAACGGGCATTTTGCCGGAGGCAGGGCGGCCGGAAACGATACAGTATACGCTTTTACTCCCGTTACTGTAAAATATTACGGTGATATTTTCAAACAAAAAATGTCAGGGCTTACCGTGTTAAACCTGAACTATACCGCCAGAATCGCGTCTGCGCTTTCCGCCAGCGCGGTTGTTTCGCATTTTGTCCGCAACGATCTGGGAACTTTCAGCGGCTACCCTGTAAACGCCGAAGAAAACGGGGGATTCTCCCTTGGCACCGAATTTTTCGCCCGGTTAATTTGGAGTCCTTTCTCGGATTTCCAGGTAAATTTTGGCGGCGGAGCGTTTTTGCCCGCGTTGGGCAGCGCGGGACCGGATGAAAAAGCGCAATGGAAAATTGAATTAACAGCCGTTTTGTCAATATATTAATTTATTGGGAAGGAAGGGTCTGATGAAAAAGTTGTTTTTATTGATTTTGTTGTTATCTGCAATCGTGTGCTGGGTTTCCGGCCAAAACGGAGTTATCCGCGAATTGTCAGGCGACGTTGAATTGAAAAAAGCGGGAGCGGCGGCATTTGTCAAGGCCTCCGCAGGCGACGCCGTTAACCGCGATACAGTTGTTTCAACGGGTTTTAAAAGCACGGCTGTTATTACGGTAGGCAGTTCCACAATTACCGTCCGTCCGCTTACCCGTCTTTCTCTCGCGGAAATACAGAGTTCCACTGACACGGAAAATGTCAATGTCAGCCTTCAGACCGGCAGAGTCAAAGTTGATGTAAAACCGCCGGCCGGAACAAAGGCAAACATTACCGTGCAAAGCCCGAACGCGACAGCTTCCGTGCGCGGGACAAGTTTTGAATTTGACACGGTAAACATCAACGTGACGGAGGGCACTGTCGTTTTCGGCGGCAGTTTCGGGATACCTGCCATGGTGCAGGCCGGCGAATCGAGTTTTGTCACTACGGAAGGAAGTGCGGCGAATCCTGTCGATGTTAACATTTTGGCTCTTGTTCCGCCTCCGCCGGCCGGAGTTGATTCGGATGTTGAGACTGCCCTGGTTCCGCTGCCGGTTTTAAGCGGAGATATTGAAGTCAACCTGTCGTATCCTTCGCGTCCTTAAGCGCGGTGGCGGAATAAAATTTTATGGCTTCTTTAAAGCTGAACGGGGTTTCACGTAACTTACTTTCAAGCGCTCTTCTTGGGCTTGGCGCGGCCGCTGTGTTCTCGTTTCTGTACGCTGCAGGCGTTTTGTCTTCGTTTGAAGAGCGCATTTATGATATTTATCTGCATTTCAGGCCGGATCGCGAACGTATTGACAGTGTTGTTTTTCTTGATGTCGATGATTTGGCGATTGCGTATAACGGCATTTATCCCTGGCCGCGTTCCATACCGGCGGACGGTCTTCTGCGCCTGAAGGAATACGGGGCAAAAGCGGCTATTTTCGATATTGAGTACATTGACCGCGGGCCTCAGGGAGTGGACATAATGTATCTGGACCGCGGACTGGGGGATGATTTTTTCCGCAGTTTTTCCGGGATTGATACCAATGTTCAGGATGTTCTCTCCGCGGTAACCGCCGGGCAGATAGGGAGAAACGATGTTGCGCATTACGCCGGCGAGCTTTCGCGGATGATTGACAGCGAGCGTTTGAATCTTTTTGACAAGGCTCAGCATGTCGCGCGCGACAATGACGAGTATCTGGCGCAGGCGCTCGCCCTTTTCGGACGAAGCTGGACAACCCTTAACCTGCAGGCGTTTCCCCTGCACGGCGAACAGTCGCGCCGGCGTCCTGTTGCCGAAGAACGTTTTTCGTATCCCGTTGCCGCTTCGCCTGATGCGTATAAAGGCGCAGGTTTTGTTGATATTCTGCCTTCGCTGCTGAAATTCGCGGAATCATCCATGGGCGCGGGATTTACCAATGTAGAAGTTGACGATGACGGAGTAAGAAGGCGGGTTTTTCTTGCACAGAATGTTCACGATCACTGGTATCTTCAGCTTTCCTTCGCGCCGCTTATAAATTACCTTGGAAAACCTGAGATCAGCCTTGGCAAAAAGAAACTGACGATAAAACAGGCGCAAATGCCGGACGGAATGAAAAAAGATATTTCAATTCCCCTGGATTCCAAAGGCAGAATGATGCTTGACTGGCCCAAAACAGATTATGTTGACAGTTATACGCATATTTCTTTCGCTGTTTTTTCCCAGTTGGACGAAATGGAGGCGGATCTGGATTTGTACAGCCGCGCGCTGGCGTCCGCGGAACTTGGTTATTTTGCGCGCTTTGATTCTTCGCTTGAGCCGGTTGGTGAAACCATTAATGATATCTGCGAACTTCTGGACGCGTCCGCCGCAGCAAGAAGCTACGCGATGGAAAACAATTCGGATGATTCCTTTGACGCGCATATTTCTTACCGGGATACCGCTTATGAGCTAATTGCCGGCATTATCGCCGCGGACATTGAAAACAGGATAAAAACATTAAGCGGGCTGTTATGTGAAGAGTACCCGGAAAACGCAGAAGCGATAGAAAATGAAGCCGGTTATATAATTCAGCTTGCGGGCGTTCTTGGCGCCAATTTGATGTATCATAAGGAACTGAACGAAAAAAATAAAGAGGCGTTTAGCGATAAATTCTGCATTTTGGGCAGGGTTGATACGGGAACTACCGACTACGGGGCAAACCCTTTTTACGGCAAATACATAAACGTCGGCACGCACGGCGTGGTTCTGGATACCATTTTATCTGAATCATTTATTATGCCCGTCAATTTTTTATGGATAATCCTGTTTATGCTGCTTATAATTCCCGTATTCTTTATTGCCAGCGCCCGTCTTACTCCCGTTATGCGCTCAATTACGGGGTTCGGAACCGTGTTTCTCTTTATAGCTGTTACTGTCCTGATATTCCGTTTTACCGGAGTATTTTTCGGGCCGATGGGCACTGTTTTGGCCCTGCTCAGCGCCGTTATAATCCGGGAAGTTATCTCATACGCAGGCTCTGAAAAAGAAAAACAGTTTATACGCACCGCTTTTTCCACCTATGTTTCCGGCGATGTTGTAAAGGAAATTATTTCCGATCCTTCGCGCCTGCAGTTGGGCGGAACCAAACGCCATATGACGGCGATTTTTACCGATGTTAAAGGTTTTTCCACTATTTCCGAAGCGCTTGGCGATCCTGCCAAACTGGTGAGTCTGCTTAATAAATACTTAAGCGCGATGAGCGATGTAGTCCTCGCCGAAAAAGGCACGATAGACAAATACGAAGGAGACGCCATAATCGCGTTCTTCGGCGCGCCGCTCGAATTGCCGGATCACGCCCTGCGCGCCTGCGTTTCCGCGATAACAATGAAAAAGCTGGAAATTGAGCTTAATAATGAAATTATGGAACATCAGCTTTCGCCCACTCCCCTGTTAACGCGCATCGGCGTCAACACTGGTTTTATGGTAGCAGGTAACATGGGCACCGCCAACAAGATGAATTACACGATCATGGGAAACGCCGTAAACCTCGCGGCGCGCCTTGAGGGAGTAAACAAACAGTACGGAACATGGATTCTCGCTTCCTATGACAGCGTAAAGGAAACGGGAGACGCCCTTCTTTACCGCAGGCTTGATCGCGTGCGCGTTGTCGGCATAACGGAGCCTGTCCGTCTCTGCGAACTTGTGGATTTGGCCGGGAGCGCGACCGGGCGGCAGAATAAACTCGTTTCGGTCTTCCATCAGGCGCTTGATAATTTTGAAAAGCGCGAATGGAAAATCGCCGGGCAGGGTTTTAAAGAAGCGCTCTCAATCAAGGATGACGATGAACCCGCGAAAATATACCTTGATCGCTGTAAAAAATATTTTGCCGCGCCGCCCGAAGATAATTGGGACGGCGTGTATAATATGACATCGAAGTAGCGTGTAATGTTATGTGAACTCTTGCAGAATGAAAATTAAATTATATATAATTTTAATATTTTTATTCATTTGTTCGACAGAAACCGTATGCGCCCAGAATTTGGATTTTAAATGGAACATAGGGAATATAAAGGCATATTATAATCCGCTGGATAACAATATCGGAACCGATTTGGAAATATTATATTTTAACTGGCTGCTAAATTACAGATTTGGTTTTGGATTTAACGCAATAGGAATACATTTTATTTATGACAGTCAGGAAATGCGGTATGCAATTTTACCGGTAGAATTGTCATTTTTGCCGTTAAATTATAAAGATTTTTTATTTTTTTCAATTTATGGAAGATTATCCTGGTTATTAAATCAAAATACTGAAAATAATCAAATAACAAACGGATTTTTTTCGGCAATTGGAATTCAATTGTATATTTTTCATGAATTGCGCTCCAATTACTCGCTTTATTTTTCTTTATTTGCGGAATATAATAATCTTAATCAATTAAGATTGGGAACAGGATTGGATTTGTCAGGAATGATTTTTGAATTTTTTAATTCATGGAGAACCGGCAAAGAAAGAGAATATAATGAGAGGTACAGATAAATTGAATATTTTTATTAATTGGTCAATAGATAATTATTTATCCCTGGTGCTGATTATTGTAATGGCAATAGGCAGTATTTTTGTATTAATTCAATGGAACTCTTCGATTAAAATAAGAAGAACGGAATTTCTTGATGAAATAATAAATAAACTCTGGTTTGATGAGAATATGGCAAAGACCATGCATATAATTGACAATAATCCCAGCTGGTATACGGAAGATTTTCATAAAAGCTATTCCGGTTTGGGTTATCAAATTGATAAACTGCTTTCATACTTTGATTTTATCTGTTACCTTCATTTTATTAAAAATTTAAAATCAAACGAATTCAGCGTGATAAGATATGAAATTGACAGGGCATGCGCTTCTCCTTCAGTTCAGGCGTATTTGTGGAATTTGTACCACTTTTCCAATAAAATTGAAGCAGGCTGTTCATTTATGTATATAATTGATTACGGAATAAAAGAAAATATTATAGATAGGGAATTTAAAAACAATAATGAAAATTTATTTAACAAGTACATGAAATTTTAAAACATATAATAAAAAGTGTTAATGAGTTAAAAACAGGGCAGATACCGTTAATTCCCTTCAAGGAGTTTGTCAATAAAATCGCTGTATTCATCGCGCATTGGCAGATCGTAATCCGTTTTGAGCGCTTTCCTTTCCGCTTTTACTTCCGCGTTGTCTTTGGGATTAAAGCCGGTTCTTTCTTCTTTAACCCAATAAAGACCTGTACCTCTTTTCTGCCAGTTCGGAATGTCATTAAAATTGATTCCATATGAAAATAATAGTTCGTTTTTTTCCGCTATGCTTTTATTTTCTATAAATTTTGACGCTTCTTTTTTATCCATTTCATTTTTTCTCAGCATCCAGTAGCAATGCGCGTTCAGGGCGTTCCTATGCGCGTCTTCGCTTCGCCAGCGGAAATAATCGGTAACCGTTTTTTTATTTGGCAACTGGCATACCCTACAGTCAAATACACCGCAGGCAGAATTTGAAATTTCGTTGAAAAGCAGGCTGAACTTCGCGGACGCTTCTCCCGCCAAAATAGAATTGTATTTTCTGGTTTTCCTTCCGAATAAATCAATGTCCAAATCAAATAACAGCGATATTTCATCGCTTTGCGTGTATCCGTAGATGACTTTAAATCCGCAGTTCATTAAATGCCTGGTCGTTTCAACCATTAAATCCCGGAATTTAATATCGAACGGCACTTCAAATTTTCCGGTTTCTTTTGTTAACCTTGTAAAATTGCGCCCGTCAATTCTTGCCGCGATGTATATGCCGGGCAGGACGCAGTAATCATCGGCGGTTTCGTAAACGCGCATTTGAACGTCAAGATCATCAAACTTCATTGTTACAGGTTAATCCTTCCCGCATGAAAAAGTAAAGAGGAAACGCGGCGGTATCTAGTCCTTGATCTCTTAAAATGTTATTATTATTTTCACAAGGAGCAAGTTATGGCACAGGTAAAAATTCCGGTCGGTATTTTGGGCGCGACGGGTATGGTAGGGCAGCAGTATATTTCGCTGCTCAATGATCACCCGTGGTTCGAGGTTCGTTACGCGGCAGCCTCGCCCCGCAGCGCCGGTAAAAAGTATGAAGACGCAGTCGCGGGAAGATGGCATCTCGCTAAAACATACGCTCCTCATGTGGGCGGAATAATGGTAGAAGACGCAAACGATGTAAGCCGCGCTGTTGCCGCGTTCAAAAAAGGCGAATGTTCATTTGTATTTTCCGCGCTCGAGATGGGCAAAGACGAAACCCGCGCTCTGGAGGAGCAGTACGCCGCGGCGGGAATCCCGGTAATCTCCAACGCGTCCGCACACCGCTGGACGCCCGATGTGCCGGTTTTAATCGCCGAGATAAATCCCGATCATACGGACATCATCCCCATGCAGAAAAAAGCGCGCGGCTGGGACCGCGGTTTTATCGCCGTTAAACCAAACTGTTCAATACAGAGTTATATGAAACCTCTGCACGCTCTCGCGCAGGCGGGTTTCCCGGCGCAGAGGCTCATTGTTACCACAATGCAGGCAGTCTCCGGTGCGGGTTATCCCGGCGTTCCAAGTCTTGATATGATCGACAATATCGTTCCGTACATCGGAGGCGAAGAGGAAAAATCGGAAAAAGAACCGCTTAAGATTTTCGGCTCCATTGACAACGGCGTTTTCAAAGACGCCCAGTCTCCGAAAATTTCCGCGCACTGTAACAGGGTGCCTGTGACAGACGGACATTCGGCGTGCGTTTCGCTCGAATTCGCCGGTAAAAAACCGTCTCTGGAAGAGATAAAGAAAATCTGGGCCGCGTACAAAGGACTGCCGCAGGAAGCTGATCTTCCGATGGCGCCGAAGCAGCCTATCATTTACCGCGAGGAGGACAACCGTCCTCAGCCGCGCAAGGATCGTGACACTGACAAGGCGATGGCTGTAGTAATTGGGCGGCTTCGTCCCTGCAATGTGTTTGATATCCGCTTTACCGCGCTTTCGCATAACACAGTGCGCGGCGCGGCAGGCGGCGGGATTTTAAACGCCGAGCTGTTAAAATATAAAGGATATATAAATTAAAGATGAGTGAAAAATATTTTCCCCTGGATAAAGCCGCGCTTGATGAGCTCGCGTTAAAATACCAGACGCCGTTTTATCTTTACGATGAAAAGGCGATAATCGAAAATGTAAGGCGTATTAAGGCGGCGTTTTCGGTTTTTCCGGCATACAAGAATCATTTCGCGGTTAAGGCGCTGCCTAACCCGTACATCCTCAAACTTCTGGCCGCCGAAGGTTTCGGCGCTGACTGCGCAAGTCTTCCCGAACTTTTACTGGCTGAAATTTCAGGCATGAAGGGCGAAGACATCATGCTTACTTCCAATGAAACTCCCACAAAGGAATATATCGCCGCGAAGAACATGGGTGCGGTCATAAACCTGGACGATTTTACACATATTGAGTTTCTGGAAAAAAAAGCCGGACTGCCGGATTTAATTTCAATGCGATACAACCCCGGCCCTTTAAAAGAAGGGAACGCCATTATCGGTAAGCCGGAGGAAGCGAAGTACGGCTTTACGCGCGAACAGCTCATCAAAGGATATTCGCTGTTAAAGGAAAAGGGCGTTAAACGTTTTGCTCTGCACACAATGGTAGCGAGTAACGAGCTTTCTGTCCCCTACCATATCGAAACTGCGCGGATGCTCTTTGAACTCGCCGCGGAAATATTGAGCAAAACCGGAGTGCGTCTGGAATTTATCAACCTTGGCGGCGGCGTGGGAATTCCCTACAAACCGGATCAGACCGCCGTGGATTACGAGGTTCTTGCCGTGGGAATAAAAAAAGCGTATAACGAAATCCTTGCGCCCGCCGGACTTGATCCGATGGAAATCCGTACCGAGTGGGGCAGGGTAGTAACCGGACCTTACGGCTGGCTTGTCGCGCGCGCTGTTCACAAAAAAGAAATTTACCGCAGCTACATAGCTCTTGACGCCTGTATGGCAGACCTTATGCGTCCCGCGCTTTACGGCGCGTATCATCACATAACAATTCCAGGTAAGGAAAACCCAGCTCAGGCGGAATCGCAGACGTTGACCGAAACTTACGATGTAGTAGGCAGCCTCTGCGAAAACAACGACAAGTTCGCCATCCAAAGACAGCTTCCAAAAATTGTTACCTCAGCGGAAAACGGGAAAGGCGACTTCGTCGTTATTCACGACGCGGGCGCTCACGGAAGGGCGATGGGCTTTAACTACAACGGCAAGCTGCGCTGCGGGGAGCTTCTCCTTCGCGTCGACGGTTCTGTCGCGCAGATACGCAGAGCCGAAACAGTTGATGATTATTTCACAACGCTGGATATTTCCGGCGTGAAAGATTTTTATTAAGTATTGAGGAATGTATGATAACCAGAAACCCCTATATCGCAAATCTTAAAGCCGGATATTTATTCCCGGAAATCGCAAAGAGGCGGCGTGAATTCGCGGCGTCTCACCCCGAAGCGAAGATCATCAGCCTTGGCGTAGGCAACACGACAGAACTGATTCTGCCGCATATAAACGAAGGCCTTACGGAAGGAGCGCGCAGACTTGGAACGGCGGAAGGCTACTCGGGTTATCAGGATGAAGGAATGGCCGCGTTAAGGGAAAAGATTTCTTCGGTCTTTTACAAAGGGAAGTTCGGCATAGACGAGATTTTTATTTCCGATGGCGCAAAGTGCGACATCGGCAGATTGCAGATACTGTTCGGCGCGGGCGTAAAAATCGCGGTGCAGGACCCTTCGTACCCTGTGTATGTTGACGGCTCTGTTTTAACGGGAGCCGCCGGGGGCTGGGAAAGCGGCGGGGGTTACGCAGGCATTACATATCTTCCCTGCACGGCGGAAAACAATTTTTTCCCGAACCTGGATTTAATTCCGCGAAGCTGCCTGATCTATTTCTGTTCACCCAATAACCCGACAGGAGCAGTGGCGGATCGCGCGCAGCTTGCATCGCTTGTAAAGGCGGCTATTGATAAACAGTGCATCATTATTTTTGACGCGGCGTACAGCGAATTTATCCGCGACTCGTTATTGCCCAAAACGATTTATGAGATTGATAAAGCGGAAACCTGCGCCATCGAGGTCAATTCGTTCTCCAAGCCCGCCGGCTTTACAGGCGTGCGTCTTGGCTGGTCCGTGGTGCCAAAAGCAGTTAAGTACGCCGGAAGCGAAAGCGGCGAAGCGGCATTCAGCGTCAACGCGGACTGGAGCCGCATAGCAGGCACAATTTTTAACGGTGCGTCCAACATCGCGCAGGCCGGCGGACTCGCCGCGTTAGACGAAACGGGATTAAAAGAAATCCGCGAGCTGACAGATTTTTATCTGGGCAACGCCAAATTGATAAGGGACGCGCTTGTAAAACTTGGAATAAAATGTATCGGCGGCGATAACTCTCCGTATATCTGGGCGCATTTCCCGGGCAGGGACAGTTGGGAAGTGTTTGCCGAAATCCTTGAAAAGTGCCATGTAGTCACCACCCCCGGCGCGGGCTTTGGACCTGCCGGACAGGGCTTTATACGTTTTTCGGCATTTGGGCACAGGGCGGATGTGGAAGAAGCGTGCGGGCGTTTGAGAAACTTTGTTTTTTAGAGACTTCGTTTTTTAAAAATCATACAAAACCTATTGACATTATATGTTATTATGTCTATTATACTTATTAACAAGTATAATCATGCTTCCGCGGCAAGGTGCAAAAAATATGGAAATCATTTCTGATAAAATATCGAAACACCCTGTAAAGAAAACGTTTCTCTTGTTTTCCTGTATCTTTTTTCTTGTCATTTCTTTAGCAGCCATTACGGTATATACATTTTCAGCGCGTCAAACCAACCGTACATATATTGAACAACAGCTTATCTATGCGTCAGAAACAATACGGCTTCGGCTGTCTACAGCAGTAAGCAGTGAATTGTCGCTGGCGCTTAACATGGCGGATTCTCCTTTTATTTTAGATTATTTTAAAAACCCTTCCGATCAAAATTTGGAATTTTTAGCAAAAAGAGAATTTGATTTATATCAGCGGCATTTCAGACAGGGAATGGTTTTCTGGATTAATGATATTGACAAGATTTTTTATTCCACCAGCATTGATCCATACGTTATTGATCCTGATGATCCTGAATCTTACTGGTATAACATAACTCTTTACAATACGGAACAATATAACTTTAATATTAATTATAATTCCAATGTGCGGCAGATCTACCTTTGGGTTAACGCTCCTGTATTTGATGAAGAAAACAGGAAACCTCTTGGTATGCTTGGAACAGCCATTAACCTGACGAATTTTTCGGAATTCATCGCCAACGCCTACAGAGAGTTTGAGATTAATATTACCGCTTATACATTTAATAAATTTCACGAGATTACATCCGCGCAGAATTTTGAGCTTGTGAACAACAAGGTACGCCTTGAGGAATATTTCACAGACGCAGGCGAACAGATTATCAAAACAGCCGCTGCGCTCTCTGCCGGTGAAAAAATGATTTTTACCAAAAATGATAAAATATATCTTGTCAGTTCCATCCCTGAGATGGAATGGTATACGTTGATCAGCTATCCGCAGCACGGTTTGTTTGCGCTTAATCAATCCATGAATATATTATTTTTCGTTATGCTGCTTCTAATTCTGTTTATATTAATTGTATTAAATATTTTTATTACCCGCTCGGAAAACGCCATTTTAAAACAAAATATACTTTTGATCGACGCAAATATAAAGATAGAAGCCGCGAACCATTCCAAGAGCAATTTCCTTGCGACAATGTCCCATGAGATTCGCACACCGTTAAACGCTATCCTCGGTATCTCTCAGCTTGAAATGCAGAATGAAACCATCCCTGACAGGCATATGGCAGCTTATGAAAAAATACACAGCTCCGGCATTAACTTATTGGGTATAATCAATGATATTCTTGATTTATCAAAGATAGAAACCGGAAAAATGGAGTTAAATCCTATTGAATATGATGTGCCAAGTTTAATTAACGACGCAGTTCAGCTTAACATTATACGAATAGGATCAAAGCCGATTGAGTTTAAATTGGATGTTGATCAAAATCTGCCGTCGAAGCTTTACGGCGATGAAATAAGAATAAAACAAATTCTTAATAATCTCCTCTCTAACGCGATAAAATATACAGATAGAGGACAGATTCAACTCTCTGTAAATCACAGGAAAATTAACGAAAATATTATGCTTGTTTTTTCTGTAAGCGATACAGGGCAGGGTATGAAAGAAGAAGACAGAAAAAAAGTATTTGATGAATACGCGCGTTTTAATATCGAAG
>JAIRQN010000073.1 GCA_031256445.1 Treponema sp. | reverse complement strand
ACGGCGCATTTTACAGCCGCGGTTCCGGCGCGTTTGCCGTTCCGTGTCTGCAGCAGATAGAGTTCCCCCTGCTGAACCGTAAATTCAAGATCCTGCATATCCTTAAAATGTTTTTCAAGGCGGTTTTTAATTCCTACAAGCTGTTTATAGATAACAGGATTCTTTTTTTCCAGTGTGGAAATTCTTTCCGGCGTTCTGATTCCCGCGACTACGTCTTCTCCCTGGGCATTCATTAAATATTCACCGTAGAATTCATTAACACCTGTGCTGGGATCGCGGCTGAAACAAACGCCTGTTCCGGAATCGTCGCCGAAATTTCCGAACACCATTGACTGAATATTGACTGCTGTTCCCTTTAAACCTTTGATTTCATTAATCTGACGGTATTTAATCGCTCTTTCGTTCATCCATGAACCAAAGACCGCGTTTATCGCTCCCCATAATTGATCAAGCGGCTCCTGCGGGAATTCTTTGCCGCAGTCTTTTTTAACGATTTTTTTATAATCATCAACAAGTTTTTCAAGATCGGAAGCGGTCAGGTCTGTATCCAGATCAACATTTTTACCTTTTTTAACTGCGGCAAGAGCTTCTTCAAAATGATCATGCTTAACGCCCATTACGACATCGCCGTACATTTGAATAAAACGCCTGTACGCGTCCCACGCGAAGCGCGGATTGCCTGTTTTATCAGAAAGTCCTTTAACAGCTTTATCACTTATTCCCAAATTGAGGATTGTATCCATCATACCGGGCATGGATACCGCAGCTCCTGAACGAACAGAAACCAAAAGCGGGTCTTTTGGATCGCCAAGTTTCTTTTTCATTACCGATTCAAGTTTCTTTAAGCCTGCTTCAACTTCTTCTTTAATACCTTTTGGGTAACTATTTTTATTTTCGTAAAATGCGGCGCATACGTCAGTAGAAACTGTAAAACCAGGCGGAACAGGAATTCCAAGATTAGTCATCTCTGCAAGATTGGCACCCTTGCCTCCCAGCACCATTTTCATTTTAGCATCTCCGTCAGCTTTACCTTTACCGAAGAAGTAAACATTTTTTTTATTAGACATTGATAACCTCCATAGTTTCTCATTCACATTATAATAGCTTGGAAATTTTTATGCAAGCCATTATGATAAATATTATGAACTATATTGAACTTCCTGTCTACAAGAATCAGAAAAAAATTTTATCAATGCTGGAAAATAATCAGGCGCTTGTTGTTGAGAGTCCGACAGGTTCAGGAAAGACTACGCAGCTTCCTGTAATATTTTATGAAGCGGGATACGCGCAGCATGGCATCATAGGAGTCACGCAGCCAAGAAGAATTGCCGCTGTATCGGTAAGCGAATTCATCGCGCGTCAAACAGAAACGCCGCTTCCTGGTCTGATAGGTTACAAAATGCGTTTTGAAGATCGCACAAATCACGAAACAAAAATAAAAATAATGACAGACGGCATTCTGCTTCAGGAGATGAAACTTGATCCGTGGCTATCCAGATACAGTCTTCTTGTTGTTGACGAAGCGCATGAACGAAGCCTTAACATTGATTTTATACTTGGACTGCTGAAAAGGGTAATGGAAAGCCGAAAAAATTTTAAAGTTATTATTTCTTCCGCTACCATTAACGCGGAAGTTTTTTCTGAGTACTTCGGAGGCTGCCCCATTGTAAAGATAGAAGCGCAGCGTTTTCCGGTGACATTGATTTATGATCCGGTTTTTGAAGCAAAAAATGACATTTGCGAGGCTATTTTAACCAAAATTGACGCAATTACTGCCCGTTTTATCAGTGAAAGAAGAGAGGGCGATATTTTGGTATTCCTTCCCGGAGAAAAAATGATTAAAGACTGCATTAACCGTCTTACATTCAGTTCAACCGGAAAATATTTGCATCTGCTTCCGCTGTACGGAAGACTCGGCAAGGAAGAACAGGAAAAAGTTTTTGATGACGCTCCTGTGGGTAAAACAAAAGTGATTATATCGACAAATATCGCGGAAACATCGGTAACAATTGACGGAATCACGGCAGTAATCGATTCAGGACTGGCGAAACTCAACTGGTATAATCAACGCACATTCACATCCAGTCTTATTGAAGCGCCGATATCAAAAGCATCGGCGAATCAGCGCAAAGGACGCGCGGGAAGAACGCGCGAAGGAATATGTTACAGGCTCTATACGCGTAAAGATTTTGAAAATCGTTCTCTCTTTACCGCAGAAGAAATTTTCAGAACCGATTTATCAGAAGTAATTTTACGAATGGCCGATCTTGGCATTACCAACTTTGAAGATTTTGATTTTATTTCAGCGCCTGACAGGGAAGGTCTTGTCAGCGGAATAGAAACATTAACTCTTCTTGACGCGCTTGAAAGCGATCGCAGCTTGTCAAATATCGGAAAATTAATGACGGAATTCCCTCTGGCTCCCCGCCAGTCGCGAATAATAGTGGAAGCAATACTGAAATATCCTGATGTTATCCTTGAAACAGTCATTGCCGCCGCTTTTTTATCAACACAAAGCCCGTATATACTGCCGCCGGGAGAAGAAACCGACGCGAGACAGGCTCATCACCGCTTCCGCGATGATTCAGGCGATTTTGTTTCATACCTTAAACTGTTCAAAGCGTATAATGAATCAACCAATAAAATATATTTCTGCGAAAAAAATTACCTTGATGAGCGCGCAATGGCGGAAATCCTGAATGTGACATACCAGCTTGAAGAAATTATCTCTTCAATGAAGATTCCTGTTCATCAAAACAGTCCTTCAGGCGGTGCGCTGCTGTCAAAAAAAGAAACAGAGGATTATTTATGCTGTATCGGGCGGGGATTAATTCAATTTGTCTGCGTACATGAAGGACGATCGCATAAAGGAAGAGGAAAACCAGGTTCATACAGCAGTTTAACCGCGGACAAAATTATTATTCACCCTGGATCGGTAATGTTCCGCCTTGATCCGCCCTATATTGTAGCAGGAGAAATTGTGCGCACATCAAAAATGTACGCAATGTCAGTCTCTCCCCTGTCAAGAATCATTCTGGAGCGCATAAGGCCGGGACTTTTCGCGGAATACGACGCGGAAGATCATGATGTTTCGCATTACAGCGCGCGTGATGACAGAAGAAACAGAGACGGCAGACCGGAAAGACAAAGGAAAATACGCGATTTTACAAACAACATAAAAATTTCCAGCGAAGTTTTTGAGATCGCTGCAGTAAAAGGAAAGAAAACAGTTGTGCTTCCGTGGGAAAAACTGGAACACATCAAAGAAAATTTAACAGGCGATACGATTTACAGAGGTTTAAAAGGGAAAATAATTGTCAATAATCAATTTAATCTGCTGGAAGGAGAAAAACTGGAATTAATTCTGTCTCTTGCTCCAATTCTGGATATAAAAAATATATTTTCACGCAAATGGCCGCGAAAAATAAATTTTAATTCAGAGCATAACCTTGCGGCGCTCCTGGAGCATCTTGATAATCTTGCAAGACCTGTTGTATGGAAAAAAGGTTCAAAAGATTTGGGATTCCTCGGTCTTTTTACAGACGGAGAAGGAAATTACTGGCTGCGCGCTTCACGCGGTTTTCACACAAGCCTTAATGAGAGTCTTTCAAGCCTTGAATCGCTCATTGATGAACTCGGCGAGGAAACAGATATTGAGCAGAAACATACTATTAACCAGTGCTACCGCCGCCTTTCAGATTACCTTGGCTGAAAGCGGTCGTTATATTGAATATTGAATTTATTTAATAAATATTTTACCTTATCGATATGGCATTTGCTTTTTTTAATACATTGGGGCGGGAAAAACAAATTTTTAAACCTGTTCATGACGGAAAAGACGGCGGTAAAGCAACTGTTGGCTTTTACGGGTGCGGGCCGACAGTATACAACTACGCTCATATCGGGAATTTACGCGCCTATGTGCATCACGACATACTTGTACGCTCTTTACGCCGCGCGGGTTATGACGTAAACCATGTTATGAACATAACAGACGTGGGCCATCTTTCCGATGATGCGGATGACGGCGATGATAAAATGGTAAAAAGCGCGGAAGAAAGAGGAAAGAGCGTTCTTGAAATAGCGGATTTCTATACAAAAGCGTTCTTTAATGATACAGACAGAATGAATATAACGCGCCCCACGGTAGCCTGTAAAGCGACAGACCATATCGCGGAGATGATCGCGTTAATTGAGCGGATAGAAAAAAACGGCTTTACATATTTCGCAGGCGGAAATCTGTATTTTGATATTTCAAAGTTTCCGTCTTACGGCGATCTTGCATTGCTGCGCATGGACGACCTTAAAGCGGGAGCGCGGATAGAACAGGATGAAAATAAACGAAACCCGGGCGATTTTGTGCTCTGGTTTACCAAAAGTAAGTTTAAAAATCAGGCGCTTGTATGGGACAGCCCATGGGGAAAGGGTTATCCCGGCTGGCATATTGAATGTTCGGCGATGAGCATGAAATATCTGGGCGAGCAATTTGATATTCATGCGGGCGGTATTGATCACATTCCAATTCATCACACAAACGAAATCGCGCAGAGCGAGGCCGCTACAGGAAAAAAACCGTGGGTTTCCTGCTGGATGCACAATGAATTTCTTGTAATTGATTCAGGCGCAAGTGATTCTGACGCAATGCGTTCCGAAAAAATGTCAAAATCCAAAGGCGGTTTTTTAACGCTGCAGACTCTCGTTGACGAAGGATGGGATCCGCTTGATTACCGTTATTTTTTACTTGGCGGTCATTACAGAAGCCAGCTTCAGTTTTCGTTTGAAAGCCTGAAAGGAGCGAAAAATTCACGCAAATCGTTGACAGACAAGGTAAAAAATTTGGCCGAGAAAGCAGGAATCGGGAATCAGAAAGTACAAAGTGATGAAAAAAGACCAGCGACGTATGGGGAAGAAGTAGCAACTTATATAGATCGTTTTGATAAGGCAGTTGAGGATGATCTTTCTACTCCGCGGGCGTTAGCGGAATTATGGGGGTTATTAAAGGACGGGCCGGCGTCCGCGCAGGCGCTTGCGGCTGTTTATGACATGGACAGGGTTTTAGGCTTAAAACTTGAGGATGCTGTTAAAGACGGGTCAGGCAAAAAAGGCGAAGACGCGGAATTTATACGGGAAATAGACGAACTTATAGTAAAACGCGCGCAGGCAAAAAAGACAAAAGATTTCGCCGCCGCCGATAATATAAGACAGAGCCTGAAAGAACGCGGTATTATATTGGAAGACAGTCCTGAAGGAACGACCTGGCGCCATGTATAAAATCGGTTTTGCCGTATAATACAAATGTAACAATTGAGGAAAAGGCTTGTTTAAAAATATAGAGGGAAAATTGGAGCATGACGCAGCGGCTGCCGGTGGCGAATTTGCCGAACATGGGCGGAATTCGGTTACATTCAACCGGGAGTTCAGGCAAACGTATGATTCAACCTTTCCGGTGTTGTTCAGAGTGGCTTTCCGTATTACAAACAGCAGGGAAGCGGCGGAAGATCTTTGTCAGGAAAGTTTTTTTCGTTTATACGAAAAAAAAATGGTTTTCCCAAACCCCGAGGAGGCAAAGTACTGGCTTATCAGGGTTGTGAAAAACGCCGCATTGAATTATGCAAAAAGGAAGGAACGGGAACGTAAAGCGTATCAACGGGCATTCCGGGAAGATAACAGAAAGGAAGAAACCGGCGAAGGGCTGCTTGTCAGAAAGGAAACAAGCGAAGAAATTCAGGAAGCCCTTAATAAATTACCGGAGAATTTACGCATGGTTTTGATTTTTAAGGAATATGCCGAAATGAATTACAAGGAGATTGGCAGAGTTCTTGGAATAAGCGAGGGGAATGTTAAGGTACGGGTATTCAGAGCCCGTGAACGGCTTGCTTTATTGCTGGCCGGGAGACTAGAGCAAATGCAAGGTGGTATTAATGTGTCCTGATCCGCAGCTTTTATCTATTTATGTGGATGGAGAATTACCTTCCCCATGGAAGGAAAAATTGGAAACCCATTTATCTCAATGTTCCAGGTGCAGAGAAGATTATGAAAATTTGAAAAATCTTCATGGATTGCTAATAAATGATACAAGCCAGGAGCTATTCCAGGAAGGAGACGCCTCTGCAAAAGAAAGGGTTTGGCAAAATTTATCATCCATGCGGAATTTCAGGCCGCGAACAAGCTTCTGGCGGCACAGGCTTTCTGTTCCATTGCCCGCGGCAGCCGCGGCAGTTATTATTCTTGCGCTTATAGCGGCATTGTGGTTCCGCGGAACCCCGGTTAATCAGCTTAACGAACCTTCTGTTAAGGCAAACATTATTCTCGCTGCGGAAGAGGAAATACCGGGTATCATACCCGCCGCTGACATGAGCGGAGTGCTTCAATACCTAGGCGCCGATGGAGCCGATATTCTCATTTTACGGCTTCCCGAAAGCAGGAATTTTTTCAGAACCGGCGACCCGGCAATTATTAGAGCCGCTGATTATTCTATGAATCAAACAGCGCCTCAACCGGGTTCAAGGAGACACCAGTAAATGACCCGTTCTCTTTGTCCTGCCGTTTTTGCCAAAGTAACATTAGTTACAGCCTTCAGCGCTCTTTTTATTTTCGCCGCAAGCGGGCCAATTCACGCCGAAGATCAACAGGCGGCGGATATAATGCCCGGACTCAGAAGGCGCGCGCTGATGGTTGACATTAACGCAAGGGTACTGGAAGAAAAACAGGTAGTTGTCTGGAATGAAAATCACACTAAACTGACAATTCCGGGTAACCCTGTCGGCATTAAACTGGTAGGTTCGAATGTAGTGGTAGCGCTGCAATTCACCCCGTTTGTGCGCAGAGGCGGCCAGCATTTGCTTGTTGCTCAGGGGCAAATATGGATTGATGATCCGGAAAAAGGCATATGCTATTACACTTCTATCCTTACCTTCCCGCTTGAATTCGGAGAACCTATATATTTCTTTCCCCTTGGATCATCACAGCAGCTTAATTCTTCGATAGAAATAATTCTGACAGTAAATCCGTACAGTGACACCGGCGTTCCTTCCGCCAGGGCGGAAACGGCAACAGAAACGCATGCCGAATCAAACAATGAAAATTAAAAAAAAAAATCTATATATAAATTACTGTATACTGCATAGCCTCGGCAAAACTAACCCGAACCGAAGGTTCGCAGTTTTGCAAGAGGCTCTGGTTATAACGTTTTTTTTATTCTTTCTTTCCTGCAGTCCCAAAACGCCGGTTATTTTATCAATTGATCCGAAAATCGGCAAAATGGGCGAGGTAATTACGCTTACAGGCAGTAATTTCGGCGAAGCGCGGGTGGAAGCCTATGTTACGATAGCTGGAACCGCGCCTACCAATTCATCGTATCATCTCTGGCAGAACGACAAAATTGTAGTAAGAATCCCGGAAACAGGGGAATCTGGACTGATTTATGTGCATATTGGCAGAAGAAAAAGCAATGGCGTTCTTTTTTCAAATTTATCTTCTGTTCCAAAGCCAATCGAAGGCGAAGAATTCGGTCTTGAACCGAGAATCAATTCAGTAAGCCCGCAGACAGGAGCTCCCGGAATGCAGGTAACAATTACCGGCAATAATTTCGGCGGTACGCGGGAAGGCAGCGGCGTTTATTTTTCATGGGATTACGAAACGCCGTCCATAAATCCTTTTGCAGTAAACGAGCCGGAATTTATCGAGGTATCTGACACGGAACTGGGCTACGAATACTGGAGCATGAGGGAAATCCGCGTCAGAATACCGGACGGCGTTGTCAGCGGGAACCTGGAAATTAAGACGCCTCATGGAAAATCGCGGCCGGTGTTTTTTGACATCAGCGGCAAACCGGGCGTAAAAACTTTTAAGGAAAAACGCAGCTACACGGTAAGTTACTCTGTAGATATCAGAACTCTGGAAGCGCAAAAACCAAACACATTGTATCTGTGGATTCCAAAGCCGATCACTTCTCCATCACAGCGAAATGTCAGCCTGATTTCCCGCAGTATGGAACCTTTTATAGAAAATTACAGGGGAGTCAGTCTATTTAAAATGGAAAGCCTGGTGGCAGGCGCCAGCCAGACAATTAATCTTTCTTACCGGGTGGAAGTGTATACAGCGGAATCGGGAATGAGGCCGCTGTCTGTCAAACAGGAACAATCTCCTCTTCACGCAATGTACACTCAAGGCACGGCTCTAATTCCAAGCGATAACGAAAGGATAAAAGCGGCGACAAGCGGTATTTTGGGAAGGGAACAGAATCCTTATGTTAAAGCCAGGCTTATATATGACTGGATTTTGGAAAATATTTTTATTTCCCAGAATTCATTTTCTCCGGATATAATTACCGCTCTGGAACAGAAACAGGCGGACCCGTGCAGCGCTGTTCTGCTATACACGGCAATGTTACGCGCTGCCGGACTTCCGTGCATTCCAGTCGCCGGCGTACTTGTTCCTTCCGAGAGAGATCGCGGCGGGCAGACATTGCATCATTACTGGACAGAACTGTGGATCGCCGATTTCGGCTGGCTGCCTGTTGACCCTGTAATGGGAGCCGGAGCGGTTCCATCTATTTATATAAGCAAACAGGATACGGGAAATTATTACTTCGGCAGCATGGATAATATGCGGATTGCATTTTCCAGAGGGGAACCTGTGCTTTCCCAAATGGAAAGCAGAGGCAGGCTTGTTTCGCATACTAAATCATATTCGCTTCAGAATATATGGGAAGAAGCGGCGGGCGGGCTGGAATCGTATTCAAGTCTTTGGGGTGATATAACAATCAGCGGTATATATTAAAGGAGGAAAGTATGGTAACGGTAATTTCATTGGGCGGGTCAATTGCCGCTCCTGACGGAGTAGATGTAAATTTTCTGAAAGGTTTTGTAAGCCTCATTCGTTCATTCATCAGCGCGGATTCAAACAGGCGCTTTATTATAATTGTGGGCGGAGGCGGCCCTGCGCGGCAATGGCAGAAAGCTTACCGTGAAATATCGGAAAACGCCAAAGACGAGGAAGCCGACTGGATAGGGATAATGGCGACAAGGCTGAACGGACAGTTGATAAAAGCCGTAATGGGTGAATTGTGCAGCCAGGAAGTTGTAACGAACCCGGCGGAAGTCGCTCCTTTAACAGATCATGTTCTGGTAGCCGCCGGCTGGAAGCCGGGGTTTTCAACAGATTACGACGCTGTACTGCTGGCGGAGCGATTCGGGGCGTCATCGGTCATTAATCTTTCAAATATTGAAAAGGTGTACACCTCTGATCCCAAACAGAATCCGGATGCCCGCCCGATTGATAAAATCTCCTGGGCGGACTTTCGTTCCCTGACCGGCGATGAATGGGTTCCGGGAAAAAATGTCCCGTTCGATCCTGTCGCGAGCCGTCACGCGGAAAAAATCGGCCTTAAGGTAATATGCGCGGCCGGTAAAAATCTTGAAAACCTTAAAAAGATACTCAATGGAGACGTATTTACAGGCACAATAATCGGTTAAAAAGCCGGTTTATTTCCATATTTATGTGTATATAATACCTTTTTTCATGCTATAATAAAAAAAGTTAAATTTTCCGCAATTTAATCAGCGCGAAAACGGATAAAAATATCAGTATGAACCGGAGGAATTATTTATGAGCGCTTCCTGCAATGGGACTTCCCGCGAAGATATGAAAACGATCTTTCTGGTCGATGACGATATAACAAACCTGGCATTCGGGAATGACGCTCTCTGTAAACATTACAATGTCATCACAATGAATTCAGGCAGCCGCCTGATAAAGATGCTGGAAAACCATACGGCGGATCTGATTCTTCTGGATGTCGAAATGCCGGAAATGGACGGCTACAGTACAATAAAGATTTTAAAAAGCAATGAACATTCAAAATATATACCGGTTATTTTCCTGACAGCGAAAAGCGATACTGAAAGCGAGTTAACAGGGCTGTCGTTAGGCGCAATAGATTATATCGCGAAACCGTTTTCCCCTCCTTTGCTGCTTAAGCGCATTCAGATGCATCTGCTTGTAGAATCCCAAAAAAACCAGCTGATAGATTTTAATGATAACCTTATGGAAATGGTAGATGTCCGCACAAAAATGATTGAGCAGCTGAAAAACGCCCTTTTAAAAACAATGGCGGAACTTGTGGAATACCGCGACAGTACAACCGGCGAACATATCGAAAGAACCAGGTTATACATGAGCCTGCTGCTTGAAACGCTTCAAAAAAATGAAAAATACCAAAAGGAAATTGAGTCATGGGACATGGATCTTATTCTGCAGTCATCGCAGCTCCACGATGTCGGGAAAATCGCAATCAGAGACGGCATTCTTCTGAAACCTGATAAACTTACCTCTGAAGAATATGAAGAAATCAAAAAACATGTGACATTCGGCGAAAACGTAATAGAGCGCATAAAGAAAAATACATCAGAGCGCGCGTTTTTGGATCAGGCAAAAATCCTGATAACAACGCATCATGAAAAATGGAACGGCAGCGGTTATCCAAACGGGCTGAAGGGAGAAGAAATTCCCCTCCAGGGACGGCTGATGGCAATCGCGGATGTTTATGACGCGCTCATTTCCGAAAGGCCCTACAAAAAAGCGTTTACGCATGAAGAAGCGGTGAATATTATAATCGGTGATAGCGGAGAACACTTTGATCCTGATCTTGTGGATTTATTTCTGGGCATTGCAGACAGGTTTAAGGATATTGCGAATGAAACACCGCAGAAAAATGACGAACAGGAAGATACCGCGGCGGCAAATACCGAAAATGCAGATGAACCGGGCTTTTCAAAATGACGGACATTCTGGAGCAAAAAACAGGCAGAGACAGAAATACCGGAGTTATATCCCAGGAGTACATGTTTTCCGCGTTTATCAGGGAAATAATCGCCATTATGAAATTCAAAACGGCGGAATCGGGCATACATTTTACGGTAAACATAGATTGTAACATACCGGACAAATTGTCCGCCGATCTGGCAGGAATGCGGGATATATTAACCGGAATATTCGGTTATATTATAAGACGCGCCGCGCTCGCGGCGGAACATCAGGCGAACACCGTATACGCCGGTCAGGGATATATAACCTTTTGCGCCGATCTGGAAGATTTTAACAGCACCGATGTCAAAATAAAAATGGAGATATCCGAAAGTTTAAGCGGCGAAATTTTTACGCTATTGTTAACGCAAAATGTTCTTGCTGATAAAAGAACAGCCGTTGTTGAAAATCCGGAAAAAAACAATATTCTTGTATATGAACAGCGCGTGATATACGCAAACTCAATTATCCGTACTCTGGACAGCCTTGGCGTTAACTATAAACTTGTTTCGGGCGTCAGCGCCTTTTACAACTGTCTGGAAAGCAATGATTATTCTTATGTTTTTCTTCCGCAGGCCCTGTATGAAGATGTCAGAATCAGGTATTCATATCTGACGCCTTTTGTAAAATTCGCGGTTTTTACGGATA
This sequence comes from Treponema sp., assembly GCA_031256445.1. Taxonomy (GTDB): domain Bacteria; phylum Spirochaetota; class Spirochaetia; order Treponematales; family Breznakiellaceae; genus WQXQ01. The sequence goes on along the minus strand of JAIRQN010000073.1, from coordinate 27,839 downwards.
CAGACGAAGAAGTCCTGAAAGGGAATGTCAGCGCCATTGCAATGCCGGTGCATTGCATAACGATTGCCAATCTTTTAAACGGAGTTTCAGGCGGCGAAGGCGGCAGAAATGAAAAATTCAATATTAAGGGGCTGGACGCTGAAAAGGGCATTGTCATGGCAGATAACAATATGCAGAACTATATTAAAGTCCTCTCCCTGTTCCAGAAAGACGCTCTTGAGAAAATCAGCGGTTTAAAAGCCTTCATGGAAACGGATAATATCAGGTCTTATACCATTAACGCGCATTCGCTGAAAAGCGCCTGCGCCATCATTGGCGCCGACAGTTTATCAGAGACATCAAAATTGCTGGAAAACGCCGGAATACGGAATGATATGGCCTTCATCAGGGAACACACAGCGGCGTTTATAGCAGAACTGGAAACGCTTATCAGCAAAATAAATCTGGCGCTTGAAGAAGAACCGGAAAAAGACGGAAATTCCGCCATTAATGCGGAAGTACTGATAAATGAACTATCCTGTTTAAAAAACGCGTTAAATGCATTTGATTTTCCGCAAATAAATAACGCATCTGACAGTCTGCAGAAATACGCTTTTGGAAAAATCTCCGCCGCTCAAAGCGCAAATAAGCCGTTAAATTTAGGCGAATCTGTCAGAGCCATTCTGGAAAACAAACTAAAAGGCAATTACGATGAGGCAGTGTCCATAATCGACGCGTTAACGCTGGAACTGAAAAAGGAGCGGCGGAATGGCCAATGACGGGAGGAACAGCGTACTCATTGCCTGCGATGAAAGATCAAATCATGAATCTCTGCTAAAAATACTAAGTCCCGAATACGCCGTATATGCGGCGCAAAGCGGTTTGTCCGCAATCGCAATGGCGCATAACAATTTGCCTGATGTAATTCTGCTGGATACCGATATGCCGGATATGGACGGCTATGATGCGCTTGGCGCGCTTAAAAAATCGGAAAAAACCCGGAATATCCCGGTAATTCTTATAACAGAGCCAAAAAGCGGCGAAGAAGAAAAAGGATTCGATCTGGAAGCGGCTGATTATATTTATAAACCATTCAGCGCAAGTATCGTAAAGACAAGGATACGAAACCAAATAAAATTGAATAATCAAATCCGCATTGAGGAAAAAAATAAATTTTTCGCAAGGATGAGCCATGAAATGCGCACCCCGCTTAACGCGGTTATCGGCATGGCGGAAATGACTCTTGAAACGGGAGGGTTAAGCGAAGAGGCAAGGAGAAATGTGGAAAAAATAGGAAGCGCGGGCGCTTCCCTTCTTGACCTTGTTAATGATGTGCTTGATATTTCAAAAATAGAAGCGGGTAAATTTAAATTTACGCCGGTTGAATATGACACTGCCGCAATGATAAACGACGCCGCTGTCCAAAGCGTTATGCGAAAAGGCGAAAAACCGGTTGAGTTCAGGCTGAATATTGATGAAAATCTTCCAAAGCGCCTGTACGGTGACGATCTGCGGATAAAACAGATATTAAACAATCTCTTGTCAAACGCCTTTAAGTACACAAAAGAAGGCACTGTGGAATTAATAATAAAAGCTGCGCCGCAGGGAGATGTCGTTTGGCTGATCGCCTCCGTCATGGATACCGGCATCGGGATTAAAAGCGGCAACCTTGGCGCCATTTTTTCAGATTACGCACAGATGGATATAAACGCCAACAGAAAAATTGAAGGAACCGGGCTTGGGCTTTCAATTACAAAAATGATGGTAGATATTATGGGCGGCCGCATCTTTGTGGAAAGCGAATACGGCAAAGGCAGCCTTTTTAAAGTGGAAATTCCCCAAAAAATCGCGGCGGCTGAAACATTGGGCCCGCAGACCGTAAGCAAATTAAAATCTTTCCATTATCAGGCAAGCCGGGAAAAACAGCTTCAGCGGATAAGCCTGCCTTACGCGCGGGTGCTTGTTGTAGATGATATAATGACAAACCTTGACGTGGCAAAAGGCCTGATGAAACCCTACAGGATGCAGATTGACTGCGTATCCGGCGGACAGCAGGCCATAGACCTGATACGCGAAGGGAAAATCAGATATAACGCGATTTTTATGGATCACATAATGCCGCTGATAGACGGAATCGAAGCGGCGCGGATAATCCGCGAAGATATTGGAACTGAATACGCAAAAACCATTCCCATTATAGCGTTTACAGCTAACGCTCTTGCCGGAAACGAGGAAATGTTTTTAGGCAAGGGATTTAACGCTTTTATATCCAAACCAGTCAATATTTACAGCCTTGACGCAGTTATTAAACGGTGGGTGCGCGATAAAGAAATGGAAAAAACCTCTGGAAACCGGCAAATTCTGATAGACGGAGAAATAGTTTTTGACAGCCGCACGGGTTACGAAAGGAGATCCGCAAGAGGCGACAGAAGAAGAGGATATGACAGGCGGCTTCTGACTTCCGGTATCAGGGGATTGGACATAAGCAGGGGGATTGAGCGATTCGCGGGAGTCTGGGAAACATATCTTGATATTCTGAAATCATTTGCGCTTAACACACGGCCTCTTCTTGACGCTATTAAAGACGCCGATTCCAGCGGTTACATAGCGGCAATTCACGGAATTAAAGGATCATGCAGAGGCATCTGCGCCGAAGAGCTGGGCAATCAGGCGCAGGCTCTTGAAAAAGCCGCAAGAGCGGGCGATAACGAATATATCAGGAATAACAATCAGCTTTTTATTGAAACCGCTTTAAAGCTTATAACAGAAATTGAAAATGTATTACCATGTAAAATGGAAATTAAAAAAATAATAAAAAAAGACAGGCCGGACGCTGATGTTCTTTGCAAATTGTCTCAGGCCTGCGGGGAATGTAAAACAGCGGATATAGAAGCGCTTTTTAAAGAAATTGAAATTTATGAATACGAACAGGACAGCGGTCTTGTTCAGTGGCTGAGGGAAAATATTAATCAGATGAACTACGGGAAAATTACGGAAAAACTTTCGGTTTTATCAGAGGTCAATTGAATGGATAACGATGAAAAAAACAAAATACTTATTGTAGACGATGAAAAATCCAATCTCGATGTTTTAATTAATATATTAAGCCCGGAATACGGCGTTTATATGTCAAAAAGCGGGTATAACGCAATTGAAATGGCAGGCAAATACAAACCGGATCTAATCCTTCTGGATATTCTGATGCCTGATATGGACGGCTACGAAGTGCTGGAGAAACTGAAAATATCTCCGGTTACGCAAAACATTCCGGTAATATTCATAACAGGCCTTGACAAGGTGGAAGACGAGGAGAAAGGGCTTGATCTTAACGCCTCTGATTTTATACATAAACCATTCAGTACAAAAATTGTCAGATCCAGGGTTCGCAATCAAATACAAATCGTCAATCAGATCCGTAAACTCGTCAGGCTTCAGCAGGAACTGGAAGAAGCCGTAAAATCAGCCGATGAGGCAAATCATTCCAAATCGGCTTTTTTGGCGAGGATGAGTCATGAAATACGCACTCCGCTTAACGCCATTCTTGGAATATCGGAAATTCAGCTTCAGAACGAAAAACATCCGCATGAAATAAAAGAAGCGCTATCAAGGATTTTCAATTCAGGCGATTTGCTGCTTGGAATTATCAATGACATACTTGATATGTCAAAGATAGAAGCCGGGAAACTGGAATTAATTGAAGCAAAATACGATGTCGCCAGCCTTATTAATGACACAGTTTTTTTTAATCTGATAAAATTCGAAAATAAACCGGTTGACTTTAACCTGAACGTTGATCAAAATGTCCCGTCGCAGTTGTACGGGGACGAACTGCGCATTAAACAGATTCTTAACAATCTTCTTTCCAACGCTTTTAAATATACGTATTCCGGCGAGATCGAACTGTCTATCAGCCAGGAAGAAACGGATGAGGAAACCAATCCCGGCATTGTTATGCTGATTTTCCGCGTGAAAGATACCGGACAGGGAATGACATCAGATCAGGTAGCAAAGCTGTTTGACGAATATTCGCGTTTTAACACCGGAGCAAACCGCACAATAGAAGGCACAGGTCTTGGCATGAATATAACTCAGAATTTTATCCGTATGATGAGCGGCGAAATTACCGCGCAGAGCGAACCAGGCAAGGGAACTGTTTTTACTGTCCGTTTGCCCCAGGGAAACACCGGAGCGCAAAAGATAGGAAAAGAAAACGCGGATAAACTCAATCAATTCAGATCAAGTTATGAGGCAAAATCCAGAAAAAATCAGAATTTTATCCGCGAACAAATTCCCGGCGCGCGCGTTCTGGTTGTTGACGACATGGACATGAACCTGTATGTGGCAAAGGGTATGCTTTCTCCGTACGGACTTAAAATAGACACGGCGGCTAACGGAAAGGAAGCAATAGAAAAAATAAAACGCAACAAGTATGACCTTGTGTTTATGGATCACATGATGCCCGGAATGGACGGAATGGAGACTACGCAGGAAATAAGAAAATGGGAAGAAGAAACATTCCGGAAGAAAAAAAGCTCCGGGATTTCCGGCGGCGTTTGCGTAGGCAATATTTCCAAATTAAAAGGCCTTCCTGTGATTGCATTGACAGCTAACGCCGTTTCCGGCATGAGGGAAATATTCCTTACCAGCGGATTTAACGGCTTTTTATCCAAACCAATCGGCATAAGGGAACTTGATGAAATCCTGAAAGAATGGCTGTCGCCTTTGAATGTAAAAAAAGACGCAATCCCGGGAACGCCTGAACTTTTTCAGGAATACGAAGGCATTGAACCGGCGGCGCGCGATTCTGAGGAAAAAACACAGAGTGTCTTTTTAAACAGCGTAAGCGCGATTAAGGAAATTAACACGGCAATAGGCATGAAACATCTGTCAGGCAAGGAAGAAATTTACCGCAAAGCCCTGAATATTCTGCACAGAAAAATATTGCCCGAATGCAATAATATGGCCGCTTTCCTGGAAGCGAATAACAATAAACGTTTTACAACTTCTATACATGGATTAAAATCCATGCTTGCCGCCATAGGCGCTTCCAGACTGTCCGAAACCGCGCTGGAACTGGAAATTGCAGTTAAAGGCCATGATATTGGCTATTGCAGGCAAAGATATCCGATATTCAGGGAAAAACTGTATTCACTGCACCAGGAACTGTCCGCCATTTTATCTTTATAACTTTAAATACGTTTTAATGCGCGTGTATCAGCGCTTTTTCAATTACATCAACCAGCATATTGGGTTCGACAGGCTTTGTCAGGACATCAACAGCGCCTGAACTTCCCGCTCTTTCCATGAACTGCGGCCCTGAATTACCGCTGACTATGATTATCGGAACATTTGCATATCTGGGAATTCTTCTGATATCTTCCAGAAATTCAAAACCGGAAATATCCGGCATTTCAATGTCCAGGAGAATAATATCCGCGCTGCTGGAATTCAGAAAATTAAGGGCTTCACAAGCCGATTTTACAACGCGCAAATCGTACTGAGAAACCAGAAAATATTTATATTCATTAAGCTGCTGAACATTATCGTCAATCGCCAAAACTATTTTTTTGTCTGTCATATTTTACCGCCTGTTAAAATAACAAACAGCCTATTATTTGATAACCCTTGCGGACTGAGGTATTATATCAACTATATTAAAGGCGGTCAAGATATTTTTTGACTTTATTTTAACAATTTATAATTTCTTCTTTCCACTTGAGAAACTGACAAAATATGATAAAATACTATCTTATGGATCTAAAAAATAGTCAAACAAAGAGTAATTTCATCAGGTTCATTGCCATAATGATTCTACTTTTGGCGATGCTTTCGGCTTGCGGCAGTTATGCCGGAAAGGAACAAATTGGGAATACCCCGGAACGGGGCGAATATACAATTATTCTGGCGCAGAGCCAGTCTTCAGCCCATGCTTCAAATCAAGGCATAAACGCGGTTCTTGTGCGCGTACTGCTTTCAGTAATTGTGCTTGCTCTTGTTTTATGTCTTTTTTTTACCTTCAGGTTATTACAGATAAAACGCAGCGAAAGCAAACGGCTGGAAGACCTTGTGCAGGCGCGCACAGTTGAACTTAAGAAGTATCAAAATGAACTGGAAACCGCGCTTGAAGCCGCGCAGAACGCAAGCAGATCCAAATCGGCTTTCATTGCCAATATGAGCCACGAGATTAGAACGCCCATGAACAGCATAATGGGTTTTTCAGAGCTTGCCCTGGACGGGGATATTTCACTTCTGACAAGAGACTATCTTAAAAAAATTATTTTAAACGGCGAGTGGCTGCTGCAGATTATCAATAACATACTGGATATATCAAAAATTGAATCCGGCAACATGGAGCTGGAAAATATTCCTCTTGATATACATGACTTGTTCATCAGCTGCAGAACACTGGTAATGCCAAAGGCCGTTGAAAAAGGAATCCTGCTTCACTTTTACGCCGAACCGAGCGTGGGCAAAAGGCCGCTTGGCGATCCGACAAGGCTGCGTCAGGTATTTGTAAACCTTCTTTCAAACGCCATAAAATATACCAATACGGGCATGGTTAAAATTCTTTCTGACATAACTGATATCAGCGAAAAAACCATCACCATGCATTTTGAAATAAAAGATTCCGGCATCGGCATGACGCAGGAACAAATAGAAAAAATATACGCGCCGTTTGCCCGGGTGGAATCTGATTCCCGGCTTAACTACGGCGGTACGGGACTTGGTCTTGCAATAACCAGAAATATAATTGAAATGATGGGAGGAAAACTTTTTGTAGAAAGCTCGCCCGGAATCGGGAGCAAATTCAGTTTCGATCTGACATTTGACACTGTGGACATAACAGACAAGGACAGATTTGAACATAAAGTTATTTTTAACGAACTTGAAAAACCGCTGTTTGAAAGCGAGGTCCTGTTATGCGAAGATAACCTGATGAATCAGCAGGTTATCTGCGAGCATCTGGCAAGGGTCGGAATAAAAACAGTTGTGGCGGAAAACGGCAAAATCGGCGTTGATATGGTTAAAAGCCGCATCGAAAACGGGGAAAAACAGTTTGATCTTGTTTTTATGGACATGCATATGCCCGTCATGGACGGTCTTGAGGCAGCTTCGCAGATTATTGAACTTAAGGCCGGCATTCCGATTGTAGCAATGACCGCGAATATTATGTCAAATGACAGGGAAATATACAGAATGAGCGGCCTCCATGACTGTGTAGGCAAACCTTTCACGTCCCAGGAACTGTGGCGCTGTTTATTAAAGTACCTGACGCCCATAAACCGCCACAAGGAAGATGAAAGTCACAGTGAAAGCGGCGCTGCCGAAGATAATACCCAGATTGATCTGGACGCGAAATTTCTGCGGTCTCTTCATGAATTGTTTATTAAGAATAATCAGAATAAAGCCCAGGAAATATCGCAGACTCTGCAGATGCAGGATATAAAACTCGCGCACCGTCTCGCGCACTCATTAAAAACAAGCGCAGGGCAAATTGGAAAAATTCTTCTGCAAAGAACTGCCTCGGTTGTCGAAAACCGTCTTAAAGACGGCAAAAATCTTGTAACAGAAGAACAGCTCAAGATTCTGGAGAACGAACTGGCAATGGTCATATCGCAACTTACGGAAGAACTTGCCCAGAACCCGGAAGAAACTAATGTTCAATTACCCAGTGACCAAGCCGAAATGCTTGACACTCATTCAGCGCTGGAATTAATTGATAAACTTGAACTTATGATTGATATGGGAAATCCGGAGAGTTTAAATCAAATCAGCAGCATTCTGCGGATCGAAGGAGACAAGGATTTAATTTACGCCCTTATCCAGCAGATGGAAGATTATAATTTTGATCAGGCTCTTATTTCACTTGGAAAAATAAAGAAAGGGCTGAACTAATGCTTTTAAAAAAAAGCAAAATCTCATTAAGTAATGCTGTTTTTTTCCTGACAGCAATATTTTCGCTTTTTCCAGTATTATCATGCAATAAACCGGCATCCGTCAGGGAAAACGAGTCCTTAAGATATGCTTCATTCATGGATGTTCCGGGAATAACAGAAGATGAAATAAGGGATATCGAAAACCTTAAAAAAAATTATAATTCTTTTATTTACGGAATGCCGCTGAGTACCGAAGCGTTTGAAAGCGAATACGGCGATGTAATGGGATACACTGCCCTGCTCTGCGAATGGTTCTCGCAGCTTTTCGGAATACCGTTCCGGCCCAAATTATACGAGTTTCGCGATATACTGGACGGCCTTGAATCAAAAGAAATTTCCTTTACCGGCGAATTGACTGAAACAGAAGAGCGTAAAAAAATTTACTATATGACAAGCGGCATCGCTTCGCGCCCGTTAAAATATTACCGTCTTGCCAGAAGCAGGCCGTTAAATGAAATTATCAAAGAGAGGCCGGTACGCTGCGGTTTCATTGCCGGAACTTCCACAATTTATACTGTCACCGCTGAACTTGCAGGCGGCGCTTATGAAACCGTTCTGTTAGACGATATAAACCTTGTTCACAGCGCGCTGTCAAACGGACGCATCGACGCTTTTTATTACACAGGCCCTGCGGAGGCGAATTTTATTCAGCACAGCGACATTATCGCGCAGCATTTTTACCCGCTGATTTACAGGAATGTCTCCCTGACAACGCAGGATCCGGCTCTTAAACCAATTATATCTGTTGTTGAAAAAATACTGGAAGAAGACGGCATACGCTATATGACCAGATTATACAACGAGGGCGAACGGGAATATTACAAATATAAACTCTACAGACAGCTGTCAATTGAAGAACGCAATTTCGTACTAAAACACCGCATGACGCCCATACCTATCGCAATGGATCCCGGCAATTACCCTGACAGTTTTTATGACAAGCGTGATAATGAATGGAAAGGCATTTTCGTTGATATTCTTGGGAAAATTTCAGACCTTTCCGGACTCGCCTTTGAACGCGTCAATGATGAAAAAACCGATTGGCCGGAAATATTTGAAATGCTCAAAAACGGGGAAATAGCGCTGGCTCCCGATTTAATTCAATCGTCAGAACGTTCAGGCCTTTTTCTATGGCCCAATGTGGATCAAATGATCGACCATTACGCGCTAATATCAAAATACGATTTTCCTGACATGAAAGTAAATGAAATTTTATACGTTAAAGTAGGCCTTGCCAGAAATACCGCATACACGGAACTTTTCAGCAAATGGTTTCCCAATCACATGAATACTGTAGAATTTGAATCAATGGAAGAAGCCTTCGCCGCCCTTCAGCGCGGGGAAGTGGAAATGGTAATGGCAAACCAGAAAAGAATTTTATACCTTACCCATTACCTGGAGCTTCCGGATTATAAAGCAAATGTTGTTTTTGACACAACAATCAGCATGACATTCGGACTTAACATAGATCAGGTTGTTCTGTGTTCCATACTTGAGAAAGCTCTCGGCATGATCGATACAAGGAACATCTCGGATCAATGGCTGAGAAAAACATACGATTACAGGAGCAAACTGGTAAGAGCGCAGTTTCCGTGGCTGATAGGCTCTTCCGTTCTTACCTTGTGCGTGCTTGCGCTTGTTATTGTTCTTTTTATAAGAAGCCGGCGTACCGGCGCACATCTGCAAAATCTTGTAGACAAGAAAACGCACGAGCTGTCGCTTCAAACCCTGAAACTTCAGACAATATTCGATTCCATTCCCGATATTATTTACTGCAAGGACTTGAATTTGCATTATACGCAATGCAACAGGGTAACGGAGAAGTTCACCGGAACAAACGAAAAAGATATAATCGGAAAAACCGATATTGACGCTTTAAAATTTACAGCGGATGTAGCCTTGAGAATCATGGAAGCGGATAACGCGGTTCTTAATGAAGGCCGCATGATTATAACGGAAGAAACATTGCCTGATACTGACGGTTCAGCGCGGTTTCTTGAAACAGTCAGGGCGCCCTTGATACAGAACGGCAATATAATAGGGCTTATCGCGATAGCGCGCGATATAACCAGGCGGAAGGAAACTGAAGAAGCGGCGCTTGCGGCATCGCGCTCCAAGTCAGCTTTTCTTGCCAATATGAGCCACGAAATAAGGACGCCGATGAACAGTATCATCGGTTTCTCCGAGCTTGCGCTGGACGGCGATATCCCTCCCAAAACAAAGGATTACCTTAACAAGATCCGAACAAACGCGGAATGGCTGCTTCAGATTATTAATGACGTTCTTGACATCTCCAAAATAGAATCCGGCAAACTTGAACTGGAAAATATTCCCTTTGATATGCATGAACTTTTTACGAGCTGCAAGGTATTGATCATGCCAAAAGCGATTGAAAAAGGCCTGATGATGCACTTTTATACAGAACCGAATATGGGCAGAAGACCGCTGGGAGATCCGACAAGACTGCGTCAGATTCTTTTAAATCTTCTTTCCAACGCCGTAAAATTCACCAATACCGGCATGGTTAAAGTGCATGCCGCGATCAAGGAAATACGCGAAAAATCCGTCATGATTCATTTTGAGATAAAAGACTCAGGCATCGGCATGACAAAAGAACAGATTGAAAAGGTTTTCGATCCGTTTACGCAGGCTGAATCCGGCACAACACGCAAATACGGCGGCACAGGGCTTGGACTTACAATAACAAGAAATATAATAGAAATGATGGGCGGAAAACTTTCACTGGAAAGCGTTCCCGGAGTTGGCAGCAAATTCAGCTTTGCCCTGACATTTGACACAATAGATGAAACTGACAAGAATTTTTCCAATGTAAAAATTGTGCTTAACGAACTTGAAAAGCCGACTTTTGAAGGCGAAATCCTGTTATGCGAAGACAACACCATGAATCAGCAGGTTATTTGCGAGCATCTTTCCAGGGTGGGTTTGAAAACAGTCGTCGCCAATAATGGGAAAATAGGACTGGATTTGGTTCAAAGCCGCTTCGATTCTGGCGAAAAGCAGTTTGATTTGATTTTCATGGATATGCACATGCCCGTTATGGACGGACTTGAAGCGGCGTCAAAAATCATCGAGCTTGACACCGGCGTCCCGATTGTGGCAATGACAGCTAACATAATGTCAAATGACATTGAAGTGTACAGGAGAAGCGGCATACATGACTGCGTAGGAAAGCCGTTTACCTCGCAGGAGTTATGGCATTGCCTGATGAAGTACTTTACTCCGGTAAAATGGCATTCGGTGGATGAAATTCAGCAGCAGCAGGCGGAAAACGAACTGCGCCAGAGGCTTATAATAAATTTTGCAAAGGACAACAAGAACAGGTACAATGAAATCGTACAGGCAATTAAAGCCGGCGATATAAAACTGGCGCACAGACTCGCGCACACATTAAAAAGCAACGCAGGGCAGCTGGGAAAGACAATACTGCAGAAAGCCGCCGAGGATATTGAAACCCGGCTAAAAAACGGCAATCAGATAACGACGATGCAGCTTGAAGAGTTTGGTACGGAACTGAATGTTGTTCTTTCGGAATTCAATAATATTATCAAAGAACTGGAACTATCATCTCCTGCGGCGCAAAGTGAGGATGCGGCTTTTCTTGACAGAAAAACCGCGCTGGAACTGCTTGATAAACTGGATAAACTAATAGATATGGGAAATCCTGACAGCAGGAAACATATTAATGAACTGCGTCTTTTCCCTGTCAGCATAACATTGAAAGAACAGCTTATTCGGCAAATTGACGATTTTGAATTCGAACAGGCCAGAGTAACCTCCGGCGAAATAAGAAATGAACTGGTTTAGCCGCCTAGCAGCGAATCCAGACAAGCATCCCTCCCGGCGTCCTGTTACCCCAGAAACCATAAGGTACGGCGGCAAGAACGGTTTCTTCCTGACAGGGAATATATTTTTCGCAAAATGAATCAGGCTGCGCGGGAATAACAAGTCTTTTTCCCTTTGCCTTTATAACGATACCGCCGGGAACATCATCGCAAAGACACTCCTCCAGGGGAGAACCTGTATCCAAAGAGAGAGAAGAAAGATTGGGTCCGTTATCTGTTTCCTCAAAACAGAAAATTTCAGGGCCGCGGGCAATTGCCGCTTTTCCGCAATTCTGACTGACGCGGGGATTAGGGTAAACAAGGCGCGGTTTTACCGTAAAAGAAACAATTACCTCATCATCGCTCCATGTTTTTGTTATGCGAAAATATCCTTTGCTCTTTTCAGGCTTAAACGATTGACCATGCGTTTCCCCGTTTATGATAACGGAAAAATCTTCGGCGAAAAACGGCATCCTGATATTAAGGGAAAAAGCCTGTCCGCCGGCTTTTACCGCGATTTTTATCCGGCCAGTTTTGGGATAATCAGTTTTAAGCGACAGGTCAGCCTGTTTTCCGCCCAATTCAAAAGACGCTTCGTTTTGAATAAACAGATTGATGTAAAGTTCATCGTCATTTATAAAATACATATACTGCCCAAGGCTTGTGAATGTCCGCGCGACATTTGTCGGGCAGCAGGCGCAGTCAAACCACTTCTGGCGCACAGGCTTTATGTGGGAACGCGAAGTATTCTCAATGCAGTTTTCAGGCATGACTTCCAGCGGGTTAACATAAAAATAGCGATCTCCTTCCAGAGAGATGCCGCTTCGGACTGTATTGTAAAGCGCGCGTTCCACTGTGTCAAAATAGGACGCTTCTCCTGTAACTTTTGCCATTCGCTGGCCGAACATCGCAAGGGCTATGGATGCGCAGGTTTCAGAATAATTTGAGTCGTTGGGAAGATCGTAGTCAACTGTAAAACGCTCAAGATGCCCTGATGATCCTACGCTGCCCGTTATGTACATGCGCTTTTGCACAATGTTATCCCAAAGCAAGCGGCAGCGGTTCAGCAGCCCGCTGTCACCGTATTCTTCGGCAAGGTCCGCCATCGCGCAATACAGGTACAGCGCGCGGACAGCATGCCCTTCGGCGGTTTCCTGCTGTCTGACAGGCAGATGAGACTGTGAATACGCCGGATCATAAGTTGAAAAAACCGGGAATATATGGCGGAAGTCCGCTCTTTTCATCTCTTCAAGGAAATAATTGGGCTTTCTTCCGCGTTCTTCCACAAAATATCCGGCGGTTTCCAGATAGCGTTTCGTTCCCGTTACGCGATACAGGCGCACAAGGGCCAGCTCTATTTCAGGATGCCCCGGATAACCGTGTATTTTTCCTTCCTGCGCGCCGAAAGTTTCGCAGATAAGGTCAGCCATACGGCATACAATTTCCAGAAAAGCTTTTTTTCCTGTAGTCTGAAAATAGGCGGCGGCGGCTTCGATAAAATGTCCGGCGCAGTAGAGTTCATGGCCTTCTGTCAGGTTCTTCCATTTTTCATCCGGGTAATTAAGACTGAAGTAGGTGTTAAGATAACCGTCTTTTTCCTGCGCCCGTCCTATAAGAGCGATAAGTTCATCCGCGTTTTTTTCAAGCTGCGGATCGGGACGGCTCGCCAGGCTGTAAGCCACAGCTTCAAGCCACTTTGCGGCGTCAGAATCCTGGAAAACCATGCCCTTATGACAACCTTCCGCTTCTCCTGCGGCTATCCGGAAATTATTAAGGCAGCGGCTCGCGGGCGCATCGCTTACTCTGTCATTTAACACCTCCCATTGATATGGAATAACCTTGTCAGGAATAAGCGAGACGTAACGGTTCCACACTGAATCGTCAATACGGACTGATGAAAGAGGCGGCGTATTTAAAACAGGATGCGCGCAAAGGTTTAATTTTTTCATTTAACTGACATCCTTATAAGGTTCCATGATGCAGGCGGTAAATTTATTTCAAGCTGTTTTGCTCCGGCCTTTCCGTCAAGTCTGCCGCCCGGTAAAACTTCAGGTTTTACATTTTCCTGTAAGACTGTATTGCAGGCGTTAAGATCGGCGTTTCGCAGCGCCCTGTGTTCTGTAAAATGAATATCTCCAAAACCCGCTATTTCCGCGGCAAGATTTATCTCCTCCTGCAGATTTCTGTTAACAGCAAAAATGTTAATTTCATTTTTAAATGAATTGTAAATCCCGACAGCCTCAAGATATGGAATATCGCAGAATTCGCGCGAATCGTATTTATCAACGCTGACAGGACAGCGAAGCGCAGTTCCTCTTCCGTAACGTGAAGCGTCCATAAACGGATAAAAAATCGTCTGCCGCCACGCGCCGCCTGATTGCCGCGTCATGATGGGCGCGATAACATTTACAAGCTGCGCAAGACAGGCGATTTTTACCCTGTCCGCGTTTTTAAGCAATGTAATAAGCATACATCCCGCCGCGAGAGCGTCGGCCATCGTATAAACATCTTCCAAAAGCGGCGGCGCCTGCGTCCATTTTTCAATTTTTCTGTCCGCTTCGTTTGAGTGGTACCACACATTCCATTCATCAAAAGAAAGATTAACAGTTTTTTTACTGTTTTTTTTCGCTTTTACAAGATCGCAAATTCCGGCCACGATTTTAATGAAACGGTCCATCTCCAGACTGCGGCCAAGAAAATTCGGAACATCGTTTTCGCGGTCGGCAAAATATGTATGAAGCGAAATATAGTCCGCGTATTCGTAAACATGATCAAGCACTGTTTTTTCCCAGTCGCCGAAACCCGGCATACGGATAAAAGAACTGCCGCAGGCGGCAAGCTCAATCGAGGGGTCAGTCCACTTCATAATTTTTGCGGTTTCAAGCGCAATCCTGCCGTACTCTTCGGCTGTACGATGACAAATCTGCCAGGGGCCGTCCATTTCATTGCCAAGGCACCATAATTTGATTCCGTGGGGATCCGCCGCGCCGTGGCTGTGGCGCAGGTCGCTGTAATATGTGCCGCCAGAAAAATTACAGTACTCTACCAAATTACCCGCTTCCCGTGAACCGCGCGTTCCAAGGTTTACCGCCATCATCACTTCTGTATTGACTTTCTTTGCCCATGCTGCAAATTCGTTGGTTCCAAAACAATTGCTTTCTTTCGCGCTCCATGCCAAATCCAGACGCACAGGGCGGGTATCCTGCGGTCCAACTCCATCCTCCCAGTTATATCCTGAAACAAAATTTCCTCCGGGGTAACGGACAACAGTAACATCAAGCTCTTTAACAAGCGCCGCAACGTCGTTCCTGAAACCTGATTCATCCGCCTGCGGATGTCCGGGTTCATATATGCCTGTGTAAACAGCCCTGCCTAAATGCTCAATGAATGAGCCGTAAAGACGTTTATCCGTTTCTCCTATTGAAAATTCTTTGTGCAATGTCATTTTTGCTTTCATGCAAAGGCTCCTTTAAAAATTCATAAGGCAGGCTGTCTATACGACAGATACATATTATCCGGAAGGCGCTAATTCTTCATGCCCGTTAAAACAATTCCTTCTACAAAATATTTCTGCCCAATCAGATAAAAAACAAGCCCCGGAACAAAAGACATACAGGTAGCGCACATCAGCATTGACCAGTCGGTATACAAAGAACCTTTAAACTGAATCAGTCCTATGGCTATGGTAAATTTGGAAGTTGAGTGAATATAAATCGTCTGCTGCAGAAGATCGTTCCACAAAAGAATAAAAAGCAGAAGAGCGACTACTATCATGGCCGGTTTTATCGCAGGCACAATTATTCTTGTAAGGATTGTCCAGTACCCGGCGCCGTCTATAATCGCGGCTTCATCAAGCTCGCGCGGAACAGTGCGGATAAACTGCCTGATAAGAAAAATATTAAAAGCCCCGCCTCCGCAGAAGAAAGGCAGAATCAAAGGCAGATAAGAATCTACAATGCCAAAAAAGCGGGTCCACATTATGTAAAGAGGAACAAGGGTGACAATATTCGGAAGCAGCATTGAACCCACGCACAGGGAAAAAATAAAACGTTTACCGGGGAACCGCAGGCGCGCGAACGCGTAACCGCACAATGTGGCGGTGCATGTTCCTGCGATAACAGAAGGAACAATTATTATCATTGTATTGGAAAAATAACGCCAAAACGGAAAATATTTCAGCGCCTGCGCGTAATTGGAGAACAGCCATCTTTTGGGATAGAACGAAGGAGGCCACGCGAACAGCTCGGCGTTATTCATAAGGCTTGACCGGAATATCCACCACACAGGAAAAATAACGGCGACGGTAATTAAAACCAATCCCGCGAATGAAAAACAGTTAAATATTTTTTCGTGCCTAATGCGGTTTTTATATGAACTCATTTCTCGCCTCCTTCATAGAACACCCATTCTTTGGACGTGGCGAAGAGGATGCCGGTAAAAACCGCGACAATAATAAAAAATATGAATGATATCGCGCTGGCATAACCAAGGCGGCTTGATACAAACGCATATCTGTACATCAAATAACTTATGAACATGGATGAGTTGCCGGGCCCGCCTGATGTCAGCGCGAGGGCCGGCGTTACTATCTGCATGTTGGTAATAAGCGACATTAATAAATTATAAAAAATAATGGGCGTCATGCCGGGAATGGTAACATGACAGAACTTCTGCCACGAGTTTGCCCCGTCAATTTCTGCGGCCTCGTAATATACCCTTGAAACATTCTGCAGGCCTGCAAGGAATATAACGATTAAATTCCCGGACAGCCAGACGGCGATAACAGCCAGGGAAGGCACAACCAGTTTCGGATCGGCAATAAACCTTACCTTGTTAATCCCAAGCTGGCTTAAAATATAATTGAATAAACCGAAATTGCTTTCGTAAAGCCACGACCAGCCGATATACACGGCAACTGCGGGCAGAACATACGGCAGGTAAAAAACCGCGCGGAAAAAACCTCTTGCCGGTATTTTCCTGTTTAAAAGCATTGCCACCGCCAGGGAATAAACCATACAGCCGCTCACCGACAATAGCGAAAAATAACTTGTTACCTTTATAGAATCGATAAAATAGGGATCTTCTGTAAACAGGCGGATATAATTGACAAATCCAGCAAATGTCGGTGCAAGAGCGCCTCTCCAGTTAAAAAAACTCAGGGAAAAAACGGCGGCAAGAGGCCCGTAGGTCAGTACACTAAGGCCCACAAACGCCGGTATCAGAAACAGATACGCAACCCTCGCCTCGTGAACCGAAGCCTTTGACAAACCCTGTTTACGCATTTTCCGCCGCCTTTCCCTGTTACTCTCTTTTTACAGCCGGCATTTTACTGTCAACTGTTAGCTGCTACTCACAAGTCACTATTCACAAATCACTGACCTGAGTGCGCCCTTCGCAGAGCCGCCGCGTTTGAAGTGATGGCATCCCGCGCTGTTTTGTTGCCTGTCCAGACTTCGCCCAGTACAGACTGAAGAAGGTTGTTAAAGTCGATGGTGTTGTTCACAAAATACCAGGAAGTAGGCCTTGCGTACTTTGCGGCGAAATCCACAACCGCGCTCTTGTACTGATCATACGGCGGGAAATTCGGATTTCCGACCCATTTTCTTGTGTAGGTTTCATCGGTATACCATTTCTCCAGCACAGGCATCCAGATGCCGGATTCAATAAGGAACCAGCTGTTCTCTTCCTGCGCGTACCACTTGAGCCATTCCATCGCTTCTTTCTGATTTTTGGACTGGCTGAACACTACATTGGGGCCGCCGGTATTAATGGTAACAAGTTCCTTCATGTAGGGAAGAACCGCTACGCCGTAATTGAGTCCTTCCTTGTCGCGCGCTGTCGCCAGACAGGTTCCAACATTCCACTGTCCGCCTGTCGCCATCGCGACAGTACCGGCGATGATTGACCGCTGAATACCGTCATCGGTAAGGCCTGGTGAAAGGGGCGCGACAAGATCTTTTGTATGCAGATCCGCTACTTTCTGAATTGCGTCTATCGCGGCGTTCTGGTCGATAATTACCTGCTTGCCGTCCTTGCTGTAAAAGCCGCCGCCGTTGCTGAGCGCCCATACTTCGAGCTGCCATGTAAGCGTTTCCACCATCGCGCCGTACTGCACGATTCTGTTGCGATCAAAACCCGCGTCATTCGGAGTCCTGCCGTTGGCGTCCAAAGTGAGTTTTTTCGCTGTCGCGACAAATTCATCCCATGTCCATGCCTTGTCGGCGGCGGCCGGCGGATACGGCACTCCGGCCTTGTCGAACATATCCTTGTTGTAATACAGCAGCAGGATTTCATTGGCTACCGAGTAAGCTACGACTTTGCCGTCCGGTCCCCTGAACGCGAGGCTGTCCAACGGCTTTGATTCGCCTGCCGCGTACATTCCCGATACATCGGCCAGCATACCGTTAGTTGCATACTGCAATGTAGCGGCTTCGCTCATGATTCCGCAGTCAGGCAATGTCCCGGCAGTCGCTCTTGTGTTGAGCGTAGCTTCATAGGTGTCATGGGGAATCTGCACAACGGTAACCTGAATCTTGTTCTGCTCTCCGTTGAATTTATCCGCTACTTTTTGCACATCACGGGCTTCATCCGGCGTCCCCCAGAATGAGTAGGAGATTTGGACCTTGCCGCCGTCTGCCGCTGCGCGCTGTCTGCCGCCACCGGCAAAAGCCAGCATACTGACAGCAAGAAGCAGCGTTACGCAAATGCCAAGAATTTTTTTCATAATTTTTTCCTCCAAAAAAAATTGATTTTTGGTTTACCCAACAACAGGTAAACTTTTATAACTAATCAGGGACTGATCCCTGTAAGTTCCTCTTTCTTTTTAAAAATCACTGCCTTCCGTATTCGCAGCCAGGAAGGCGCCCCTGAATCGGTTTTACTGACTATGGACAATACGCTTTGCAAAACAATAAACGCCAGAAGAAAAACGGCCGTAATAATAGTAGGCCATGAGGCTTCAAGAAGCCCAAGAAGCGGCACAACCCGCTGTACAAGCAGGTTTATCAGCACTCCGAAGAACGTCCCAATGGGAAGACCCACTCCGCCCGAAAACATAACGCCGCCTATTACGCTTGACGAAATAGCGTGAATTTCGTAAGTGCGCCCGTAATCAGGGCTGCCTGACGGCATGCCGAGGGTAAAGACCAAACCTCCAATCCCGGATAAAAGACCGGCCAGCGCATGGGCCAGGAATTTTGTTCTTTGCGGATCGATACCCATAAGCAGAGCGCTTTGCGCGTTTCCTCCGACAGCGTAAAGCGAGCGTCCGAATCTTGTGTATTTAAGCAAAATTATTATAATGACAAGGACAACTAGCACGACAATGCCGGCGGGAACAAGGTATGCGACATCGTGAGTGCCGTTACGGCGCACATTGTACAAAAACGGAATGTACAGTTTCGCGTCTGACCATGCGAGGAAAACTGGATTTGTTATCGGAACTGACACCGGTCTTATAACGCTGATCATGCCGCGCGCGAAAAACATGCCGACAAGCGTTACAATGAACGGCTGGATGTTCATATAGCCGACAAGGAAACCCTGCGCTATTCCAAAAGCCAGCCCAATGCCCAAAGCTACAGGAATTGACCAAAAAGCGTTTATCCCGTGTTCTGTAAGCAGCACGGAAATAGCCATCGCTACAAGTCCGACTACCCCGCCGACTGAGATGTCTATGCTTCCGGCTATCATAACAACAGTTAACGCGAGCGAAAGAGCGAGAAGATACGGTTTTTCATTAAAGAACGTATTAAAGAACATTGTGTATCTTCCAAAGTTGCTTTCTTTAAATAAAACAACAGATGTTATGTAAAGAACAAGGAAAAGAGCGATTGTGATTATCAGCAGAATGCCTGTATTGCCGAGATTTTTATTTTTTACGGAAAGAGCCGCCGGTTTCAAATCGCCCATATTTTACCTTTTTACCCGCACTGTAAAAAATTTCATTTTCTCCCTGAAAACATCGCTTGAAATAACAATCAATATGACTATTACAATCGCCTTAAACACATTCAATTGATCGGCGCGCACCTGCATTGCGTACATTGTCGTAGTGATCGCCTGAATTGTATACGCTCCTATCACAGAACCTGCTATGCTGAATTTCCCTCCGCCAAGAAGCGTGCCTCCGAGGGCAACGGCCAGTATCGCGTCAAGTTCAATAGCCCTGCCGATTTCATCGGAGTTCACGCTGCCGACAGCGCTGGAAGCCATAAGCCCTGCTACGGCGCACAAAAGCCCGCAGATAACAAATGTCATGAATTTGATTAATGTGGAATTAATTCCGACAAGGCGGGCGGCGGAACTGTTAATGCCTATACTTTCGATATTAAGCCCAAGGCTTGTAAATTTTACAACCGCTGTAACAATCACTATCATTAAAACAGAGACAATGATTGTTGTCCTGATTGGTATGCCGGGTATCTGAACGCCAAGGTATTTAAAAACAGGGTTCATAATGTAAACTGTCTGACTGTATGTTATAAGTTTGGCTATTGAACGCCCGGCTGTAAAAAGAATAAGCGAGGCAATCATCGGCTGGATGCGCAGAACGGCAACCAAAAACCCGTTAAAAGCGCCGCATAACGCGCCGCCCATAAGACCTGCCAGTACCGCCAGCGCGTAGGGGTTATGGAAAACATCAGTTCTGTATTCGGGACCGTTAAGCAGCAAACCGCAGAAAGCCGCGGATATCGCCATAATTGATCCAACGCTGATATCCTGCCCGCCTGAGACGGCGGTTACCAGTGTCATGCCGAGCGTAACAATAACCAGCCTGCTGGCTTCGTCAAGAATTATTGGTATATAACCGGAAAGCAGCCCGTTGGTAATTGACATGCTGAAAAATGTCGGCGTTGTAATAATATTCTGAATCAGAATTATAAACAGAAGCGCCAGTGAAAAGATTGAACGGTTTTCCAGAAGTCTTTTGTAAAACGGTTTTGCCTGCGCTTCGATTAATTCAGGCATGTTCGCCTCCCGCTATTGTCTGCATTATTTTTTCCTGGTTCATATCCTGGCCGCTTAATTCTCCGATCTTGCGGCGATCCCTCATTACTGCCATTCTTGAACAGGTGCGCAGCATTTCATCCAGTTCAGAGGAAATGAAGGCTACGCTCCTGCCTTCGGAGGCCAGTTTTAAAATAAGTTTTTGTATTTCTGTTTTTGTGCCTACGTCAATTCCCCTGGTAGGCTCGTCAAGTATCATAAATTCCGGGTTCGTTAAAAGCCACCGCGCCAGAATTACTTTCTGCTGGTTGCCGCCTGACAGGCTCCTTACCGGAGTTTCGCTTCCCGGCGTTTTTATATTGAGCAGTTTTATATACTCGTCTGCGTACTTTTCCATATCTTTGCGGCTGATGCGTTTGAATAATCCGTATTTTGTCTGAAGGGCGATAATAATATTTTCCCTTACCGAAAGTTCAGAAAAAATGCCGTCTGCTTTTCTGTCTTCCGGCAGATACGCCATTCTCTGCTTCATGGCGTCAAGAGGTTTTTTTATTTTTACAGTATTTCCTTTTAATGATAAATTCCCGTGAACGGCCTTATCCGCGCCGTAAATTGAGCGCACAAGTTCGCTCCGTCCGGAACCCAAAAGACCGCTGAAACCGATAACTTCGCCTTTATATATTTTTAAATCGAAGGGAAAAACCTTTGAAACGCCGCTTGAAAGGCCGTGCGCCTGCACAAGCGGGATTTCGCCTTCGTAAGATTTTAATTCATCTTCATCTGGCTTTAATTTAGCAAGATCATCCAGAGCCTTGCCCATCATCTTTGACACAAGCGCAAGGCGCGGCATATCCTGCGCTACATATTCGCCGACCAGCTTTCCGTTACGCAAAACCGTTATGCGGTCGCATATCCTGTACACCTCTTCGATAAAGTGCGTAATAAAAATAATTCCCACGCCCTGATCTTTCAGCTGCCTCATAAGCGTGAAAAGCTTTTGCACTTCGCTCTCGTCAAGGGAGGATGTCGGCTCATCCAGAATCAGAATTTTACAATCTACCATTACGGCGCGCGCAATCGCTATCAACTGCTGAATCGCGATTGAACAGCTGTCAAGCTGCGCTCCCGTGTCTACCGCGATATTCAATTTTTCCAGTAAACCGGCGGCTTCCGTATGCATTTTGCGCCAGTCAATGAGGCCCATTTTTCGCGGTTCATGTCCAAGGAAAAGATTCTCAGCTACCGAAAGATTAGGACAAAGATTGACTTCCTGATACACGGTGCTTACGCCGTGCTTGCGGGCATCTGAAGGGGAACGAATGAAAACAGGTTCGCCTTCAATAGCAACGCTTCCTTCATCTGTCTGATAAACGCCTGTCAGCACTTTGATAAGCGTCGATTTTCCCGCTCCGTTTTCGCCCATCAGAGCGTGTATTTCACCGTGACGCAATGTAAAATTAACCTGATTGAGCGCGCGTACGCCTGGAAAAGAGATACCGGTATTTCTCATTGTTAACAGGGAGGGCTGCGTTTCATTACCCATTTCAATCATTAAATATTTTCCCGTAAAAACGAATAGGAGTCAGGAGCCGGAAGCAGAGAGCGGGGAGTGAAAAAATTCCTGTTCCCCGCTTCTCATCAGTCGTTATTAATACTGGCGGGCGTCAATAATAGCCTGTGTGATTGTATCCCAGAAGAATGCTTCTTCTTCGATGTACTCAATCTTCTTCGGCTGAATTCCCTTCTCAAGATTATCGATGATTCCCTTTACCCTGGGCCCGTGCAGAGGGTTGCACTCAACGTTACAGTTAATTAGCCCTTCGAGCGTCATCTGAAGATAAGGTCTGTTTGCGTCGAAAGAAATGATCGCGACACCATCGGCTTTACCGACTTTCTTTCCGGCTTCCTTAAGAGCCTGGATAGCGCCGTCCGCCATATTGTCATTTTCGGCGTAAACGCAGTTGATCCTGTCGCCGAACTGCTGTATCCACGATGTCATGATCTGTTTCGCAGTGTCAGTGCCCCAGTTGCCGGTTTGTCTTGCAAGAAGAGTCCAGTTACTGTGTTTTGCGACACCGTCATCAAGAGCAGCGCTGCGCCCGACCTGCGCGCCGGAGCCAAGCTGTCCCTGAATATTGACAATGTTCACAGGGTTGCTGCCGAAATGTTTTTCCATCCAGGCGGTTGCTTTTTGGCCTTCTACCTTGAAATCCGGGCCTACATAGCATGTCCAAAGATCTTCGGCGGCGTTGATGTTGCGGTCTACCAGAATAACAGGAATGCGCGCGTTCTTGGCGTTTCTAAGAACTGTGTCCCATCCGTCCATGTTAACAGCGGCGATGACTATATAGTCAACTTCCATGTTAATAAAGCCCTGAACATCGGCAACCTGTTTTGCCGCGTCATTGTTTGAATCTGACATAATCAGGCGGTAACCGGGCACATTGAATGAATTCAACATTGACCTTGTGTTCGCCATGCGCCAGTCAGACTCGTCCGCCTTACATTGCGCAAAACCGATTGTGATGTTTTTTGGTCCGGACGCTGCCTGCTTGCCGCCGCCCGCGAATGCCATTGATGCCGCTACAGTGAGAACCAAAAGAATTGCGATAAATTTTTTCATAACTTTCCTCCATAAAAAAAGTTTAATTAAAGTATGATATAGGCACTAACTGTCTTTGTACATGATTTTTATTACGAATTTATATGAAATTTTTTATTTAAAAAAATAAATAAATGTATAGGTTCCATATAAATTGAATATTCTACGAAATTAGGTGTAATTTTTTCTTATTTTTTTGACAGGCGGAATTCCCTCGGAGAAAACCCCGTGTTTTTCTTGAAAATGCTGCTGAAATAATGAGGATCGCTGAAACCGGTTTCATGCGCAATATCGGCGCTTTTCATTGAGGTTTCCCACAAAAGCTGTTTAGCTTTGTCAATCCGGACCCTTGTCAAATACTCAATGAAATTTTCACCTGTTTCCTGGGTAAAAACCGTGCTTAAATGATTTGGGCTGATTCCTACGCAGGAAGCGGTTGAATACAGTGAAATATCAGCCGAACTGAAATTACGGTCTATATAATCCCTGGCTTTCATAATAATAGACTGATACCTGCCTTTCGTATGAGCGTCACGGTACTCAATCACCGCGGAAAGCAGATTTTTTACTTTTTCATTGAAAATCTCTTCGGATTCCGTGATACCCTGAATATCCTTCTGGTTCAGACTGTAAGGAGCGATATTTCTGATATCGCCGCCCAGCGCTTCCACAATTTTGGAAGCTGCTATTATTATTTCGCCAAAAATGAAGAAAACGAGCATCTGGTTGTCATTGAAGTTATTTTTAAAGACTTTGGTATATTCAGAAATAATTGAACCGATATCTTTTTTTGCCGCGTATTTAAGCCTGGTAAGGAAAATGTCTCCGCTGATACTGAGAAGCGGAGACGGATCAAAACCGCCTTCTTCGCGGGGGAGCAGCTTGTCATCGGCAATGATCGAAAGACCGCGCGAAATGCCGTAATTGACAATTTTACGCGCCGTTGAAAATGACTTTGCGGCTTCTCCTATCCTTTGCGCGTCAGGCCCGACGCCTATCATTACCCTGCATTCGGTTTTTCTTTCAATTTCGTATTTCAGCGCCTGAGCGGCAGCATACGCGGAATCTTCATCGTTATTCGACATTTCCTTCAGAAGAACAGTAAAATTTTTTTCATCTTCGGCAAACCATATGCTGCCCGGATAATTTTCAAGTATTAGCTGAAATATTATCTTTACCTGAACAAGCTGATCTTCTTTTTCAGCGGGGTAAATAATCCCCGCCGCCAGTACAATATATGAGCGCGCCAGAAGATCAACTCCGAACTCCCTGCCCTGCTCTATCGCGTCCGCCGCGGGAATTCTGCCGTTCATAAAATCGACAAGCCATCTGTCGCGCAGAATATCTGTCGAAGACCTAACCTGGGCCGCCAGTTTTTCCATATTTAAAAGTTTTTCTTTTTCATCGTCTATGCGCATCGCTATTTTATCCAGCGTTTTGCGCATATCCTGCGAAGAAACCGGCTTTAAAAGATATTCTTCTACTCCTATTGATATCGCCTCTTTAGCGTATTCAAACTCGTCATGACCGGAAAGGATTATTATTTTAATCCACGGCAGGGTCTTTTTTACAATACGCGAAAGAGTAAGACCGTCCATAAACGGCATGCGGATATCCGTTATCAGAATATCGGGTTTTATGTCCTGAATCATGGAAAGCGCCATTTCGCCGTCAGGCGCTTCGCCCGCCAGAGTATAAGGAGTTTGATCCCACGGAATGTTATTGCGGATTCCTTCCCGCACAAGAATCTCGTCTTCTACAAGAAAAACCTTATACATTTGCGCCTCTTAAAGGGGAAAGCCCTTCATTCTGCCTTGTCTCCGGTTCGGGTATGAACAGCGACACCGTTGTTCCTTCGCGGTAAACGCTTTGAATATCAAGAAGATCCATTCTGTTATAGTACAGTTCCATTCTTTTTGCCACATTGTAAAGGCCGTAAATACGGTTCTCCTTTTCTCCTGCGGCAGTCCAGTCAATAACGGGCGCGGGAGAGCCTGTTTTCTGCGGCGCAGTTCCCCGCGCCAGCTGCTCCTTAACAGACGCTGCCTGCGCCTGTGTCATTCCGATGCCGTTATCTGCAACGCTGAAACACAGGAAACCCTCTTTCCGCCGGCCCCTGATGCTGATTGTTCCCCTGCCTCTCTTGTTTTTAATCCCGTGGTACAGCGCGTTTTCAACCAACGGCTGGAGCAGAAGTTTCAGCATTATCTTCTGTTCCATTTCACGCTCATATTCAATTGAATAATCGAGAATGTCGCGGTAGCGTATTTTCTGAATTGTCAGATAACTTTCGATATGCTTGAACTCATCCTGAACGCGGACCCACTCATCCCCGCGGTTAAGGGAAATCCTGAAAAAGTCGGAAAAAGCCCTGGTTATGGAGATAACCTGTTCATTCTGGTTCCCTTCCGCGAGCCAAACGATGGAATCCATAGTATTATACAAAAAATGAGGGGTAATCTGCGCCTGCAGCGCCCTCATCTCGGATTTTTGCAGATTGCGCTGTTCGCGGATATTGGCGTCAAGCAGGGTTTTGATTTTATCCGCCATGATATTCAGGTTCTCGGTAAGCGTTTCAAGTTCCTGCACACGCGGCAGTGCGGCCCTGGCTTCCAGATTTCCCTCGGCGATAGCGGATGAAAGTGAAACAAGGGAGCCTATCGATCTGTCAACGCTCTTTGCCACAGACATCCATACAAACATGGATATAAAAACCGCGAGAATAATGATAACTACTTCAACAATGCTGATAACAACCGCTCTTGTTTTTATCTGTTGATTCTCCGCCGCCGCCGATTCAATTTCCCTTACGATAAAATCCTGCAGCAGTTCGGATACAAGAACCGAAACTCCCCTTATTTCATCCAGCATGCGCTCATTTTCAATAACAGTAAAATTGTTTTCCATTTGACTGCCAAGCCTGTTCACATAACGGGTAAGCGTCTGCATCGCGCGGCCCGCAACCTCCAGCATCTGCCTGTTTCTGGTGTCCCGCGTAGTGCGCATAATGTCCTGAAGAGAGGAATTAATGCTGTCAATTATTTGGTATTGACTGCCCGAACCGAACGATTTGTTACCCGCGACAATATCCCAAAGCTCATTTGTGACTTCTGTTCTTACAACCTGGTTTAAACGGTTGGTTTTATCAACATTGCTTATAAGCCGGTCATAGCTTATTGTGTTAAAGAAGGTGACAACAATGCTCATCATAAGAGGAACCAGAAGAAGCGCAATAATAACGATATGCGATGTTTTTATGGTTTTAATAATGCTTGCGCTGATAAGGAATGTCCTTATCCTTTCCGTAAAACGCTGCCTGCGCATTTTTTCACTTCGGGGCATTCTCAGTATCCTCTGGGCGCAATACCGGAAAGATCATCCCATTCGGTGAATACTTCCTCTTCCATGAAAATAACGCGCGGTATGCTTTCATTTCCCGCCAGAAGAGCGGACAGGCGCATAATATCCGGCCCCTGCTTGGGGTTACATTCAACAACGCAGTTAATCTCCCCGCGCTTTAGCGCGTCAATAGCCGCCTGTTCCGCGTCAATGCTGATGATAATAATATCCTCTCCTGGTTTAATTCCGCGTTCCTTCATGGCGTCAATGGCTCCAAGAGTCATTCCGTCGTTATGTGAATAGATAACGTCAATTTCATCCAGTTCTTCCAGAATGTTGCACATAAGCTCGTAACCCTTTGAACGCAGAAAATCCCCCGATTCGCTGTAGATAATTTCAAATCCTGAATATCCGGCAAGAATGTCCCTGAATCCTTTTGCCCTCATGATCGCAGGAGAAGATCCTTCCGTTCCGCGCAGTTCAACGATCCTGACAGGTTTACCGCTTTCTTCCAAAAACTGGCCGGTTTCGGGGTTCACAAATTTTTTAATTAAATACTCCGCCGAACTTCTCCCCTGCGCAAGCATATTTGTACCCAAATACCCGGCGTACAGGCTCTCATCCTGTATATTAATTTCCCTGTCGCAGATTAGAACAGGAATGTTGGCTTCCTTTGCCTCTTCCAGTACATTTTCCCATCCGTCTGAAACAATTGGCACAAAGGCAATAATATCAACCTGATAGGCAATAAAAGAGCGGATTGCCTTAATCTGATTTTCCTGCTTTTGCTCGGCGTTAAAAAACAGAAGCTGTATTCCGGCGCCGGCGGCAGCCTCCTGAACAGAGCGGGTATTACAGTTCCGCCAGGCACTCTCGGCCCCAATCTGTGAAAAACCGAGGATTATACCCTTGGTCTCGACATTCTTCCTGGCGCAGGAAGGCAGCAAGCAGAGGGAAATTGTTAAAATCAGGCAGAAAAAGCGGCTTTTTTCCATGTTACTACAGGTATTGTACCATAAAATTTTACATTGTTTTCCAAAAATTTTAGGAGGAAGAGATTAACCACTAACAATACCGAACTCGTTACTTCAGAACTGACAAACTCTAAACAGCCGGTTCTTTTCATTCCTAAGCATGTACTCGTTTATGCAGTTATTTTCCTCCTCTGGCAGGTTATGATTGCAAATTACT
>JAIRQN010000072.1 GCA_031256445.1 Treponema sp. | reverse complement strand
ACGGCGTGATGAACGGAAAAATTACTTTGTGCGCGCTGCCTGCGTCAGCGGAAGATATCGAAGAAATTAAAAGATATTCTGTTATCAATCCGATAGCCGGAGTTAGTATTGCTAACTCAGTTTCTTCGCGTGATGCTGTTAATAACAAACCCGCCGGCTCACGGGAAAGGCGTATCGCTCTTTTGGATTTTGGAGCGAAAGGCGGAATAGCGGACGCGCTTTTAAAAAGAGGCTGCGAAGTTATTACTTTTCCGTATAACGCGCAGGCGCGGGAAATATTAAAAATAAAACCGGACGGCATAATGTTGAGTAACGGTCCCGGAGACCCCGCCGACCCCGGCAACGCGGTGATCCTTGAGACGCTCGGCGCTTTGATAAAGACGGATATTCCCATTTTCGGGATTTGTATGGGTCATCAGCTTCTTGCTATGGCAAACGGGTTTAAAACAAGAAAACTGAAGTTCGGGCACCGCGGGGCGAATCAGCCGGTCAAGGATACCAGAACAGGCAATGTGTACATAACAAGCCAGAATCATGGTTACGAAGTTGTGGCAGATAACGCCGGTCAGGGAAAATATTCCTTTGTTAATGTTAACGACGGAAGCTGCGAAGGAATCGATTACGGAGTTTCGTTCTCTGTGCAGTTTCACCCCGAAGCGCGCGGCGGTCCGCTTGATACGGGTTTCCTGTTTGACCGCTTTATGGAAAGGATAGATCATGCCGCTGAATAAGGATATAAAAAAAGTTCTGGTAATCGGGTCCGGCCCAATCGTTATCGGGCAGGCAGCCGAGTTTGATTACGCCGGGACGCAGGCGTGCCGCGTGCTTCAGGAAGACGGAATTGAAATTGTCCTTGTCAACTCGAATCCGGCTACGATAATGACAGATAACAATATAGCGGACAGAATTTACATTGAGCCGCTGACCCTTAAAACGATTATACGAATCATCGAAAAGGAAAGACCCGATAGCATTTTGTCAGGTCTTGGAGGGCAGACAGGACTGACGCTCTGTATGCAGCTCGCCCGCGGCGGTTTTCTTGAAAAGTACAATGTGCGCCTTCTTGGCTCTTCACCGCAGACCATCGATAAGGCGGAAGATCGAAAAATCTTTAAAGAGACAATGGAAAGCATAGGGCAGCCGTGCGTCCCTTCGGTGATTGCCACGGAAGTTGAAACCGCGGTCAGGTTCGCGGACGAAACTGGCTACCCTGTAATTGTGCGTCCGGCGTTTACGCTGGGCGGCACAGGAGGCGGCAGCGCGGCAGACGAAGGAAAACTGCGTGAAATTGCAGCTAACGGCATCGCGCTGTCTCCGATTAAGCAGGTGTTAATCGAAAAATCAATAGCTGGCTGGAAAGAAATTGAGTTTGAAGTAATGCGCGACCGGAAAGGGAACGTGATCACGGTCTGCTCAATGGAAAATTTTGATCCCGTGGGCATACACACCGGCGACAGTATTGTTATCGCGCCTTGCATAACCCTCGCTGACAGGGAATATCAGATGCTGCGTTCCGCCGCGCTTGACATAATAAAAGCGCTGGGAGTGGAAGGCGGCTGTAACGTGCAGCTTGCTCTTGAGCCGAACAGTTTTGAGTACGCTGTTATCGAGGTAAACCCGCGTGTTTCCCGCTCCTCCGCGCTGGCAAGCAAGGCGACAGGTTACCCAATCGCGAAAGTGGCGACGAAGATCGCCATCGGTTACACGCTCGACGAAATAACAAACGCTGTGACAGGCACTACCTTCGCCGCCTTTGAACCGGCTCTTGATTACGTTGCCGTAAAATTTCCAAAGTGGCCCTTTGACAAATTTGTGTACGCAAGCAAGGAACTGGGCACCCAGATGAAAGCAACCGGCGAAGTAATGGCAATCGCCGACACTTTTGAGGAGGCGCTTTTAAAGGCAGTACGCGGCGCGGAAATTGGTTTGACAAGTCTTGAACTGCCGCGACTTGCAAATAAAAACGACGCGGAAATCCGCAATATGCTTTCTTCGGTTACTGACGAACGGTTGTTTATGTTATACGAAGCAATCAAACGGAGCGTGAGCATTGATGAGTTATACGCTATTACCAAAGTGGATCGCTGGTTTTTAAATTGTATAAAAAATATATTTAACTCATCTTCCTCCGCGCCTCTGTGCCTTAATAAGAAAAATATTTCGGAAAACTTAATTTATAAAATGGTGGATACCTGCGCAGCGGAATTCGAGGCAAAGACTCCGTATTTCTACTCACTTAAGAATATTGTAAAAAATGAAATTTCCGGTTATGAAAACGAAGCAATTTCGTTTATACAAAAAAGCGTAAAAAAAAGAATTATTGTTCTTGGTTCTGGCCCGATACGGATTGGGCAAGGCATTGAGTTTGATTACGCCTGCGTTCACTGCGTATGGACTCTCAAAAGCATGGGTTATGAAGTTATCGTAATCAACAACAATCCTGAAACAGTTTCCACCGATTTTGACACGGCGGACAGATTGTACTTTGAGCCGCTTTTTATCGATGATGTAATGAGCATTATCGAGATTGAAAAACCGGTTGGAGTAATTGTCGCGTTCGGCGGCGGAACAGCAATCAAGCTGACAAAAAAACTGCATGAGCGCGGTGTCAATATTATCGGAACTTCGGCTGAAAGCATAGATATCTGCGAAGACAGGGAGCGCTTTGACGCGTTACTCGAAAAACTGCAGATAAAACGCCCGAAAGGTTTCGGGGTAATGACAGAGTCGCAGGCTCTTAATGCCGCCGAAAAACTCGGCTACCCGGTGCTCATGCGTCCGTCCTATGTGCTCGGCGGTCAGAACATGATCATCGCGTTCTCGGCGGAAGATATTAAAGAGTACATGGAAATAATACTGCGTCAGACGCAGGATAATCCAGTTTTAATTGACAAGTACCTGAGCGGGCGCGAGATCGAAGTGGATGCGATTTGCGACTGCGATGAAGAACAATCGCCGCAGACGGAACCCGATGTTCTGATTCCCGGCATAATGGAACATATTGAACGCACCGGAGTTCATTCGGGAGACAGTATCGCCGTGTATCCGGCGCTCAATATTGACGATGAGTTAGCTGAAAATATTTTTAAAACGACAAAAAAACTCTGCATTGCCCTGAAAGTAAAGGGGCTTGTCAATATTCAGTATGTGTTATACGAAAACGAAATTTATGTGATAGAAGTTAACCCGCGCGCGTCACGCACAGTCCCGTACATCAGCAAGGTAACCGGAGTCAATATGTGCGAGCTTGCGACAAAGGTCAGCATGGGTGAAAAATTGCGTAACATGGGGCGCGAAAGCGGTATTGCGAAAAAACCTCCGTATGTCGCCGTAAAAGTCCCTGTTTTTTCATTCGAGAAACTTGCGGGGCTTGATACGCACCTTGGACCGGAAATGAAATCCACGGGAGAAGTGCTGGGGCTTGGAAAAAATCTGGAAGAAGCGCTTTACAAAGGGCTTGTCGCCGCAGGTTACAAAATGAAAAAATCGGGCGGAGTACTTTTAACAATAAAGGACGGCGACAAGAGTGAAATTATCGGAATGGCGCAGAAATTCACAAAGCTTGGTTTTAAATTGCACGGAACACGCGGAACCGCCCGCTTCCTTAACAAAAAAGGTTTTAATGTTGAGCCTATTGATAAAATCTGCGATAACCCGGATGTCAATACCGAAACCCTGCTCGCGGGCGGAAAGATCAGTTATATTATTTCCACATCGGAGAAGGGCAGGGACCCGGCGTTTGACGATGTAAAACTCCGCAGAAAAGCGGTCGCACTCGGCGTTCCGTGTCTTACCTCGATTGATACGGCAAACGCGCTTGCCGATTCGCTTCTCTCGGACTACAGCGAAATTAACACAGAGCTGGTTGATATTAACAATTTAAGATCGGAGCGTGTTAAACTTCCCTTTACAAAAATGCATGGCACAGGAAATGATTACATCTACATAAACTGCATGGACATGGAAATTAATTCGCCCGAGTCGCTTTCCGTGTTGTTATCTGACAGACACAAGGGAATCGGCGGCGAAGGCGTCGTGCTTATATTGCGCTCGCAAACCGCGGACGCGGGAATGAGAATTTTCAATCTTGACGGAAGCGAAGGCGGTATGGCGGGAAATTCAATCCGCTGCGTTGCGAAATATCTCTTTGATAACGGAATTGTTAACAAACGGAATATGCGGATTGAAACGCGCAGCGGAATCAGGGAGCTGTCTGTTTCCACCAGAGACGGGAAAGCGTCTTCGGTAAAAGTAAATATGGGAATCGCGCAGCTGGCTCCCGGAAAAATCCCCGTCAGTCTTGAAGGCGCGCTCTCATCCGGCATATTCGGCGTGATAGCCAGAAAGGTGACAATAGGCGGAACAGAGTACGAAATCACCTGCGTTTCAATGGGAAACCCTCACGCCGTTGTCTTTTGTGAAAACGCCGGCGATCTGGATTTACAGACGATAGGTCCGCTATTCGAAAACGATCCGTTATTCCCGGACAGGGTAAATGCCGAGTTTGTGGAAATAATGAGCGAAAATCATTTAAAGATACGGGTATGGGAGCGCGGAAGCGGAGAGACGCAGGCGTGCGGAACAGGAGCGTGCGCCGCCGTGGTCGCCGCTGTGCTTAACGGTCACTGTGAAAAAGGCGCGGAAATTAAAGCGCAACTTCCCGGCGGCGAGCTTATAATCAGCTACACTGGCGAAACGGTTTACATGACAGGCGACTGTGTGAAAATATTTGACGGAGTTACAGAGATTTAAACCGCGTTATTGATAAACCGCCGGTTTAAAGATCTACCGGCTTTACGCTTAAATCGGACAGCATATCAATTGTTCTCATATTTCTTTTTCTGGAAGGATCGTATTTATCATGGTAAACAGCGGTTTCGTCATAACGGGTTCCGGCCGGTTTTGCTTCTTCGGGATAGCCGAAGTAAACGATATTCATCAGTTTAATATTACCGGGAATCTCAAACAGTTCGCGGATTTTTTCTTCGTTATGCGATCCAATCCATACCGAGCCAAGTTCCATCGCCGCCGCGGCAATCATCATATTCTCGGCGGCGGCGCCGCAGTCAATCATCCATCCGTTTCCTTCCCAGGGAATATTTTTTGTGTTGGCGCAGATTAAAATTGCCAATGGCGCGTTATATTTGCCGCTCTCTGTTGAATTTCTGATTTTTTCCAGGCTGTCTTTGTCCGTTACGACAATAAATTCCCACGGCTGCAGATTACACGCGGAAGGCGCCGCCATTCCCGCTTCGAGCAGTCTGGTTATTTTTTCCTTTTCCACATCCCTGCCTTCCTTAAAACGGCGGATGCTTCTTCTTGAAAAAACCGCTTCCAATACATTTTTTTCTTTTTCTGTCATCTATGCCTCCTTCGCATGAGCCGCTCAAATATACGCTGAATCGTTAATGCAGAATGTTTCCGGCATTCTGATTGACAATGATAAAGCGTCAATCGGCGAGTCAGGATAAAGTTCGTTCAGTTTTTCCGCTATTTCCGTATAATCTTCCCAATTCATTTTACGCTTCTGCGCCTTGTTCATTTTTTGTATTATACCATGAAAAGAGCAATAACAACTAATTTTATATATTTTCTTTATCATAATTAAACAAGGATTATTTTCATCCCACATTTCAGGCAATGTTATTAATTCTCTTTAAAACGACTGACGGCTTATCGGGCTGCCTATCCAGATGCCTTCGCCGAGATAATCAAGTCTTCTGCCTTCGATTAAAATCTGCACATCTTTTACGTTGGGGAATTCGGTAACAGTCCAGACAATCTGACGAAGCTGGGCGACATAGCCCTCCACTCCGAATGTATTAAAAAGAAAATCTTCGTTAAAATTTATATAGGCTGTGTCTCCGCGGACTGTTGCTGATATTACCCGCGTATTTTGCGGAATAAGATTGATTATTCCCTTGTTAAGTTCATCCGCTGAAGGACCCATCAGCATTGTGTTCAGGGTATCCTGCATTGGTGAATCA
The DNA here is from genome assembly GCA_031256445.1 of Treponema sp. Classification (GTDB taxonomy): domain Bacteria; phylum Spirochaetota; class Spirochaetia; order Treponematales; family Breznakiellaceae; genus WQXQ01. The sequence goes on along the minus strand of JAIRQN010000072.1, from coordinate 31,320 downwards.
GAAGCCTGTATTTTTCTGGAAACTCTGGATTGAAGAATTTGCCCGTCTTTATCTATCTGCGTATAGTATATGTTTCTGTCTCTGGTTTGCGCCGGCTGAGAAGGGTTCCTCGCCGGTTCATTTCTCTGCTGTGTCGGCGTTTGGGAAGGATTTTGCGCGGCTGGTTTTTGCGGTTCGGCAGTTGGAGCGGTTTTTTCAGTCTCTCCCGCCGGTGTCTGCACCTGCACAGCAGTTGTTTCCTGCGGATGTTCCTGAATTGACGGTTCGCTTTCTGTTATGTCCGGAGGCAAGGCTTCTATCGCAGGCGTTGTTGTTAAGCGTGTTCTGAACAACCCAAAATTTCTTTTTATTGTATCGGCGTTTGCCATAAAAACGCTGATAATTATAACGATAAAAACAATCCAGAAAATGACCATCGCCTGAGCGCCCCAGGACATTTTTTCCTGACTTGCTTTTTGGTTTTTTCTTGCCGCCACATGGATATGATACGGAAATACCCGCACAGAATCAAGTATACTCTGTATACAGTATGGCGGTGTCCGAAAAGTTGAAAACTTCTTCGGACAGCCCTATCTTCCATAACGAATCTCATTTCAAAACAGGCATAAAAAAAAATAAAAATTTTTCCGCTTGACTAAAGCAATATTCACGCCCGCGCCTATATAAGGGTATATTACCTTTGCGGGTGGTCTATGAAATATTTCCATCTGGGTATTTTTATTTCTGAGGTTTGAAAATTGGATAAAAACAAGGAAACGATGATTCAGGATTTAATTTTTGAGATTCGAGGGTTAAAAGTCATGTTTGATAATGATTTAGCTCAATTATATGGCGTTCCGACATATCGTTTAAATGAAGCGGTAAAACGTAATATTAAAAGATTCCCTGATGACTTCATGTTCCAGCTTACAGAAGCGGAATGGAAAAGTTTTTTGAGATCGCAAAACGCGATCTCAAAAAGCAACCGTGGCGGCAGGCGTTATACTCCTTTTGTTTTTACAGAACAAGGTGTATCTATGCTGTCCAGTGTCATTAACTCTGAGCATGCAATTGATATTAATATCAATATTATGCGGGCTTTTATAAAATTACGTCAGTATGTTCTTTCATGGAATGGTAAAAATGATCAAATTATTGAATTAAGAAAACTTCTTCTGTTGTATATTGAAACAAATGACAAGCGTGTGAATGATATCATTATCGCTCTTAACAATCTATTGGAGAAACCAAAAATCACAAAAAAGATAGGTTTTTAAATTAAATCTCAATATCTGCACATTTACTGCCATGTTCCAGTTCACATAATCTAATTTATGGAAGAGATTTCATAAATGTTATAAAAAAAATTAAAAATTTTTCCGCTTGACTAAAGCGATATTCACGCCCGCGCCTATATAAGGGTAACTAAACTTTTTTGGAGTTGCTTATGAAATTTAAATTTTTTACTTTCCCTTTCGCAATTTTCCTTGCGGGACTCCTGGTCTGCGGTTTTGTGTTTTATCAGGTTTTTAGGGGAAACGAGTTCAAAACCCGAATGTCCGGGTTTGAATTATTAAAAAAAACAGAATCGCCCAAGCGGACAGCGCGTCCGGCAGGAAATGCGCAAAGAGCGGTTACAGGCGTTTCCGGCGGCAGTGTTAGCGGACATACGGATTCAGGCGCACTGCGCTCCCTCGATGAACTTGCGGAGCTTGAAAGAACCGGTTCATGGTTTCAGGGAATGGCTCTTGCGGAGGCCGGTATGAGGGAAAATACCGGAGATTTCACGGGCGCTGTCGCGGCGGTTTACAAAGAGCTTGCCTGGGCTTACGGCATGGGAATGATTCAAAAAGAAGAAACACAGCAGGGTCTTTTAAACATTCTTGCCCTTTACGATGAGGACGCCGTAATATCTTCAGCTAACGCTGTTCTCGCGTTTGACAGAGGTCAATGGGCGCAGGCTTATGCCGCTCTTTTACCGCTTTTTGACGGGGATATTGAACCGGACGGCTTTGGCCGATGGATGATTCTCGTCTGTACTCTTGAAAAAGACCGCGAAGACAGGAAAGCGGGCGCCGCTTACAGGGCCATCCGTGCGCGTTATGTGCAATTTCCGGAATATTGGTACAGGGGCGCCAGGGCTTTCACCGGGCTTGTAGGCGCTGAATACGCCGAAAACTGCATTAATTTGTCAGAACAGGGGCCTTTCGCGGGCGAATGCCGCAGAATTCTGGCGTCTTACTCAGGTTTAAAAAACGAAGACGGATTATCGCTTAAAACAAAAAAAGAGATTGAAAGCGTCATTAACCAGTCTGTAAATAAAGGAAATCCGCAGATACTGGAATCTCTTTTCCCGCTTATTTCTCTTAATGATAATCCATACACCGTTTACGCTGTCAGCGCCCTTCGCGCATTGGCGGCTATTCAGATTTACAGGGATTATTTTAATGTTCAGGCGTCTTCTTCCAAAGGACGTTTGGCTGAACGTCTTTCCTATATCTGCCGCAGTCAGACAGGAGGCTGATATGAAAAATTTACAGATTACGGCGGCGTTGACGCTTGTTTTATGCGTTTCTTTTACCGTGTGTTCGTGCGCGAAAGCTTCAGGATATGAGTACGCCGAGACTGCCGGACGCGTAAAACCGTCTGATAAAGAGGCAGTGCGTCTTTACGCGCTCGCCAGCGATGAATACTCCAGGGGGAGATTCCCTGAAACAGCCGAAATTCTTCGAAACGAAAAAAAATTTCCTCCCTCTCTTATGTTACGCGCAAAGGCTGAATATTTTTCCGGTGACATTAAAAAAGCGGAAACTACATGCCGCAGGATTTTGAAAATAAGGGCGTCTTCATGCGAAGCGAAACTGTACCTTGCGAGATGTCTTTACGAGAAAGGGGATCCCGGCACAGCGGTAAAAATCTGCGAATCGCTTTTGGCAGATAACCCTCATGATATAAAAACACTGCGGTTTTTATCGGCGCTTTCCAATGAAACGGGGAAAAGCGGCGAATCGATGATTTATCTTGATAAAGCCGCGGAACTGTCCGCGGAGAGCGCTCTTGTTTTGCTGGACAGGGCAAGGCTGAGCTGGACAAACGGGAAAAGCAGGGCGGCGCTGGAAGATTTAAGCCGCGCAAGAGCGATGCTTCCGTGGGACACTCCGCTTTTGGGTTCAATAACAAATCTTGAAAATTTAATCAAGGAGCTGATGTAATGAAAAAATATTTTTTAATTTTTATCGCTTTATCTTTCACGGCGGCGGCGTTTTCCTGCGCGGAAATGCCCGTTAATTATTCAAAAAGCGATTCATGGCTTATAAGGGAAAACAAACACAATAAAAGAAGGCCAACGCTGACGCTTTTGGGCGTACAGGTTGACATGACAGCTAACCGTGATTCAATTGAAAGGGAAACGATGGCTTTGGCTCCCCTTTACTTCTGGAACAGGAGATGCAAGGTAATTCCGGCGGAAGAGAACCCGGATTACGCCGCGAGGATTTATATCAGGGAACGAGAATTAAGATACGGTCTTAAAACAAAAAAATCACTCGCGATGGAAATACATATCTGGAAATTTGAAGACGCTCCCGCCGCCGGGGCTCCCGTTTATGAACGGAAACTGCCGGCAGCAGCGTGCAGATTAATATTCACCGGAGACAAGACTTTTACATCTTCGCAGATAACAGGCAGGATTCTGTCAAAAGCGGTAAATATCGCCGCGGGAAAACTCGCGGCTCATAAAAGGCGAACCAGAAATGAATAGATTTCTCATGGTTTTATTTTGCTTTGTCGTGTTATCCGCCATTTTCGCGTATGCGTACGATAATGATCAATATTCATTTTCCTATGCGGACGCCGCGAATCTGGCGGTTGCCTCTTCAATCGAACTCAGACAGGCGCATATTACGCAGAGCTTCAGAAGGGGAGAATGGATATGGGGTATACGCGCATATTTTCCGCGCCTGAATTTCAGCGTTTCGGAAAATGATTATCTGCAGATTTCCGGAGCGGATACATTTTACAAAAGTTTTGGGATAGGCGCGGATCAGCTTCTTTTTGACGGCGGTAAAATAGCGTTAGCCAGAAAGATAGAGCGGAAAGAGCTTGATTTTGCCCTGTCCACTCTGGATAAAATGGCTTCTGATATTGCAGATAACGCAATATCAGCGTACAGGAATATTTTATTTTCCAGGGAGATACTGGAAATCAGGAAAGCCGCTCTTCTGGTGCTTGAAGAACAAAGGCGGATTCTGAAAGAAGAGACTTCTCTTGGCCTTGCGCTTAAAATTGATCTTGCAAACGCGGATATTAATCTTACAGACGCGAAACTCGGAATTCATTCATTGCAGCTTGATCTATATGAGATGGAAGGGCAGTTAGCGGAGCTTCTTGGGCTTGATAATCTGCCTGTTCTTACGGAAAAGATCGATGTTAACCGCGCCGCCTCGCTGCCCGCGCCTGATGACGCAGGCGTTCTGGCCAAAGAAAGAAATCCGGATATTTTAAACATGCGTTATTCAATACTTAAAAAAAATGACGAAATAAAATATCTGTCCAAATCATGGATACCAAGCTTAAGGCTGACAGGAAATCTGGAAATTAACGGGCAGCGTTATCCGCTAAATCATTTTAAATGGTCGCTTGGAATAAATATCGATTTCTCAAATATTCTTTTTCAGAACCGGTTCGGCGCGCAGGCGGGCGGAGAGTATCCTGACAGCAAAGCCGCCATTGTTCAGAACGCGTTTACTCTGGCGCCTGATCCTTCTGTGATGTACCAGAAGAAACACGCAAAACTCGCCCTGGTTATGGAACAGGACAGGTACAGGGTTATTCTTGAACGCGCAGGACGTATTGCAGCTAACGCTGTTGAAAAATGCGTTCTTGCCGAACGAAAACGCGTTTTGGCGCTTGACGCGGCGTCTATTGCCGCTGAACGTTCACGGATAGAAGAAATAAGGCTCAGCCTTGGATTTATTACCAGATTGCAGCTGATGGAAGCTCTTATTGAGCAGACTCAGAGAGAAGTCGCTGTTGTTGAAGCAGCCGCGGCTTTGCTGGAAGCCGAACGCGAACTGGAACGGTTTCTCGATCTGCAGCCGGGCGGGCTTGCGTCGTTTGGAGATTCATTAAAGGAATTTCAATTTAACAAAAGGAATAATTTATGATTAACAGAAAAATAATTATTCAGCTGACATTGCAGCTGATTGTTTTATTTTGCTTCTCATGCGGGAAACAGGCTGTAATACCGCCTGATGAGGAAAAAAAAGTGAGGGCAGCTGCCGCGGTTATCCGGGAAATTCCCGATGAAGCTTCCGGTTTCGGCAGTCTTTCATTCGTCAGCAAGATAGATATTAATTCACCGCAGGACGCAGTAATTGGCAGGCTTTATTTCCGCGAAGGGGATTTTATCAGGCAGGGAGAGCGGATTCTTCAGCTTGAAAACCCGCAAATTCATCTTGCTGTTGAAAGAGCCGAAAAGACATATTCACAGGCTCTTGCGGCGTGCAATTTAATTTCTTCAAAGCTTCTGGAAGGGATTTTTCAGGCTGAAGCGCAGCTTCTTTACATTGAAAAAGCCGAAGCGGAACTGCTTCTCGCAAAGCGAAGATGGGAGGAAGACAAACGCAGACATCAAAATCAGGAAACGCTTTTTAAAGCGGGAGGCGTTCATACAGAGGCAATCCTTGTCAGCCGTTTCAGTCTTGACGCTGAATGGGAGCAAATTCTGCTGATGGAAAAAGATCTGGAAATAAGGAAAATCGGCTGCCGTGACAAGGATCTTTTAAGAGCTGGAATTTCAGTTCCGCTGGACGAAGATGAACGAAGAGAAGCGCTTGTTACGCTGATGACTTCGACTTTAAGGGCGGAGTTTGAAGCCGCGCAGGCTGGTTTGGACGCGGCTGAAAAGGAACTTTTTTCCGTTAATATCTCTTTGAATGAATTAAATGTAATCAGTCCGATTTCCGGAATAGTAGGCGCCCGTTACCTCGAAGAGGGAGAGAGAGTTCGTGTCCAGGATAAAATTTTAAGCATAATAGACACCGCTTCGTTATACGCAATATTTCCAATGCGTGAAAAAGACGCCCTGCGGCTGGAAAAGGGAATGAAAGCGTCTGTTTTTATTGACGGAACGGGAGAAAACAGGGAAGGGCATGTGGATCTTGTTTACCCGCAGGCGGACAGCCAAAGCCTTGGATTTCTGGTGCGGGTTCTTTTGCATAACGCGGATAATGGCGGTTTAAAGCCCGGAATGTTTGCGCGCGTTATTGTGACTTCCGGTCCCTCCAGGCGCGTTATCTGCATTCCGGAATCGTCAATTTTTAGGCAAAAAGACGGCGAAGGCAGCGTATTTATTGTCAACGGAAGCGTGCTTGCGCAGCGGAAGATAAAAATCGGTCCGGCTCACGGCGATGAACGCGAAATTGAAGGCGTAGCCGCAGAAGAAATTATTGTTTTAAGGCCTGATACTGATTTAAGGGAGGGAACATATGTCGCGCTTATTGAATAATTTTCCGCTTGTTATGTTATGTGTCCTGGCGTTTGCTTCATGTGACGCTGTTGATTTCGGTTTCTTTGCTGACTTCAGCCGGATTGAAGCCGCGATTGAACCGGGAGAATCGGGCGCTGTTCTTCCTGAAGCGTACAGCCCTGTGACGATCAGCTTTAATACAGAAGTTGAAAGAAACGGCGTTGAAAATATTTTTAATATATACAGCGAAACGGGAATCGTCAGAGGAGATCGTTCATGGGAAAATAATGTTCTCAGTTTTACGCCTTCGGCGGGATGGTCCGCGGGAATACAGTACACGATTAACTTCTCTGGAATGATACGGGCTCTTGACGGCAGAGAATTAATGGCCGAAAAGTTTATTATTTTTTATGCCATTAATGACAGCAGTCCGCCTGTTCTGGAATATTTCAGTCCGGAAAATTTTTCATCTACAGGAATAAATGATGTTGTTCCGGAATTTCATTTTTCATGTCCGATGGACAGAATTACCGTTGAATCGGCGCTGACAATAAGCGGATTTGGCAATAAAACATTTGATTGGTCAGATGATAAAAAAATTCTCAGGGTAATTCCTGAAAAGACATTGACTTATCTGGCGTCGTACCAATGGATTCTGAGTGAAAACGCGAAAAGCGCCGAAGGCGTATCATTGCTGAAAGACTATACAGGTTATTTTACTGCCAATATGGAATTAACGCCTCCTCAGGTTGACGCTGTATATCCCGCTATATACTCGAACGGGGTCTGGTTTCCGACAGGCGCGGATATTGAAACAGGTTTAGGACCGGAACAGGATATAATTATCAGTTTCAGCAGGGAAATGGATGATAATATGCTTCGTTCACTGCGTTTTGAACCGTCTCTGACAGGCAGAACCGAACGTCTTGATGAAAAACGGATTGTTTATCGCATAACAAAATCTCCGGAACCTGAAACAAGGTACACTTTGATTGTTTCAGGAGACGCAAAAGATCGCGATGGAATCAAAATGGACTGCGATTATACGGTTAATTTTACGCCGGATATTCCCTATTTAAACATTTTATCATTCAATGCCGGAAGCGGAGCTGTCACTGAAGATTTCAGAGGTTCAGGCAATTTATTCCGGGTTTATCCCGCTCCTGTAACGGGCGGGATTAATATGATAATACGTTTTTCTTTTCAGATAAATGATGAGGAAAAACAGAATACGGCATTAAAAATTTCACTTAATGTATTCTTCCCGGGAACGCTTCCTTCCGCGGCGCTTTACGATGTCAGATGGATTTCCAATGACCGTCTTCAGCTGTACTGGGAAGGTTTGAAAACCGGAAACAGCGGCGAGCCTTATTATTATAAATTGACAATTCCCGGCGGTAAAAACGGAATAACAGGCGGCGGCGGGCTGTATATGAAAGAAGACATAATAATTTTCCTGGAGGCTGCGCAATGATTCGTTTAATTTTAGGAATTCCTTTTTTGTTCTGTATTATATTTTATTTTAACTCGTGTGACATATTAAGGGATTCTCCCTTTGAAGTAATATCATGGAGTCCCGGAGAAGGATTTCACTCCGATCCAGGGGAATTGGCCGTTTCCCTGACTTTCTCCCATGATCCGGACAGGACAAGCGTTGAACGCCGTTTTTTGCTGACAGGAAATGATAAACAGATCGCGGGTACATTTCTGTGGGAAGGCAGAGAAATGATCTTTGCGCCAAGGGCGCCGCTGGAAATAAATACGGATTACCGTTTATATCTTGAGAAAGAAGCGCGCGATGTCAAAGGACTTTCCATGGAGACGGTTTTTGAACGTGAATTTTCCACAAGGCCGGATAATACATATCCTGAGATTCTTTCATGCTTTCCGGATATGTATGCGCAAAGCGGCGATGTTCGCACAGAAGTGCGTCTTGAGTACTCAGCGCCTGTGACTTTGGAGACGGTATACGATAATGTTTCATTCAAGCCATTCAAAGACGGTGTCTGGCGGCTCGAAGATGACGGCATGATCTCCGTATTTTCGCCGCTGGAACCATGGTCGGAAAATATCCGTTATGAGATAAATGTTACAACCTCATTAACGGCTGACAACGGGATGAATTTAAGGAACGGCTTTTTAAGCGTTTTCACTGTCAGCGCGTATCATGAAATACCGTATCTGATTGGCGCGGATCGTATCACTTCGAATAATGATATTATCCGCCTTAATCCTTCCACCGGTGAATATTCACATAACGGAGAAAATTCAGGCTGGGAAAAAGACGATCGGCTGCGTCTGTTGTTTTCTGAGCCTGTAAACGGTTTGTCTGTTAAAAATTGCCTTGCAGCGGAGGATGCTCCGTATCTTGTAATGGAAACAGTTCCAGGCCTAAAAGACGAATTTATTTTCCGGTTTGAAACCATTCCCGCCCATGAAAGCCGGTTTACTTTCAGGCTTAAAAAAGGATTTAAAAACAGCCGGGGTGACGAAAGCGAAGAAGAGTATATTTTCAGGATTTTTGCCGACGGAATATTTTCAAAACCTCCGGCTCTCGCCGGTATCAGGATGCCTATGGCGCCTGACAATGAAAATGATAAAGAGCTTGTTTCGTACGGGATAGAGTCGTTATTCGAAAATTTTCCGGTAAAGGATGAAATCAATTATCCATCAGGTGAAAATGTGAATACATGGATAGAGCTTTATTTTGACGCAGCGCAGGGAGCGCGCGTTGAACCCTTTTCCGTAATGGAACTTTTCAGAATAGAAACGACAAACAGGGTTCTCGATTTTTCCGCGCGTAATATAAAGACTGAAAATTTTTCAGTCTCTGAAGCGGCGGCAGGCTGGGAGAATTATCAGCGCATGGAAATTACCGGGATACTTACCAATTATATCAACTATGGAATTGTTAATTTTTTGATAGAACGCGGACTTGCAGATTCATACGGAAACAGGAATGAAAAATCATTCAGGATTTCGGTTGTAAAGTAGGGGAGAATGAAAGGATTAATCAATATTTTTGTCCGCCGCCCCGTAACTGTAATTATGATACTGGCGGCGCAGGTGATAGCGACGTTATTTGCCATTTTAAATCTGCCTGTTACCAGACTGCCAGAATTTGTTTTACCGCGCGTAACGGTCGAAACTGTATATTCCGGCATGGCGGCAAATGAACTAAGAACGCTTGTTACAATACCTCTTGAAGACGGATTTTCACCGATAAAAGGACTTGAAAGGATACGCAGTGTTTCGCGTGACAACAGATCCCTGATAAACATGGATTTCCGGTGGGGAACCGATCCAATGGCGGCTTCTGTCCTTGTCCGCGAAGCTGTAGACGCGGTATATCCGGGACTTCCTCATGGCGTCCGAAAGCCAATGGTAATATCAGGCGATTCCGCCGGCGAGCCGCACGCTGTAATAGCTGTCAGTTCACATAACGGAAATTCTGAATTTGCGCGTAATCTCGCCGAATACGAAATGCGCGCCCGGTTAAGGAAAATTGATGGAGTTGGTTCTGTTGTTCTTGTCGGAGGACAGGCGGCTGAAGAGCGTATTTTGCTTGATTTGCCGCGGCTTGCGGCTGCGGGGCTCGGCCCATCGGAATTCGCCGGGATGCTGGCGCGGGAAACCTCTGATATTCCGGCCGGAAATGCACGGGACGGGAACATGGAACTTGTTGTCACCAGTTCGGGCAGGCCGTCTTCAGTTTCTTCAATGGCGCAGGTGATCATCCCCGCCGGAAACGGAACAATAAGAGTGGAAGATTCAGGACGGCTTGAAAACGCCGCCGCCAGACTTGAAAGCGTTTTTGTTTATAACGGAAAAGAAGCGGCGGCTCTGGAAATATACCGCAGACCCGGCGCTGATCCTCTCCGGCTCTCAAAAGATATCAGCGAAGCGATTAAGGAAGCCGCGACTCTTTTCTCGCGTGATGCGCAAATTGAACTTGTCAGCGATAGCGCTCCTTCATTGTTGGCAGGAATTAAAAATCTTTTAATATCAGCCGCTCTGGGCGCGGCCGCTGTCTTTGCGGTACTTTTTATATTTATCAGGCGTTTAAAATACAGCCTGCTTGCCGCGCTTTCAATCCCTGTTTCGGCATCCGCGGGCATTACAGCCCTTTTTATTTTCGGAAGATCGCTTAACAGCATGAGCCTTGGCGGGCTTGCGATAAGCATTGGGCTTGTTTCAGATATCTCTGTTATTGTTCTGGATTTGCTTCACCGCGCCTTCGGGAACAGGATTAAACCTGATCCCAGGGATGTCGGAAATAAAGCCTTTTCAATAGCCGGTTCAAGCATCGGCTCCACAGTTACCACCGCGCTGGTTTTTTTGCCTGTAATTTTCCTGCCGGGCCAATTGGGGACTCTGTTTGGTGATATTGCGATTGCTCTTGTGGCGGCTGTATGCGCCGGCTGGTTTTACGCGCAATTTTGCCTTCCTTCATTATATTTATTGTTTTTTAATTTTTCTTCTGCGGATAATAAAAAAACAGATAAGGATTTAATTTTTTCGGGAAGATTTCGGTTAGTTAAAATAATATTTAATAAATTCCGCATGGTTTTTATTGACGGCAGCTTTGAGAAAAAATACGCCTGTTTTTTGTCAAAGCTTTATTTTCGTCAGGGTTTGGTTTTTACCGCCGCCGCAGTCTTAAGTATAGCTGGAATCTTTACATTGCTTATAAGGCCGGTGGTTTTTATTAATCCTGACGATACGGAAGAAGTATGGGTATCGGTATTATCCCCCTCCGGTACAATACTGGAAAATGTGAAAATAATTTCTTCTGAATTATCGGGCGTTATTTCAGGGCTGCCGTCAATAAAAACCGTTTATGGAAGAGCCGGAGCGGAAGAAGAGGATACAATCCGCAGAGCAGACATTGATTACAAAAAAGAAGAGATGATTCTCAGGTGCGTAATAAAAAGGGGAGAAAAGCCGGCGAATGCGTTGGTTGAAATACAATCTGCGCTGCGGCGGTACGATATTGCCGCGACGGCATATTTTCCCAAAGACAGGGCGGAAGCGCTTTTGGGACTGTCTTCGCAGAGCACATTTGTAATTAAAGGAAAAGATCGCGAAGAGCTGCTTGACAGGGTAAATATCGCGCAGGAAGAATTTGAAAAAAGGAATGTTCCATTTAATTTCAGGCCAAAAGGACAAAGACCCGAACTGCGGATGTATATGAACAGGGAAGCCGCCGCTTATCTTTCTGTGTCTGCCGCGCAGATAGCGGAAACCCTTTATATAATTAACGAAGGAGTTATTGCATCGCGGCTGGAGATTGACGGTAAACCGCTCAATGTTCGCGTAACAGGAACCGGAGCGGCTGGCAGCGCTGGCGCAGCTGGCAGCGCTGACGCAGCTGGCAGTGCTGACGCGGCGCTTTTAACCGTTAATGATCCTGTCAGCTATCTTGAAAATATTCCAATATTAACCAGTAAAGGCAAAATAGCGTATATGGGGTCTCTTGGAAAAATAGAAAAAATGGAAGCACAAGCGGCTCTGGCGCGGCTTGATCGCAATGATGTTATCTATACGGACATTGAAGAAGAAAAAATATATTCGGCTGAAATAAAAGATTTTCTGCGGCAATTTTCCTGGTTTAAAGGAGCCGATGAATCTGTTTTTATCCGTTATAAAAGTTCAGTTCTTGTTTATATTTTTCTTGTTTTTATTTTGCTTTACATGGCAATGGGCGCACAGTTTGAATCATTTCTGCTTCCGCTGATTTTTATGGTAAGCATTCCATTTTCTCTCGCGGGTGCGGGTCCGGCGCTTTTTATCGCCGGGACTAAAATTGACTGCGGAGCTGTTCTGGGGCTTGCCGCGTTATTCGGCCTTGTTGTGAATAACAGCCTTGTGCTTTATGAAATTAGCGATGAAAAAATACGGAAAGGTTTTTCTCCGGAGGAAGCGGTATTCTCCGGAGCATGCGAACGATTCAACGCAATTCTGATAACAATGTTAACAACAATTTTCGCATTGCTGCCGCTGGTGTTAAGCCCATTGGGAAACTCGCAAAAATCAATGGCCGCCGCGATGCTTGGAGGGCTCGCGGCATCCGCAATTCCGGGTCTGTTTGCTTTCCCTTATGTTTTAATAAGGTTTTTTAAATGGAAAACAGACGGAGGAAAGCAATGATTTTTTCTGTTTCGCGGCTTAAAAGAAAAAAGATGAGTTTGTGTATTCTGGCCGGTATTTGCGCCGTATCGTTATTTGTCATTAATAATTCAGGTGAAAAAATAAATGAAAACGCAGGAGACTCTTATGTAATAAAAATAAAACATTATGGAATTGACGCTTCAGAAATGGAGCGTAATGTAACCATACCTCTGGAAGACGCGCTCTCGGTAATCCCGGGAGTTATAAGCATGCAAAGTTCCAGCGAAAATAGCCTTTCAAGCGTCTTCATACGCTTTACGTCCGGCGGGAAAGGGCGTTATGAAGCTGTCACTGACGCGGCTCAACGGGTATATGAAACGCTTCCTTTATCGGCCCAGAGACCGGAAATTTTCAGTTCAGGCAGTTCAAGGGTTCCTGTTTGGTCCGCTTCAGTCTCTCCTGCGAAAGGAAGAGGTAATCCTGATGATTTAAATGAAAATCTGTTAACAGTGCAGGAGCTTGAAAAAATTTTAAAACCGAGGCTTGAAAGCCTTGAAGGTGCCGCGGAAGTTCTGGTTTCGGGAGCCGGATTAAAAGAAATTGTAATAGCTCTGGATCAGGAAAAACTGGCTGCCGCCGGCCTGAATCCTTTTGTTGCGGCGGAATTTCTTTCGGGGAACGATTCGGTTTATTCAGGCGGAAACCTTGCATTTTCCGGCAAAGACCTGATTATTACCGTAGACGGCCGGTATGAAGCGAAAGGCAGTTCCGGCATTAATGGCGCGCATCCTGCGGGCAGGGCGTTGATTCCGCTTGGAGATGGAAAATATATAGAACTTTCCCAGATAGCGGTTATCAGGGAACAGGAAAGAATTCCCGATACCATTTCAAGGCTGAATGGCCGAAAAACAGCGGGCATCGCGGTAATGGGGCGGCACGGCGCTGATTTACGCAGGTTATCCGCTGAAATTAAAAAAGAACTGAGTGGCGGCGGTGCGTATGAATTTACGGTGTTAACCGATCTTGGCGCGGAAGAAAACAGCGCTTTTCGCTCCGTGTTAAACGCCGCTGTTTTAGGCGCCGTTATGGTTGCGCTTACATGTTTCCTGCTTAACATTAATCATTTTAAAAACCGGATGAGGTTAAATTATGCCGGTTTTTTCTGCGCTCTCGCTGTTCCGGTGATATGCCTTGTGTCAATAGCGGTTCTGTCAATCTGCGGTTTTTCTGTAAACAGGCTGATGTTTGCCGGAATAGCCGCAGGAGTGGGAACGGCTGTTGACGCTGTAATTCTCTGTTCGGAAAAACTCCGTTTCATGCGGAGAAGTTCCCCGTGCGAATGTTTAAATTATAAACATGCTTCGCTGGCGTTAAATGAATTGGCAGGGCCTCTTGTAGCGGGAGCCGCCACAACTATCGCCGCATTATTGCCGCTTGCATTTTCCGGCAGCGGCGAAATGAAAATTATAGCAAGCGCTATCGCGGCGGTTACTTTTACCGCGCTTGCGTTAAGTCTTTTATTTTTACCTGCTCTTCTTCTTTGGGAAAAAGACGCTTTCAAAAAGAATTACGCAGAGCGGTTTGAATGTTTTATCCGCCCGGCAGCAGCCTGTTTAAGGCATACTCTCGCGCGTATATCCAATGTATTTTACAGATTTTTGGCCGCGAATATATGGTTTTGCGTCCGCTTTCCTGTTTTAATTTTATCAATAAGTCTAATAATTACGATTGCGGCTGTAACAGCGTTATATGTCAAAGGAGCGGATACAGGAGGTTACAGTTCCGAAGATTCCGTATACGCGCAGGTTGAATTTGACGGAGGGCTGCTTACTGAAGAAGCTGATCGTCTGCTTGCGTCTTACAGCGATAGTCTTGCGCGTAATAAAGGAATTAAAAATATTGAAACGAGAGCGGGCACAGGTTCAGGTTCGATCCTTGTTTCATTTGATCCCAGGCAAACAAATGCCTTTCTTGTTCGTAAAATGGCGAAGCAAATTGCCGTTCCCGGAGGGTTTTTATTTTTCAGCGAAAGCTCAAACCGCGAACGTTATTGGGAAGTATTCATACATGGCGATGAAGACAGTAAATGCAGGGAACTGGCGCGTGAGCTGGCGCGTATCTGCGCCGGTCATCCTGTTATCCGGGAACGAGTGCTGAATTTCAAAGACGGCGGCAAAAAAATTATTTTTAAACCTGATGCGCAGCGGCTGGCTGTATCAGGCGCTGGTTTTTATGAAGCGGCAAACAGGATTCGCTATGGAGTGTATGGACCTGTAGCGTATAAAAGAATGGAAAAAGACGGTGAAATTGACGTTCGTATCAGAACAGACGGAAAAAATAAAATGCGGGATGATTCCGAAACATTTAATGTTACGCGAATTACCAGAGAAGAAACGTATAAAATCCTTGTTTCAGGCGCAAGCGGCAAAAATTCCGCAGCAGGCGCGGCGCCTTCTTTTTATGCGGACTCATTGATGCAAATCACCGAAGATACCGAGCCGTCCAGAATCAGAAGAATAGACAGGAGAAGAACGGCTTCAATTACCGTTACAACGGCGGCAATGGATCCGCGGCGCGTCCGTGAGGAATTGCGCAGTCTTTTCGCGAAACTTGATATGCCTCCCGGTTACTCGGTTGAATTTGATCCCTATGCCATACGGCAGGCGCAGGCTTTGTCATCAACTGTTGTTTCGCTGCTTTTGGCAGTTGTTTTCTGTTACATGATAATCGCGGCCATAAACGAATCGTTTACCGTTCCTCTCCTTGTGCTTTCCGCGATTCCTCCATCCCTGGCGGTTCCGGCGTTATGTCTTGTTTTATCCGGCAGCGCGTATAATTCTCCTGTCGCATGCGCTTTTATCGCGGTAAGCGGTATGACAGTAAACGCGGGCGTTCTGTGCGTTGATGAGCTGCGCCGTACCTTAAAAAAGCGCTTCCGGCAGGCGCAGCGGAGCGGAACAGGCGGCGGTGAGGTTGAATTATCGTTAAGTATTTATAGGGCAATCCGGCGAAAAATGCCCGCGCTTCTTTCAACTACAGGCACTACTGTGGCCGGCGCTCTTCCGTTTCTTTTCCTTACAGAAGGAATAAATACGCTTATAAGAACATTGTCTTTAACAGGCGCGGTCGGAATTGCATGTTCATGTATCTGCTCAATAACTGTAATTCCTTCTTTATTAACAATTTTTTCACGCGGCAAATTATTCCGCTTGTGCGGGATATAAATCATTTCATTGGAGTTAAAATGAAAAAGATGACAGTAAGAAAAACAATTGCGGCCATAATGACATTATTTATTGTCTTCTGTCTGACGCCTGAAGCGTTATCTGCTCAGGCAAATCCCGGAGAACATTTTCAGGATTATACACATAACGCAGGGTTAGGTGATATAAAAGGATTTAACAGAATGGTTTTTGAAAGCCATTTTTCAAAAGCGGACAGGGAATTAAATCCGGACAGGTGGCTTGCGCAGGCGCGGCTGGGAATATCCCAGGCGGTATACGCATGGGAACTTGTTGCCTGTAATTTGTATGAAAATCCTTTTTTGTTTGAAGAGGCGAAAAATCAGCTGGAAAAATGGAGCAGCGGCGAACTTGAAACAAGATTCACGCAGTGGCTAATCGGAAGATTTTTCGGAGAAGCAGCGGAAAAAATACTGACGGAATTCTCCGCGCTTGTCGGCGATATTCAGAAAAATTACTGTTGGTGGGTGGATGAAGAAGGATGTATCATCTTTGATGATTATACAGGAGATCCAAAGACGATACGTCCCGGCGATAACGGAAGGGAATTAACGCAGGATTTATTCAAATGGCGCAGCGATGTAGGCGATCTTGTTAAAACAAACGCAGTTAATTTTGAAAACGCCCTGATTAATCTGTATCCCGGATTATTGGCGTATATTCCGGAAGAGTTACGCGAAGATATAAACAGCATATTGCAGGGAAGCGCTTCTGCCATAAACGAAAGCATAAAACGCGAATTTGAAAATATCGCCGCAAGGGAAGAACGGATATTTATCAGCCGAAGGACAAGGAATACCCGCAGCTGGCCGGCAAAAAAAGATATGGAGACAGCCCGGGATTTTACTGAAAGACTGATTAGTGAGACTGAAGAAGCGTGGGAAAAAGGCATACTGGAGCTGAACACAAAGATAGAAGAGGCTTACGCAGCGGATACAGATCTCTCTGTATTGGGCGAACAATGGCTTCAGATGTATATGGCGCAGTTTGATAAAGGGTTAAAAGCATGGGAAGAAGCGGAAAAAAGATTTTTTATCAGGCGCATTGAATGGGAACAGGAATCAATAACGCTGTATTCAGAGGGATTGGAAATCTGGAATAATGCCTATGTTCAGTTTGAGGAACAGTTAAGAAGCTGGGAATTAAGCGCGAGAGAACTCTTTACTGCGGGTGAAAATCTCTTTAAAAACATTTCTGATAATCTGGAGAAAAATATCGCCGATGCCAAACACGAATTTAATTTAAACATGGAAATGCGCATTGGGGCCGGAACAGAAAAGGTAAAAGCGCTGGTTGACATGTATCTTGTCTGCAGTTCAGCTTCTATTTCCGCGGTGGAAAATATTAACTTTTTAATTAAGGAACTTGGTGAATTTGATATTGATCCAAGAGACGCGGGATTCTCTGATTGGCTGTTCAGGAAGATTCATGATTTAAATTTTATCTACATACAGGGAAATTATAATATTTTGATCAGAATAAGGGATTCATATGATATTTATCTTTCCTATATAAATAAAACAACTGATGCGCGGGAAAGAATAATGGCGGATTACGCCGAACTTATCGGAACCGGCAGTCTGAAGGATGTTCTTTCTGTGAACGTGTCAAGTGAAGATTTTTGCCTTGACGAGTATCAGATTGCGCTTATTAAGGCGCAGGCGCAGGTTATCTACTGGGAGAAAAAAATGTTAATAGCTGGGGCTGTATTGGATTATGCGCAGAAGATTAATCCCCAAAAAACAGCCGATACCGCAGGAATACAGGCATGGGAGACCGCAAAAACAGAGTATAATAATTCACTTGAAGCATACAGAATTATTATGGTCCGTTTGAACAATATCGGCAAAGATATATCGGAAAAACAAAAAGAACTTGAAAGCCTGTCGCGTGAAATGGCGGAAGAAGAGAATAAATTAATCCGGCTGACAAATGATTATACGACTCTTGTTGCGGCATGTTACGGAAATATAAGGAATTTAATGCTGGATGAACTGAACGAAAGATATGACATGCTTATTGATGAGTACAAGATTTTCCTGAGGACAGGAAGCAACGCGGTATATAAAGACGTTATTGAAAAAGGAATGAGGTGGGGAGTTTCAGAACTCAGACAGGATGCGCAGAATATTCTGGATTTAATGATAAATGGAGACGGCGGTGAAACATTGTCTCTTCATGAACTTAAAGAAAAAGTTCATGAAGGAACTGTAAGCGAAAATAATTTAAAAATACGCCTTGCGGGAATTAATATGTTCGCGGATTCAAATGACGCGCGCCTGCGGGCAATTAATTCTGTTTTCAGCGGAGCGGATTGGTATTACAGCGCCAAAGGATTGTCAGGTTCTCCTTCGGATGCCGATAAAACGGCTCTTTACGGAGATAAATTATACCTGAGGCTGGTTGAAGACTATAAAAACAGTTCCTTTTTGCTGCTTGTAAAACGGCTCGAGTATGAACTGGAATACCTATTGGATTTTATTTTGGGTCATCAGGAAACCGGTGAAGAGCCTGATGAATTTATTGCTTATATATATGACGTATTTTATCGACTGAAGGAAAGAGTTGAAAAGAAAGATTATTATTATACAGATAACAATACAGAGAATGAGATTATCAGTCAATTTTTGGGCGGAACTTCCTTTACGGTAAGCGCCGGGCGGGCATTGACCGCTTATTATAATGAAAATGAATATTGTTATATGCTGCTTGATCTTTACGGCAAATACGCTTCTATCAGTTCTTTTATGCCTGATGAGATATGGAACAGTGCATGGGAATCGCTTAATGAATTCCTGGACGGGTATTCGATTACCATTACGGGGTATTCGCTGCCTGATGTGCAGAGTATCTGTAACGCCATATTCAGTCAAACCGGTGATTTTGCAAATAACACCGCCATGTTTATTTTAGGTTTCAGCGGCTGCTTTAAATCATTGCCGGTTTGGCTGGAAGGTGAGTTAAATATATGGAAAAACTGCGTAATTGACTATATTGCCCATTACGCAATGTCCATTGGCGAATCGCCGCTGAAAGAAAAAGAAACGCTTATTGATGAACAGAAAGAACTGGAAAAAATGTATTTTGATTTAACTGAAAGGGCTAACTCGCTTTTTTTTATCGATAGCAGAAAGGCGGAAGAAATAAATTATAATTTTGAAAGAATAAGGAATGAAATGCTTCTTCTTCAATACGCATATCAAACTCTGGAGACATGGAAAAGTCACAAGATATATGCCAGTGAAAATGAACTGCTGAAGCAATGGAGAGAATTTATCTCCAGTGAAAATATAATAAATTACGATCCTGTGATGACAGACGCCTTAACATCACGGGAAGGAAGAATGTATGACGCGCTGTATAACGCCGTTTATTGGACAAACAGAATTAATGACGCGTTTGCGTTATTTGACAATAAGGAATTATATGCCGCAAATCAGGATAAAATATTGTTAGGTGCTATTTATTCAGACAGCGCCGCGAATCTGAACCGGCGTTATAATGCTTTATCGTACCAGTTTTATGAAATTGAACGTATCGGCAGAGCGTATGAGATTTCGCTGTTGAGCGAAGAAGATGCCAATTCAATAATAGAAAGCAAATTGACGGAAATGACCGCTCAGGAAGAATTTCTGTACAGTATAAAGAAAAACTACTTTAACAAAACGGATGGATTTTATAACAGCGGAATTCAGTATGATACTCAGTATTCCCTGTTAAAAAACGCGTTTAAAGATGTGGAGTCAAAAAGATTTGAATATGAAAAACAGGAAGAAATCAGAAGATGGGTAAACACAGCGTATCTTGATATTGATACATCCGGTTATCTTGATTACGCGGGCAAACTGGAAAAAGCCAGAACGGTATTGGCTGTGCTCAGCGGTCTTTATAATGATGAGAGCGGCCGTAATTATAACGATTCAGTATACGATACCCTTTATGCGGAATATAAAGACAGTTTTGAGATTAAAATAAAAACACTTGAAGCAATGGAAACAGTATCGTATGAATTCAATCTCGAACTAAATTATAATAAAATGATTTTTGACAAGTTAGTGCACAGCATTAATGAGACTGGAAATATAGACGGCAATTATAATGATTATATATCACCTGAATCATTTTCTTCCTGGTCATTAAAGGATATTATTACGGTTAAAAACGGGCTTCTCGCATTTTCTGCAAATGAAAACATGGCGCTTTCAGGGCAGAACAGCCAAAAAGCGGACATTCTTGATAGTTATTTTAATGAAAAAGAAAACGTTCCCGGAGAATATTTCAAAACCAGTCGTTTTGAGCAATCCCTGTTAGACCTTGTACAGAGGATGTCAGTTTATTTTTCTGAAAGTCACAAATTCAGGCAGTGGAGTCTAGCAGGAGACTATCTTATAAATCAATTAATTGAAAATAACGGTGAATTGGCTTTTTTAAAAAGTTTCTGTCAGGGGCTTGTCTATAATCCTGATGAAAATAATCAGCATCCGTTTTCTTCAATAGTGGTAAAAACGAATCAATTTGGGGCAAAGGAAAGTCTTTATTCATATTTTTCAAAAAAACCTGTTTACGCTAATGCCAATGAACAATTCCGCGCGGCATGGGAGGAATTAAGCGCCCAGGAACAGGCCGATCTTGAATTTTATATTATTCTTATCCTGACAGATCAGAACAAGTCGGGTTTTTTTCAGGTATATAATAATTATGTATATTCTTATTTATATAATATGCTTACTGGCATAAATAATACCTCAGTTACAGTAAGCAAAATGTGGTATGCTCCCTTAAATGCTTTAGCCGCAAGGGAAATGATTTCTGTAAATGAAGTAGCATTGAGGTTTTTGGGTCCTGCAATGAATTATTCTCTTGAATTATTTAATAACTGGAGTACCGATATAAGCAATATTATTGATAATACTTTACTATATAAAAATATATATGAGATTTCCTGCAATAAACTGGAAGGATTAACCAGGACAAAAGAAAGCGGGCAGAGTATTGAATGGAATGATATTAATCTGTCTTTGGTTGAATCACGGAATATAAGCCAGGAAGATATCGCGGCATTGGAGACATACTGGCTGAAAATGCGGGAAAAAAACGCCGGATCATACCGGAGCGTAACAGATGCTCTTGCCGCAATGTATGTATGGGCGAAAGAATCCGAAGAAGAAAACAGGAAAAATCTGGATTATTATTGGCTTTCTGTTATGCAAAATCAGAATAATAATGAAAATGATTACCGGAAAGCCGAAGAAAATTTCATTAATGGAAAAATAAACGCAGATGCGCTGAAAGCCGCCGCAATTGAAGCGTACGGCCTGAATTCCGCATCCTGGAAATTTCATTATGGTAATATGTATGACTCCATTAATGATAATCTTTACCTGTATGCCGGAACGGAAGATGATCATTATAATGATTTCTGCGCTATAGGCAATGATTTTGTGTCGTTAGCCGCAAATACCCTTAGAAACAGATACGCATCCGAGTTATCCGTCAGAGAGTTTGAATGGGATCAATCCCGGCTGGATATATTCCTTAAATACATGGAATGGCAGAATAACGCGGAAAAAATACTTGAAAACGGAAGGCGGGACTGGAATTCAAGCCGCATTAAACTTGAAAATTCCCGCAGGCAGTGGTGCATTAATTTCCAAGATGAGTATGAGCGCGTGTATTATGAGTGGAATGAAGCGTATTTGGCGGGTCTTGATGACAAGGAAAGATGGCTTGAACAGGCGGCCGCAGCTTTTAGCCAGGCTTCCGCTGAGGCTTTACTTTCACTGGTTGGCACGGAAGGAGAAAGATTGTCCAGATTTATTGATACAAGAGAACCTTTTGGAATGCGCGTTTCGCCGCCAAATACCAATTTTTTAATGGCGGAGCTTTTGCAGGCTGCCGGAATTACAGGAATGTTTAATGCGTTAGGCGCCATTAATGATATTTCCAATACCGTTTCTTCTGTTGTAAAACAGGGAATGGGAGGCGTGTCAGTATGGGATACCTCCCTTAACATGACAGCTGCATATTTTATTGCAAAACAAACCAATGCGGAAATCGCCGAGAGAGAAGCTAAAAAAATGGCTGTTAATGCCATTTACGCGATTGAGGAAGCGAAAAATTCCCTGGCCGGAAACGTTCAATCCGCGAATATAGGTTTCCGCAAGAGCATGGATGATCATTTTATTTTAAACGGTTTCTGGAACAAAATCGGAAATAATTATGTTAAAAAAATTGTAAAAAAAGCCACTGTCTTTAATTCAGTTATATCGGAAACTGTTACAGTTATTGGATATGAAAATTTTGTGATGGAACCAATAAGGTTAAACGCCAGTTTAAACAGTAAACACCTGGAAAGTCTGAATTCTCTCGCCATAAGGAAACTGCTGGAAAGCGTATTTTCGGAAATACAGGACATTGCTTCGGGTATTTTCGGCTCAAGCAATGATTCAAATACCATAAACCAGCGGATTAATTTTTTTGGCGAGGAAATTGATCTTGATGAACGTCATCAGTCGCCTGGTTTTTTTGGAGCCCACATAGGATACAGTCCTGCCGTCAATTCTGAATACACCGGTACCGCCAGGAACAGGCTTTTCTATGATGAAGGCGAAGGCGAACTGGGCCGGCTTTTATCTGAATATATCTACTGGTCTGTTATTAACGGGAAAGGAACGGCTGAACTGGGGCTTGCATTCTGGGATAAACGGTTGTGGAATGATGAAGGCCGGATTTTCAATGCGCCCACCATAAGAAGCATATCCTCTCTGAATACTCAAATAGCCGGAACTGTCGCAGGCACTATTGCAGGAGCTGTGGTGTCTATCTATGCTACTCCATTGGCCGGCTCTTTGGTCAGTACAGGCATTCAATGGTCAGCTAACACAACAAACTCATTGTTTTTCGCTGCTCTTGATACAGGATTTTCCAGCAGGGACAACAGGGATATATGGGCTGATTTCGGAAAGCAAATCGCGATAGACACGGCTTCAGGCATAATAAGTTTCGGCGCGGGAGCGGCAGGAGCCGGATTGTCATCAGTTGGATCAAACGCGGCGCAGCAGGCTATTTTACAGGGAGTAATGAACAGCGCTGGAAGCTATACATCAAGCGTTGCCGCTGCTTATATCAGCGCAATTGATTTTAAAACCGGCAATTTTGATTCAGACGCGGCGCTGGAAAGCTGGTCAAGTTCCAATACAATTGCAAGTATGCTTGGAGCGGGAGTAACCGCCTCTGCAGGAAGCGTATTCAGCAATGCTTTAAGCCATCCGCAGCAAAAGTTCCTTGGCGGAGCTTTAAATCTGGCGGTTTCAGGCAGCGGGAAGTTAACCGAGTATCAGGTTTACGCCGCGTATAATCTGGGCAGTGGAATGAGTCTGCATGAAAGTTTAATGGAAGCCTATGATGATATGGGCGGAATTACATTGAATGCGCTTAACGTCGGCGCGATGTTTGATTTTGTCATGAGCGCCGTTGCCAGGAATAATGCGGCGGGCATATCGGCTCAAACCGATACCGGAAGGAAGGTTCTCAACAGCTTAATGAACGCTCTCGGCAATACCGGCATGCTGGAAATAAATTTCGGAAGCGGCGGAGTAAGCGCTCAATTTGGAACAAACGGCATTGACACAGGCGGGGCGTTATACGATCTTGTCAAACGCGGCATCGATTACGAACAAATGATCAGGTCAATAACGGATAAAGATGAAAGAGGCGCCGCCGTTGCAGCATACGGATACGGCGATTGGACCGCTGAAAATACATCAATGCGGATAGCAAGCGGACTGGATAATCTGTATCTGGATTCCGGGTTTAAACAAACCGGGCTGACGGTATTAAATGACAGCGGTAAAGGCCGCCGGATTTTAATCCAGGACAGCAACGATGTATACAATAACGCGCTGGTTCTTATTCACGAAGCGTACAGAAACGGCGTTGTTTCCGATGCGAATTATCTTGAAACAAGAACAGCGGTTCAGGCGCATACGGAAGCCGCGCTCGCGATGCTGAATGACGGACTGAAACTGTCATATAACACCGCCTTGTTTAAAGATATAATTAACTATCTTGAATCGAAAGGAAATATAAATTTATTCAATGCGTATATTGACGATAACTATAATTCCAGTCAGGATTACTATTTCCCGGAAACAAGCACGGGAGGCAGTTATCAGAATGATATTCGGAACAAAGTGCCTCTTTTTGGCGCTGAATCACAACAGAGCGTAAAAGAACAAAACGATCAGGGATTATGGGCGGCTTATTTAAATTATGTATATTCTGTAAAACAGGCGCCTGGTTCTTTGTTAACATGGGATGAATTTAAGGCGGATAAAAATTTTCAAAAAGATTATGGATTTATAAGTAAAGATTTTATTTCATTGTATATGTACGGCTGCAGATTTATGTCTATGAAATACGGACTGGATGCGGTAATGGGTTCTTCTTTTGATACGCTTTCGCTGCATGAATATGCGTTTAATAACGGATATTTTTCCAATTCATCGGATTTAACCGCCCAAAACATGGCCGATATAATGACAAACAATACCGATGGTTTGTATACAATATCAGTTGATACATCAGGTAACCTGAGCGTAGATCAGTTATACCGGCTGTCACAATCGCAGGATATGTATCTTGCGTGTTTAAAAGTAAGCAATGGGCTGAAAGGGAATCATTTTGTTATGCTTTCCGGCATTGATTTTGCCTATGATAACATTGGTAATCCAATCGGGATAAACGAAATTCTTGTCTCGAATCCGTGGGATAATAGCGCAAATATTAAAAGTCATAATTATCTTTCAAAACAAAGCTATTCATATTCAGAAATACTGCGGTGGGATCTTTTCAGAGTAACGCCTAACCAGACTGGTTTGGGATATTAGTGAGACAACTAACCCGAACCAAAGGTTCGCGAGTTGCCGAACAAGTCCATTATTATTTTCGGCGGCAGAGAGTTATGACTGACTCCGTGTATAGGACGGCGTTTTAGGTTATTCAGGGCTGTTCCGTGTCTTCGGAACAGCCTTAAATACTTAGGTCATATTGCTTGGGTATTCCAGGTTTTCCCCGGCAGGTTTCCGTAAAATGGCGGCGTAACGGCGGCATTCCAATTTTGCCATGTCGATGTTCTGCTCTCTCCAGTTGCCGCATTCTTCGGGAGTGGCGCCTGGAATTTCTCCTTCAAAATTTTCAATCCAGCCGTACATTTCCAGCAGCAGCGGTATAATATCAGTAGATTTATAATCTCCCTCAAAGATCGCATAAAAACCCGTGCGGCAGCCCATTGGGCCGAAATACACTGTCTTCCCGCTCCAGTCATTATGCGAACGAAGGAATGTGGCGCAAAGATGCTCAATCGTATGCAGCGCCGGCTGATCAAGCACCGGCTCCCTGTTCGGCTCTTTATAACGAAGATCAAAAGTGGTCAGCACAGTGTCTCCGTATTTATCTTTCCGTGAAACAAAAACGCCGGGCTTTAACCGCAGATGATCAACTTTAAAACTCGCTATCTTTTCCATATGTTGGCTCCTTGTTATTTTTTTAAAGTAACCGTTTTGTATATAATACTATACAGGAAGGCTGACAGGCAAGAGAATTTTTTAAATGTAAATATTTGACTGGATTGACAGAGAACAGGCATAACCCAAAGGCGTATTCTCTGCTGTTTCAGGGTTTCCCGCTGGCGGTGATTAGGCAGTGAATGACTTACCAAGTATTTCGCCAATGCTTGCAATCATGTACAACGGTATGGAAAAAAGCCCGTCCATTTGTCCGAAATTTCTAAGTGTAGCGCGCACGACGTTTTTTGGATTATACATCTGTCTGTATACATCAAGACTTTTTGACTTCTTGCGAAAACCCGATTTTACCTCTACGGGAACAATTTCGTTGCGCCATTGAACAATGAAATCCACTTCCGCTTCGCCTCTTTCCCTTCCCCAGTAATACGGTTTATAACCGGCTGTTACAAGCTCCTGCATAACATATTGCTCTGTAATTGCTCCGTTAAAATAACTCAGAAGTTCGCTGTTGTTTTCAAACAAGGATGTAATGTCAACCTCGGCTTTTGCGCTAAAAAGCCCAGTATCAAGCATGTACAATTTAAAGGCTTTTTCGTCCGCAAAACCCGCAAGAGGCAGTTTATTTTCCTCTACCCGCGATACTTTATTTACAAGCTGGGTATTAAAAAGCCAATTCATCGCATCTTCATAAGAATATGATCTTGCGCCTTCCATAATTTCTTTGTACATGAATTTCTTTTTCTCTTTGGAAAGATGATGCGGGATTGATTCCCAAATCATTCTTACTTTAGGCGAATTTACCGCGGTTATGTGCTTGGAAAAATCATCTTTATAATCTGCCAATATTTCTTTTTGAATAGCCCGTACTTCTCTTAAATCTTCGCGCACAGCGAAAGACGCAACCGCTTTTGGCATTCCGCCGACAAGATAATAGGTTTTTAGCAGTTTTTCATAATCGCCTGACGCGCTCCGGATTAATTTAAAATCGAGATTCCTTATTGATTGCGCATAACGCTCTTTTCCCGTGCCTTCCAGAAATTCATTAAACGAAAGGGGGTAAACCATGATTCTGTTTACCTTGCCTACAGGAAAACTGCCATGGGATGCAACTCCCAAAAAACTTCCTGCCGCTATTATGTGATACTGCGGCGCGTCTTCGCAAAAGTATTTCAGCGAGTTTAACGCGCGCCCTGATTCCTGAATTTCGTCCATTATTATTAATGTGCTTTCCGTTTTTATATCGGCGCCAAAATGATGTTCAAGGCTTTTAATTATGTTTGCGGGGCTTATATCATTATCAAAATAGGCGGAAACATCAGGCTGTTTTTCAAAATTTATGGATATTACATTCTGGTATTCATTTTTCCCGAATTCTTCCATGAGCCATGTTTTGCCTGTTTGCCGCGCTCCCTGTAGCAAAAGCGGTTTACGGTCAGGCGAATTCTTCCAGTTTAGCAGTTCTTTATATGCTATACGTTTCATAATTATTATGATAATACAAACATCTACATTTTACAAGGGAAAAATGTATAAACATCTACATTTTACAGGTGAATAATATATAAATATATACATTTTACAAGGGAAAAATGTATAAACATCTACATTTTACGGGGGAATAATATAATATGTGTTTTTCCGGGTATTAACTTACTGGACAAAACTTTGTAAAAAATCTAAAATACTCAAGCGGTCGTTGTTCGCCTGAGCCGCCGCGATATACCAATTTGTCAGGCTCCGCGTCAATCCATGTTTTAACAGGCTCAGGCGGAAAAGGAACAGGAGGACTGTTTATGAGCGCCAGAATCAGGCTCAAAAAATTCGGAACAAAAAAGCGACCGTATTACCGCATTGTGGTTATGGACAAATTCGCTCCAAGAGACGGGAAAACCATCGAAGAACTCGGCTATTATCACCCAATAGAAGCGGAAGACAAGCAGATTGTATTTGATGCTGAAAAGGCAAAAGCCTGGATAGCCAAAGGCGCGACCGTTACCGATACGGTGCGCAGAATATTCAATAAAAAGAACGTTTCAGTAAAATAACGCAAGCCGGAAAAATAATATGGAAAAAGATCTAATTGAATACCTGGCGAAATCTCTTGTGGATGATCCGTCACAGGTGCAGGTTAACATAGTCGAAGGCGAAAAGTCGACCATTTTGGAATTGCGCGTCGCAGAAAACGACATCGGAAAGGTAATCGGAAAACATGGCCGGATTGCCAAGGCAATCAGGACGGTGCTTCAGGCGGCAAGCGCAAGAACAGGTAAACATACAGTTCTGGAAATTCTTGATTGACAAGCGAAGTAAGAGTCGTGCCCGAGTTTACTCGGGCATGACCGAACGAGCGCAGTCACCGAAGGGGTTCATACCCCGCGGCTTGCCGCGGAAAGCCAGACCACTTGTAAGTGGTCTAGCGGGTGCAGGGCTTGCCCTGCGGTATGATGCCATTCATTTTTTCCACCGTAACATTAAGAGAGAGGCTGATATTCCCGAATAACAGCCTCTTTTGAATTTTATTTTTTGTACAAAATTAATGCCGCCATGAACGTAAATCAGGCAAAAATATTAAGGGAACCTCTAAAAACCAAAAGTTTTTCTCGGTTCCCGGTTATAAACAATATTTTTTAAGCTAAAGCTTTAAAAAACGTCTATTTGTTATTGAGAGGCAATCTCTAAAAAGGTTTTTAGAGATTGCCTTAATTTAAATCAGCAAAAAATGGCGGACGCCTTATTCCTCAATAACAACCTTAGTCAAATTTTTCTTCCCCATTAAATATGATTTCGTTATAAACATTTCAATGACTTTTTTAATTTCATCATTGCTTTTGGTAAAAACCTTTTCTGATAAAATAATCAATTCTTCCACAACGTCGGTAGAATCAATTCTTTCCTTTAATTTTTCCAAATTCATATTTACTCCCTGATTTATTAAAATTTTAAGCCAATCATATCAGAAAAAAAGTAATAAAGCAATATATCGCAAATTTAAGTACTTTATTTTAGTCCGTTGATATGGTATATTTAAGGAATAATAACACAAGAGAGGTAACGCTATGTGTATGCGTTCTGTGTTTTGGGAAGACTCTGTAAAGGAACTCCCGCGAAAGTCCGCACAGACTGAAACCGGGTCTTTGGTTTGCGAAAAACCGCTGGATTCGCAGGATATGCCCGCAGCAGTAAAAAGCCGCTCTCTGCCGCCAATCCTGGAAGATTTTCTGGATTTTCTAAAGGGATGCTACGGAATAAAACCCTCGTCTACATAAACCAGCGGCAAATAATAGAGTTGTTCGATAACTTCAGTTATTGAACAACTACCGCTAAAAAAGGCAATTTTTAGGGCTTTAGCCCGGAAAATTGAAAGACTTGTGAGACAACTAACTGGGGCTGTCCGAGAAGTTGGTTACCTCTCGGACAGCCCTTTTTACAGGATGTTTCTTTATTATGCTACTTTAAACTTTGACACTTCTTTGAGCAAAGAAGCGATACCTTCGCGGTTCCGTATGGAAATCTCGTTGACCTGATGCACAGCGATATTGATCTGGTCGGCTCCGCTGGCCATTTCATTCATGCCGGAAGTTATTTCCTGGGTTACTTTCTCAAGATTGACGCTTTCATGTATAACTTCCTTTGCGCCGTCAAGCATTTCATTTGAACCTGTTTTTACCTGCCGCGTTATAACATTTACCTGCCCGATTCCGTCAAGTATCTGCTTGCTGCCCTGCCCCTGCTCTTCCATAGCGTTGCGGATATTATCCTCCTGTTCCGCAACGGTATTGATGCTTGAACCGATTGCCTCAAACTTGTTCAGCACGTTTTCCGTCGAAGCGGTAATCGTATCAATTGAAGTCTTGATCTTCTTCAGCACTACTCCGATTGTTTTGGACTGTTCGCCTGAGGATTCCGCCAGCTTGCGAATCTCATCCGCGACAACTGCAAAACCTTTCCCTGATTCTCCCGCGTGGGCCGCCTCTATCGCGGCGTTCATCGAAAGCAGGTTTGTCTGGCCGGCTATATTTTCCATTACAGAGTTAATCTCCATAAGCCCCTCTGACTCGCGGGCAATTTCCTGTATATCCTGCGCTACTTCCTGCAGTCCGCCTCTGCCGATATCCGAGGCTTCCTTTAACAGCTTTACATTACCGTTATTTTTGACCAGCGTGCCTGTAACAGACTGAACATTGGCCACCATTTCTTCAATAGCCGCGGATGCCTTTGAAACATAATCATTCTGGTTTTCTATATGATCGTTGAGCTTATTTATGTTTACAGTAACCTGCTCCATTGTCGCGTTGGTCTGGCTTACGCTTGCGCTCTGGTTAATGACGCGGGTTTTAATGCTCTGTATATTCGCCGTTATCTGATTTACAGCCGCGGCGGTCTCGTTCATATTGCTCGCAAGGTCAGTTCCGATGCCGGAAAGGTTTTCCGCTTCCTTCTTGATATTGACAACCAGGTTTCTGATTTTCGACAGAGTCTGATTAAAGTAGCGGGACAGATCGGCAATTTCATCATTACCTTTTTCCGGAATTGCGCGGGTCAGATCGCCGTCTCCCTGCGCTATATCCTTTAATGTACTCGTGACATTAACAACAGGTTTCATGGTGATATTTAAAACAAAATATACTATTACCGCTACCGCAAGTATAATCAGCGATGCCAGGATAATTGTAAACCGGGTTATATCGCGCACTTCCGACAATATATAGGCGTCTGTTGTCGCGACCATTACAGACCATGTAGTGTCTGAATTGCCCAGTTTAAACGGCGCTACAAAAATTTCCAAAGTCATATCCATTACTTCTGAATATGAGGAACAGTGAAACTTATTTCCCTGCGCGATAGCGTTTACAGCCGCCTGCATATGTTCGCCGTAAACGGTATCCACTTCTTTTAAATTTTTTCCAATGCGATCAGGATACGCGTGAGCCAAAATGGTTCCGTCATTGGAATATATCGCCATGGCGGCTATTTCATCGTTTTCTTTTATGGTTTGAGTGACAGTCGGCTGCATCATTTCGACATCCATGAGCATACCCACGGCTCCTACCACCTGATTGGTAACGGAATCTGTAATTGGCGTCACCATTCTGACCATCAGTGTGTTTTTTCCCAGAATATTCCTTAAGAACGGAACGGGAACGGACTGCTTTCCCGAATTGGGACCGTAAAGCCAAATCATTGTATCTTCCAAAAACGGACAGACAGTAGCTTCTATCTGGCCTTTTTCCCTTGAATAGGCAATCGCGTATTGTCCTGTAGGAGCTGAACCTGGACGGCCTATCATCTGATCATCCATACCGTCAACAGCGTTGGGCAGCCAGACTGTATAGATTTGTTGAATATTGGGCTGAGCCGCCAGTGTGCCCTGCAGCATGCGATCAAATGTGTCCCGCCGTTCGTGTACGGGGATTTTGGTATAATCCGCCATAACATCCGCCAATGTGCTGATCATCCTTAAATGCGCGTCCCGCCTGCCCTTCCAGTATTCGGCCTGTTCGCCGGATAGAAATCTCATTACCTGCCTGTTCAGATCAACGCTGATATCCGATGCCCGGCTCAATAGAAGTATAGAAACTCCCGCTACCACGACTGCCAGTATGGCAATTACCATAATGCTCAGTTTGAATTTTAATTTCATTTTTTCCTCCAAAAAAAAATTTTTTTTGCTTCAAAAACAGGTTTATAAGATAAAAATTAAGAAAAAAAACCATGAGGTGGCAAGGAAATTCGTTTCATTTGGAAGTTTTTTTTAGTCTGCTCTGTAATAATTACCCTATTTTTTCAAAAAACCGGAAATTTCCGGTTTTTTCACGAAAAACGAAGGAAATACACAATATTATCAACACGCATTTTTATCAGCTTGACATTTTTTAAAAAATTATATATGTTATGAAAAGTTCCGCAAGGAACGGTTATCCCCTGTAGCTCAGCTGGCAGAGCAAGTGGCTGTTAACCACTGGGTCCGTGGTTCAAATCCGCGCGGGGGAGT
>JAIRQN010000049.1 GCA_031256445.1 Treponema sp. | reverse complement strand
GTGGTATTTAGAATAAACAGGAGCGCAGATGACACTGGAAAAACCTTTATCTATACAATCCTGCCGGGAAACAACGAGAAAAACTCTATGTTTCCTTGGGTCGACCCCAGAGCCTTTGTATACAAGAAATAAGTCACCACGTTTCATTTATCTGTTTCGTCCATGTACATATTTTGATACGAAAGCACATCTTCTGCTTCAGCGTTCAGCTCATCTGCATATTTTTCAAAAAGTTCCCTATCCCTTGCCGCAATTTCTGCCGAGCGGGAACCCTCACCGCTTTGCGAATCGAAAGGTTCGGGAGAATTTGCTGAGGATCCAGCCGGAGTAAAGGTCAGAATAACTTTTCCTGTGGGCACCTCACGGGGAACGGTAATACGGCGGTCAGCCGGAATATCTATGGTCTGAGTAATGGTCATTAATTAAATATAACATGAAAAGCCGCAATTAACAAGTTAAGATATTGTTTCCATATTTTAAAAAAAATTTGAATTCGCTTTATCAATTATATTAGAGTTGTTCGATAACTGAATACCTACTCGCCCGCGTGGCTGATTCCCAAAATCTCAAGTTCTTTTTCGTTAAGGCCCACGCCGCGCAGCATCAGCCTGTTTCCCTTTAAACTTTCAATTGAGTTGATGCCCATGCCGCCCATCATTTCCTTTATCTCGTGCTGCCACGCTGTCATAAGATTAACGAGGCGCTTGTAACCGATGTCCGGGTTCAGGCGCTTTGTAAGCTGCGGGATTTGAGTCGCAATACCCCAGTTGCATTTACCGCCGTGGCAGCTTCTGCAAAGGTGGCAGCCAAGCGCCAGAAGAGCGCTTGTCGCGATATAGACGCAGTCCGCGCCCAGCGCGATAGCTTTAACAACATCCGCGCTTGAGTGTATGCTTCCGCCTGCGACAAGAGACACATCGCCCCGGATGCCTTCATCGCGAAGGCGCTTGTCTACGCTTGCAAGCGCAAGTTCTATCGGGATGCCGACATTGTCGCGTATCCGCGTGGGAGCGGCTCCCGTGCCGCCGCGGAAACCGTCAATGGAAATTATGTCCGCGCCGCTTCGCGCGATGCCGCTCGCAATCGCCGCGACATTGTGCACCGCGGCGATTTTTACAATTACCGGTTTTTTATATTCAACAGCTTCTTTCAAAGAGAAGACAAGCTGGCGCAGATCTTCTATTGAGTAAATATCATGATGAGGAGCCGGCGAGATCGCGTCTGTTCCTTCAGGGATCATTCTTGTGCGTGAAATGTCATCGACAATTTTCGTTCCCGGCAGGTGTCCGCCGATGCCGGGTTTCGCGCCCTGCCCCATTTTGATTTCGATTGCCGCGCCCGCGTTTAAATACCCCGGATGAACTCCGAAGCGCCCGGACGCGACCTGCACAACCGTGTTCTTTCCGTAGCGGTAAAAATCTTCGTGCAGGCCGCCCTCGCCGGTATTGTAAAGAATACCCAGCTCTTCCGCCGCGCGCGCGAGGCTTTCGTGCGCGTTGTAGCTGATCGAGCCGTAACTCATCGCGGAAAACATCACCGGCATTGAAAGGGAAATCTGCGGCGGAAGGTTATTAATCAGGCGGCCGTCCGCTCCGCGTTTAATGTCCCGCGGTCTTGCGCCTAACGAAACCTTTGTTTCCATAGGTTCGCGCAGCGGATCAATCGAAGGATTGGTAACCTGCGAAGCGTTCAGAAGAATTTTATTAAAGTAAACGGGATAATCTTCCGGATTGCCCATACTGGAAAGCAGGACTCCCCCCGAACCTGACTGTTTATAAATTTCATTTATCGTTTTTCCGCTCCAGTTCACATTCTCCTTGTAGGTATTGCCGCTCTTTATGATTTTCAGGGCGCGGGTCGGACACAGCGAAACGCAGCGGTGGCAGTTTACGCACTTTGCGTCATCGCTGGTCATTTTATTTTCAACTTCAAGATACCCGTGAGCCTCATTCGCGCACTGCCTTTCGCAGGCGCGGCAGACGATACACCTGTCGTAATTTCTCGCAATCTCATATTCAGGATATATGTAATTTACAGCCATAGCTATTTTTCTCCCACTCTTGCAATTACAGGCTGTCCGCCTTTGGGAGCCCACACATTGTCAAGATTCGGTTCAATTATGCGAATCGCGGATTCTTCGCTTGCCATATAGACTGTATCGTCTTTTTCGCCTACTACCAGGCTTCGCAGTTTCAGTCTGTCATTCAGAGCCATAAGCCCGCGCTCCTGAGGGCTGCTGTCAAAACCCACAAGTATCGAAAAAGGACCCGTTATAAGCTGATCGGCGAACATTACACGCAAATATTCGCGCGTTTCCCTTTCTTCGCTTGTCATTCGTCCGATTGTCTGCCAGAACGGAGCCGCGATAACAGAAGCGATTTCGTTTAACGTAAGACCAACTTTCCTGTGCAGATAATCAATAATGTATGTAATAACTTCCGTGTCCGTCTGAAGAGTGCATTTATAGCCGTACATTTCTATGGCGCGGCGGTTTGCGTCGTAGGATGAGATTTCTCCGTTATGCACAACTGAATAGTCAAGAAGGGCAAACGGATGAGCGCCTCCCCACCACCCCGGAGTATTTGTCGGGTAACGTCCGTGGGCGGTCCAGCACCAGCCTTCGTATTCATCAAGTTTATAAAACCGCCCGACATCTTCCGGGAAACCGACAGCCTTGAAACAGCCCATATCCTTTCCGCTGGAAAAAACATACGCGCCAATAATCCGCGTGTTGACGCGGAATACGCACTTGGCAGTAAACTCGCGCTCGTCAAGCTGGCTGTCCGCGAGTTTTGTAGGCAGAGGCGTAACAAAGTACCGCCAAATCAGCGGTTCATCAGTTATTTCTTTTATCTTTCTGACCGGTATTTTGGAGAGATTGATAATATCAAAGTGATCTTCAAGAAATTCTTCACATTCTTTTTTTGCGGATACAGAATCATAAAAAATATGGAGAGCGTAAAAATCTTTATACTCCGGGTAAATCCCGTAAGCCGCAAACCCGCCGCCCAAACCATTGGAACGGTTGTGCATCACGGTAATTGAATTTATAATCGCCTCTCCGCTTACGCGCTTTCCCGATTTATTGATAATCCCCGAAATAGCGCAGCCGGACGGGATTCTTGTTTGGCCTTCAAGAGGGGAATCTTCGCCAGACCTAAAATGAGCGGCCCGCCCCGGTTGAGGTTCACGTTGCATATTTGCTCCTAAAAAAAGCGTTCACCGGACAGCAAGAAATCATCCTCCGTCAAGCTGGTTTTGTCACAACCCTGGAACCGTATTCTTGTTATTTGGTGAACGCCCTTGTTCAATTTGAATTGTATAAAAAACGCGCAAAACGGTCAAGCCTTGCGTCTTTTGTTGTAATCATTCGCGTATATTTGGTATAATAACCAGACAGGAGACATCCATGATAATAGCGTTAAAGCCGGGCGTTAACATAGAAGAAGTAAAAAAGTTAACCGCCGATCTTGAAAATTTAGGAGTGAAGATTGACGCTTCGCAGGGATCTTCCCAGATTGTTCTGGGACTTGTCGGCGACACGACAGTTATAAATGATGACGCGTTAAGAGCCAATCATTTAATAGAAAGGGTTATTCGCGTTCAGGAACCGTACAAACGCGCAAACAGGATTTTTCATCCTTTGGATACTGTTCTGGAATTTCCAGGCGCGAAAATCGGCGGCTCTTCATTTACACTAATAGCAGGGCCCTGTTCTGTGGAAAGCCGCGATCAGCTTGTCGCAGTCGCGGAAGCGGTCAAAAAATCCGGAGCTGCCTTTCTGCGCGGCGGGGCGTTTAAACCGCGCACAAGCCCGTACAGTTTTCAGGGAATGGGCTGCGAAGGCATAGATCTTCTTGTTGAAGCGAAAAAAGCAACCGGTCTTCCTGTCGTTACCGAGTTAATGGAAATAAGCCAGCTTGAATTATTCGAAGATATCGACATGATTCAGGTAGGCGCAAGGAACATGCAGAACTTCAATTTGCTGAAGGAACTCGGCCGCAGCAGAAAGCCGATTCTTCTTAAACGCGGAATGGCGTCCACAATGACGGAACTTTTAATGGCAGCCGAATATGTCATGGCCGGCGGCAACAGTCAGATCGTGCTTTGCGAGCGCGGCATCCGGGGCTTTGACAATTTTACACGTAACATTCTTGATCTTTCGATTGTTCCGGCTCTTAAGAAAAAAACGCACCTTCCCGTCATTGTAGATCCAAGCCACGCTACCGGCCTTTCGTGGATGGTTCCGGCAATGTCAAAAGCCGCGGTTGCCGCCGGAGCCGACGGCATTATCGTCGAAGTTCACAATGATCCGGAACACGCCCTTTGCGACGGAGAACAGTCGCTGACGCCGGGGCAGTTTGACAGTCTTATGGGCGTTCTGCGCAAATACGCGGAAATCGAAGGAAAGGCGATATAGTGTCTGTCTGCAAAGCCGGTTACTTTGCAGACAAACTCCATATAAATAAAAAGAATTTATTTTATGCGAAAAAAAATTGAAGAATGCAATACCGGCATCGCGGGACTTGGTTTGATGGGCGGCGCTGTTGCCAGAGCGCTCCGGGAAAAATGCGATGTTCCGCAAGACCGGCTTTTTGCGTGCGACAGGGACAGTAAAACCCTGAACACAGCGCGGCAGGAAGGACTTATTTGCAAAGGTTTTGACGCTTCCGGAGCGGGAGAAATGCTTGCGTTATGTGACATTGTTTTTCTCTGCCTGAATCCTTCCGCCGCTCTGCGATTTCTTGAACAATGGAAAGATTCTTTTAAAAGCGGATGCCTTGTTACGGATGTCGCCGGAACCAAAGAGAGCATTGCCGCCGCCGCGCAAAAATTATGCGAATACAGAAAAAGCGACAATATTGATTTTATTCCTGGGCACCCGATGGCGGGCGCGGAGAAAAGCGGGTTTGAAAATTCACGGCTTTGCAATTTCAGCGGGAAGAATTACATTCTTACGCCCATATCGCATAACAAAACTGAAAATACGGAGTTTCTGAAAAATATAATCCGCAGCATGGGTTTTTCCCGCGTTACGGAAGTGTCTCCCGCGGAGCATGACAGAAAAATAGCCTTCACAAGCCAGCTTTGCCATGTAATAGCCGCCGCGCTAATCGACTGCGAAAGCGACGTAAAAATAACGCGCTTTGGCGGCGGCAGTTTTGAAGACCTGACGCGCATCGCCATGCTGAACGCCCCAATGTGGACTGAACTTTTCATTGAGAACCGCATCTCTCTTTTTGAACGGATTGCGCAGTTTGAAAAAAGCCTTGATGAGCTAAAAGCGCTTATCGGCGGTTCAGAGTTCGCAAAACTTGAAGAAAAACTCGCGATAATAAGGGATCGCAGAATGGAAATGAGCGCTGACTAAAACTCTTTGTCATCCAATATTTTCATAATTCGCTCTGCAGTCTGCCGTGGATCCGCTTCCGCTTGAACAGAAAAATCGCTCCATGCTTCATACAGAGGCAGCCGCTGTTTTGCAAGAGTTTCAACTCCCACACTGCCCGAAAGCGGACGGCCGTTTGTGGCAAGTTCTTTCAAACCGCGTTTCAAATACACAATCACGCTGTTTTGCCGCAGAAGATCAAAATTTTCCGTTCTTGTCACAATACCGCCGCCCGTGGCGATAATTATCCCGCTTTTTGCGGCTTCTTCGCCGAGTATGTGCGTTTCCATCTGACGGAACGCACCTTCTCCATCTTCGGCGAATATTTCCGGGATGCTCTTTCCGGCAGCCGCTTCAATCATTCCGTCAATGTCAACTAACGGCCTCTTCATCGCCTGCGCAAGACTTCCGCCTACTGTGCTTTTCCCGCAGCCGGGCATTCCGATAAGCGCGATATTTTTTATTTTCATACAGATACAGAACTGTCCAGATAAGCGTCATATAAAGCGATTGCCGCCGCCGCTTCTACACATGGAACCGCGCGAGGCACAATGCATGGATCATGGCGGCCTTTCACCCGCAATACCGCGTTCTCAAGGCGCGACAGGCTTACGCTCCCCTGTTCCATGCCGATGGAAGGAGTTGGCTTAAAAGCCGCGCGGAAAAGCACCGGCATACCGTTTGTTATCCCGCCAAGTACGCCTCCACAGTTATTGGTCCGCGTTTTTATTATCCCGTTATCCATATAAAAACTGTCGTTGTTCCCGGAGCCGTTACGCGCAGATCCGTCAAATCCGCTGCCAAATTCAATTCCTTTTACTCCCGGTATTCCGAAAACAATCGCGGCGATTCGGTTCTCGATTCCGTCAAACATCGGGTCTCCCAGCCCGGCGGGCAAGCCAACCGCAGCGCATTCAATTATTCCTCCCGTTGAGTCTTCCTTTTCCTTCGCGTCGAGAATTTGCAGCCGCATAGCGTCCGCCGCGTCACGGCGGAGGACCGGCAACGGGTTATCCTTGATTGCGTCAAAATCTTTTTTGGATACTCCCGCCGGATCAAACGGATCGTCTTTTGCGCTCCCGATTTGCAGAATATGCGCCGCGATATAAATTCCCAGACCGCGCAATATCTCCAGGCAAATCCATCCCGCGGCGCATAACGGAGCCGTAAGCCTGCCGGAAAAATGCCCGCCGCCGGCAGAATCCTGATGTCCGTCGAATTTTACATGCGCGGTATAATCAGCGTGCGATGGGCGCGGAATGTCCAGTGTTTCATTGTAATCACCGGAGCGGACATTGGTATTGCGAATAACGACTGCAAGCGGCGCGCCGCAGGTGACGCCGTTTACAAGCCCGCAAAGAATCTCAGGTTCGTCTTCTTCTGTCCGCGCTGTTGAAATATCGTTTTGCCCAGGCGCCCTGCGGCGCATAAAGGAGCGCATTTCATCAATATCAAGC
The DNA here is from genome assembly GCA_031256445.1 of Treponema sp. GTDB lineage: Bacteria > Spirochaetota > Spirochaetia > Treponematales > Breznakiellaceae > WQXQ01. Next base: position 18,688 of record JAIRQN010000049.1, on the reverse strand, counting down.
GTGATTCCGGCAGGCAGCCCGTCGATACTCACCCCAACCGCTGAAGAATGCGACTGTCCAAAAACAGAGATTTTAATTTTTTTACCGTATTGAGATGACATATAACCACCGCCCTTTCAAGTTAATTTACCGTTTCCGCTGAACCGCCCAGCGAGCGAAAATCATCGAAGAAGCAGGGATAGGATTTGTTCACCGCTTCCGCTCCATGAATAATAACCGGTTCTCTGCATAAAACCGAGGCAACCGCCGCCGCCATCGCTATCCTGTGATCCCCCCACGAAGAGACCTGCCCGCCGGTGAGAATTCTTCCGCCGCCGCCGTTAATAACAAGACCGTCATCTGTTATGCGCACTGCGCATGAATGCGCGGAGCATGAATGTGCGGCACATCCATGCTCATCCGCGCCCAAATTTTTCAATACAGAAGATACAGCCGCCAGCCTGTCGCTTTCCTTGCCGCGAAGACGTCCGGCGTTTCGTATAACGGTGACCCCTTCGGCGGCGGCGGCGGCGACAGCCAGAACAGGCACAAGATCGGGAATATCCCGCGCGTCAATATCAATGCCGCGCAATTTTCCGCCGTATACGGTTACAGAGCGGCCGCTCATCTCTACCCGCGCTCCGAACCGCGAGAGAATATCCGTAATCGCACGATCGCCCTGCCGCGACTGCAAGTCCAGTCCTTCGCAGGTGACACTGTTTTCACCTAACGCACCTGCAGTCAGCCAGAACGCGGCGTTTGACCAGTCGCCCTCTACCCGGACTGCGCCGGGAGACTTGTACTTTTGCCTTCCCGGTATTAAAAAAGCCGCGTCATTAAACCCAGTTTTAACGCCAAATGTTTTCAGCATCGACATGGTCAGCTCAATATACGGAAACGACTCTATCTGCCCGGACAGGCGCAGCTCGCTGTCGCCGTCAAGCAAGGGCAATGCGAACAACAACCCGCTGATAAACTGCGATGAAACTCCCGCGTCAAGCGAATAAACGCCGGAGGTGAGTTTTCCTCCGGCGCGGAACGAGTTTGCCCCCTGCGGCGAAAGAATACATCCATGCCGGACAAGTTCTTCATACAGAGGAGAAAGAGGCCGCTGCGGCAGCCTCCCCTCCAGAACAAACGAAGCATTTTGCCCCAAAGCGCAGACCAGCGGCAGCAGAAAACGGAATGTGCTTCCGCTTTCACCGCATGGCAGGGAAACGGCAGTATCGTTCCCTGTCCGCTTCAAAGGCCGCGTAAAGTAAACGCCGTTTTCATATTGAATATCCGCTCCAAGCGCGAACAGGCAAGCTGCGGTAGCTTTAATATCTTTGGACTCGCCGTCACATTCGATGCGCGTTTGTTTGTTTTCGAGCGCGGCGTCTTCGAGCGCGGCGCATATAAGCGCACGATGCGCCATCGACTTTGAGGGAATGGCGTTTACAGAACCGTTCAAAAAATCAGGTAATATTTTTACATCCAATTTTTACCGCCCTCGTTTATATCTACCTTTTAAAATATATCATTTTTCCGCATATTAAAATATGCCAAATGAACATTTTAAATTATTTTTGACAGTGTTTTTTCATCCGGGTTTCCTGCAATTCAGTTTTTAAAAATTAAAATCCAACAGAGCAAAATGTAATTATCTGCATAAACGGAATGAGATTACAATTGACAGGTTTTATCCATCCGCTTATGCCGGAAAATTTAAATTATGGTAATGGTTTACTCCTGTTACCATGAAATCTGTTAACCCGCCTACTCCATTATCGAGCGAACAATGCGGAACCCCATAGCATTACTGCTAAAGGAAGAACCGGCGTTGGAACGGGCGGCTGAACGCAGTTCCTTGCCTTCGCTGACCCAGCTTCCGCCGCGGATTACACGGCGTGAACCGGAAGACGGACCCGTGGGATTCGTTTCCAGTTCATTGGAATAATTACCGTAAATATCCCAGCACATTTCAAAAACATTTCCATGCATATCGTACAGACCCCATTCATTCGGTTTGAAACTTCCTACAGGGGTTGTTCTTTCGCGGTTGGTTCCTTTTGTATTAACCGGGGTATATGGGAAATTGCCGTTATAATTTGCCTCTGCTGTTGTAATATTATCTCCGGTACTAAAGGGCGTCGTTGTCCCCGCGCGGCAGGCGTATTCCCATTCCGCCTCTGTAGGCAGACGATAACCATTAACATTCATGTTCATGGTTACATTTTTTCCGCTCATTGAATACGCAGGCACAAGCCCTTCCTGTTCGCTCAGCCAGTTGCAATACCGGAAAGCATCATTCCAGTTGACCATTACAACAGGGTGGCTGTTAACCTGATTCATATATGAATATTTCCAGGATGCGTCTTCTTTTTTCTCCCAGTTTTTATTATTGTATATATTCCCGGTTTTGGTGATTTCGGCTTCCGTTAAATATTCTGTTTCATTGGCAAAATACCAAAAATTCGTAATTGTTACAGGATATTTTGCCATATAAAAAGATGTTAATGTTACCTGATGCCTCGTTTCATCTGCGCTGCGCATAGGCTCCACAGCATTGCTGCCCATTGTAAATGTCCCTCCGTTAACCTGCACAAGGTTATCAGGTATAGGCTGAATAACGGACTGCGCTATACGAAACCCAATATCCGGTTTTTTGGAATTCGGATTTGCCTGGAACCTTTGAGCTGAACGAATAAACTGCGCGGCCTGTTTCCAACTGCCGCCGCGCTGTACCCTGCGGCTTCCCTTAACAGCGCCAATCGGGTGAGTCTGCGGATCTTTGCTGTATCTGCCAAAGATGTCCCAGCACCATTCAAGAACATTTCCATGCATATCATACAAACCCCAGGGGTTCGGATCAAAGCGTCCCACATCGGTTGTTTTTTTACGGAAAATTCCAATGGGATTACTGCTGTAAACCTTTTTTCCGTTAAAATTCGCCAGATCTGTAGTTATATTGTATCCCTGGCCGAATGTTGTATTAAACGGCGTAATGGAACCCGCGCGGCAGGCGTATTCCCATTCAGCTTCGGTAGGAAGCCGGTAACCGTCAGCGTCAAGATTCCATCTTACAGTTCGTTTACGGCCAGAACCTTCAATTATATACACAGGCTTAAATCCGTCACGAATACTCATTCTGTTGCAATAATCCAAAGCGTCAAACCATGACACCCTCTCTACAGGGAGCTGGGATCCTTTAAAACGGCTTGGATTTCGCCCCATTACAGACTGATATTCCAGTTGTGTGACTTCTTTTATCCCAAGATAAAACGGACTGATTTTCACCTGATGTTCAACTTCTACGTTTTTTCGTTTCGGCTCGCCCAAGGGGCTGCCCATAATAAAACTGCCGGCTTCTATCAATAAAAAACCATCCTGGGCCGGTCCGGGAACATGCTTCTTTCGTGCAGGAGGAGTAGTTATTGACGGACGCGCAACAGCGGCAGCCCTGGCAGGCTGAGCGGCAGCCGGTTTTGCCGCAGGCGCGGATGCAGGCGCGGACGCAGGAGCAGCGATTCCGCCTTCCGCGTCTACCGCGTTTCTGGCCGCCGGATTTGGATTAGGAGCCGCCCTTACAGCAGGCATCGATTGAATTGGCGCCACTACGCTTGTTAAAGCAGACAAACGGTTATCCTGCCTTAGATTCACATTCTGCATTCCCAATATCTGCGCTGTTTCCACTGATATCAGCCTTGTCCGGAGCCGGATTGACGATCCTGTATCGGTAATTTCACCGGTAACAATTGCCTGCGCCCCAACCCTTTGACCGATTGACTGCGCCGATATATCGCTGACTTCGCCTGATAACTGAAAGTGCATCTCCTGCTGAAGCAGTTCAAGCTCACCTCTGGATACAACGGTAAATTGTTCAATCTCAACCAAACTGCCGGATAACTCTTCTACTACATATTCAGATAATCTGGGCCAGGTAGACGTAAAATTCAATACAGCAACAACTGTTACTTTATGCTGCTTTATTCTGCCTGACAGATATAGGGCCGTATTACCCAGCGCTTCGTTAATTTCCTGGGTCTGCTGCGAGAAGGCGAATGAAGGAATTAACAGAATAAGGACGCATAGAAAAAAATATTTCCTGATTTTCATAAATACTCCCGGTAAAAGCGAAAACAAGCCTGATTTATCCAAAAAATACTGGATAAACCTGAGTAACTGCATAATTTTAAAATATTAACTATATTCATGTCAAGTAAAGAATTAATCATCCTTTTTGCATCTCGAACGCTTGACATTTCCAATTAAAGCGTATTAACTGAAAATGTATATTTCAAAGGAAGTGGGGTGCGGAACATGCGTTCCAAATCCTCCGCTAACCCGTAACTGTAATTGGGAAGAATCCGTCGGGTAACGAAAGTTACATACGGCCACTGTCTGACCGCAAAATCCAAGCGGCCGGATGGGAAGGCCGATGGATAAAGCGCCCATAAGTCAGGAAACTTTGGTATATGTTTAGATTTGGCTGGGTTTCGCGGATTAAACCCATGAGGGGTAGCAATGTTCTCATCCATAATAAAAAGAGACGGAAGAACTCAGAGTTTTTATGAAAGCAAGATAACAGACGCGATTGCAAAATGCCTTCATGCTGTCGGAGAAGAAGACAGGCAGCGGGCAGTTGAATTGATGCTGGAAGTAATAAAAAAAATAAAACTGCAATACCAGGAAGACAATTTCACTGTCGAAAATATTCAGGATATGGTAGAAACTGTTTTAATTGAACAGGGACTCGTAAAAGCGGCAAAGGCGTATATTTTATACCGTGAAAACCGTTCAAGGCTGCGTGAAGCGCGAAGCGAGTTGATGAACGCCGTCTCGGAAATTTTACAGGAAACAAACCGCGATAACGCGAATGTCGGCAACTCGCCGTCCGCCAAAGTGCTGCAAATTTCAGAAATCGCGTCAAAAAATTATTACTTAAAACGCATGCTTCCTGAAAAAGAAGCCGCCGCTCATATAAACGGCGATATTTATATCCACGATTTATCATGGTATGGAAAAACGCTGACATGCCTTCAAATCCCTCTTGATAAACTGCTGCGCGAAGGTTTTAACAACGGGCACGGTTATATTCGCCCTCCCAGGGGAATTAAAACAGCCGCTTCCCTTGCGGCGATAATTCTTCAGAGCAACCAGAATGATATGCACGGCGGGCAGTCATTTGCCTATTTCGACAGAGACATGGCTGTTTATGTTGAACTGGAAAAAATAAAACAGGAAAAATTTATCCTTCAAACATTGGACAGGCTGGGACTGTCCGCTGATGAAGAAAAAATTAAAATCCTGGCAAAAGAACATACAAAGGAAGAAACCTTTCAGGCAATGGAAGGGTTTATTTACAATCTTAATACCATGCATTCAAGAGCGGGAGCCCAGGTTCCCTTTTCCAGCATAAACATAGGCACTGATACAACAGAAGCGGGCAGAATGGTAATTGAATGTTTTTTACTGGCATACGAAAAGGGACTGGGAAAAGGAGAATCGCCGTTATTCCCGAATATATGTTTTAAACTGAAAGAAGACGTAAATTACGAAGAAGGCGATCCAAATTATGACCTGTTTAAATTAAGCATGCGCGTTGCGTGCAAACGCCTCTTTCCCTCTTATTCATTTTTGGATTCAAGTTTTAACAAACCGTACCGCAGTGAAGAAGTCGCGTACATGGGCTGCAGGACGCGTGTTATCTCAAACCGCAACGGCCCGGAAGTAACAAACTCCAGGGGAAATCTTTCCTTTACAACGATTAATCTGCCGCGCATTGGCATTCGGGCGAGAAAAGATATATCGCTGTTTTTAAAATACCTTGACGAGGTATTTAATTTATGCGTTGAGCAGCTTCTGACACGCTACAATGTGCAGAAAAATTTAAAAGTAAAGGATTTTCCTTTTTTAATGGGGCAAAAACTCTATCTTGACAGCGATGATTTATCTTTTAATGATCCGATTGAAAAGGCAATCCGTCACGGAACGCTTACAGTCGGATTTATCGGACTGGCGGAATGTCTTGTCGCTTTAATGGGCAGACACCACGGCGAAAGCGCTGACGCCCAGGCGTTTGGAATTGTCATTGTAAGTCATTTGCGGCGCAGGTGCGACGAAGCTGTAAAAAAATACAACCTGAATTTTACCCTGCTCGCTACGCCCGCCGAACAGTTAAGCGGAAAATTCACAAAACTGGATATTGAGCGTTACGGTGTCATTCCGGGAGTAACGGATAAAGAATGGTATACAAATTCATTTCATGTCCCGGTGGAATTCCGCATAAGCGCGCTGGAAAAAATATCAATAGAAGGCGTTTATCATAAATTATGCAACGCCGGCCATATTTCCTATGTGGAACTTCAATCCGCGCCGGAAAATAATCTGGAAGCGTTTGAAGCGCTTATTAAAGCGATGGCGGAAGCGGACATGGGTTATGCCGCCATAAATTTTCCTGTTGACATTTGCACAAACTGCGGTTTAAGCGGCGTAATCAATGAAGATGTCTGCCCAAAATGCGGAGGCGGCAGTATAAGCCGCGTACGCAGAATAACAGGATATTTATCATCGCTTGACCGCTTTAATGACAGTAAACTCGCGGAAATCCGGCACCGGCAGATTCACCAAAAGTTTAATTGACGCAATGATTTTTTATGCGCGAACAAAATCTGTATTTATCGGGAATTACGCCAGAAAGCATAGTGGACGGTCCAGGGCTGCGTTATGTGATTTTTACGCAGGGCTGCCTGCACCATTGTCCCGGCTGCCATAACCCGGAAAGCTGGGATATAAACGGCGGGAAAGAATTTTCCGTTAAAGAAATAATCCGCATGATAAAAAAACAAATGAAAATACAGGGCGTTACTTTTTCCGGAGGAGAGCCGTTTTTACAGGCGGAAGGACTTGCCCATGTCGCGCTGGCAGTTCATCAAACCGGCCTTGATGTAGTCACTTACACGGGCTTTACATACGAAGAATTGATCGAAAAAGGAAAAACCGACGGTAATATAAACTCTCTGTTATGTGCAACAGATTTATTAATTGACGGAAAATATATTCACAAAAAACGCGCCGTAGATCTGCCGTTCCGCGGTTCTTCCAACCAGCGGATAATAGATGTGGTGAAAACGCGGGAAAACGGGCAAATTATGCTTATGTACGGCGATTGACAATTATTTTAAAATATGGTACGCTTCCCCTGTATATTTCAAAGGAAGTGGGGTGCGGAACATGAGTTCCAAATCCCCCGCTAACCCGTAACTGTAATTGGGAAGAATCCGTCAAGTAACGAAAGTTGCATACGGCCACTGTCTGACCGCAAAATCCAAGCGGCCGGATGGGAAGGCCGATGGATAAAGCGCCCATAAGTCAGGAAACTTTGGTATGCACGCTTTCCTGTGAAAGCGCACATTATTTTCAGGGTTCGAGGAAAAGCCTGTGAAAAGCCGAATTATAGCCTGTACGGAAGAATATTCTCGTCATTGATTTAATACGGTCTTTTTCCCTTTTCTCCGACAGGGAGATTCTTATGGAAATGGTTAATAAATTTAACCGCAGAGCTGCGCGAAGCTGCGCAGAGGTAAACGCGAAGTTTGTAAAACGCGCGGCTTATGGCGCTGTTTTTACGCTGGTTTTATTGATTGGCGCGATGTTAATTTCGTGCGCTGACCCGGATCCCGCTGAAAACGCGAATTTGAACGGAACCTGGTCTGATGCATACAGCAGCATAACAATAAATACTTCAGCTAACACAATTGTATATGAAAACAATTATGCGGGAATTATAAAAAATTCTCCAAATTATGAATCTGTAAACGGCGTGCTTATTGTGGAATTTACATCATACATGGATGCCGATTACAGTAATTATCCGGATGTTACATATACGCCGAATACTGAAAACATCGGAAAATTCGGGGCGCTTTATTGGACAGGCTTAACAGCCGCTTCGGTAAGCATGGCCGACGCATATGATGGATATATTCATGCCATCTTTGACACTCTCGCGGAAGCTCAAACAAATTTTACAATGGATAATGCGGGTAATTATATCGACTGGAGTATTACATCTCCTTATACCAAATAAAAATTTCATTTTCCGCCCGGGGAGAATTTACCGCAGGGCGGAATTTGACAGGCTGGGAAATGCCGGTTAGAAAAATTATACCTTTAATATTTTTAATTTTATTTGCTCCGCTTCCCGCTTCCCCGCAGGATTTGCATGAAGATAATGAATTCATTGGCGAAGAATTATCATTTACGGAAGAAGACGGAATTACTGTTACCGGAACATTACAGACAAGCCAGCATATAGTTGTTATTGAAAAAGAGGAAATAGAGAGCCGTAACGCGCCGGATATAGCGGTATTGCTTCAGGAGACAGGCAATTTAAACATTACCCGGTACGGAGCTTACGGCAACTCGGCCTTAATTAACATCAGGGGTCTTGATTCAAAACGGCTGGCTTTTCTGGTTAATGGAGCGCCTGTAAATTCTTCCATGGACGGAAGATTTGATATTGAGCAAATAGATATGAATTCAATAGAACGCATAGAAATAATTTACGGCGGTTCCGATACAAAGTATAATGTCTCCGGCGCAATGGGCGGAGTAATAAATATAATAACTGTTAAAAAACAAAAACCAGGGTTAAAATTAGGCGCGACTGTTTCAAACACTTCGGCAATGCCGGGCGAATACCGCGATCGCGGCGGTGAAACCCAGGGGCCCAATCCGGAAGATCTGCTTGATACCCAGAATATTTCCATTTCGGCCGCTTACGGAGGAAAAAATTATTCATTTACAACTAACGCGTTCGCGAACCGCGCGGAAAATCACTTTCTGTTCACGGATCGTTACGGATACACGCGCCGCAAAGACAACAACGAAGTATGGGATACCGGAGGCGCGGCATCTTTTGTTTGGAAACTGCCCAATTCCGCAAAAATAATTACATCCGCCAATTTCCATTATGGCGATAAAAATATTCCCGGTTCGGGTTTTTCCGGCAATTTCGGCAAACAGCGGGATATTTCTTCACATAACAATGTCATGTTCGATATGCCCCGCATTCTCAGGGACGATATTGCTTCGGAAGCCTCCCTTGGGTGGAATTATATCAGGAAGGATTATACATCGCCGGCGGAAATATTTTCCCGTCATGATCAGCAGAATATTATGGCAATAAACCGCTGGAGCTGGTATCCGGGCGAACGGCTGGTATTAAGAAGCGGTTTGGATTACCGCTTTATATATCTGGATTCTTCGGAAGTTGGCAGCCGAAACAGGCATGACGGCGGAATTTATTTAACGTCGGAATTCAAACCTGTACGACAATTTATGATCATCCCTTCAGTAAAAGCGGTTTTTACCAGCGTGGGAGACACGCCTGTAACGGCAGTGCCAAAACTGGGCATCCTCTGGAACGCGGCAAATCTCCGGTTCGCGGATTCGCTTGCCGTAAAAAACAACTATTTCCGCAGTTTTAAATTTCCCGACTTTGAAGACCTCTACTGGGCAGGAGAAGGCGGTATGGAAGGCAACCCCGCTCTGCGCCCGGAGGACGGCTGGGGAGGAGATCTCGGCGTGTCATGGCGTATCAAAAAAATGATTGTTTTTAACAGTACATTCTTTGCCAACTGGCTGAAGGATTCGATTCACTGGTCTCCCGGAATCGGCGGAATTTGGCGGCCAGAAAATATTGGGGAGGCAATGTACCTTGGTCTGGAGAATAAAATCGAATTCGATATTCCTGTTTCAAAAGGCCCAATAAAAAAAATTATACCTTCGGTTTCATATCAGTACCTTTTAAGCTATCTGTTGAGTTTCGGCTATGATTTTTCTTCAGATAAAAGAATTCCCTACAGCCCGGAACACACAATAGGCGGTTCGGTTAACTTTGTCTGGAAAACAGGTTCTTTGCTGGTTTCCGGGCATTACGAAAGCCAGCGTTTTCAGGATAGATCCAACCTTATAAAATTAAAGCCGCATTTTTTGCTCAACGCGTATATTAATCAGAAGACAGGGAAAAATCTTTCTGTTTTCGGGACATTACGCAACATCCTTAACACGTCCTACGAATCATTCTATGATTACCCAATGCCGGGGTTTACGTTTACTCTCGGCATGCGCGCAGCATTGGAGATATAGACAATGGAACAAAAAAAGAATTTTACCGCGAACCGGAAACGGTATACAGAAGCCAGGGTTCGTGAACCTCAACCGGGCCTGAATGGCGAAGGTTCCATTTTTGATGGTTTGTGGCTGGTAATCCTGATAATTTTTATGTTAATAAGCTGCAATGCGGACAAGAACAAGGAGATAATTGATCGTTCAGGCAGAAGCGTTGTAATTAAAGGCGCTGTCAACCGCGTTGTGTCTACCGCGCCGTCGAATACGGAGATAATCGCAGATCTGGGACAGGCTCATAAACTTGTTGCCATTGATAAACATTCGGCGAACATAAGCGGCATTCCGGCCGATCTGCCGCTGCTGGATTTTTTTTATCCTGATATCGAGGTAATCATTAATCTTGAGCCTGATATAATCATAGCAAGCGGGCATAATCCCACAGGCAGCGGCGAAGACCCGTTCCGTTTGCTGCGCGAAATGGGTATCCCCGTGGTTTACATTTCCATGAGTAAAAGCATTGGCGATATTTACAGTGATATTGCGTTTATAGCGGAACTGCTGCAGGCGGGGAAGGAGGGAGAGGCTCTGACAGTCGCGATGAAAACGCAAATTGAACAAATTAAACTAAAAGCAGATAATATCGAAAACAGGAAAACGGTATATTTTGAAATCTCCGCCGCGCCGCAGATGATGACTTTCGGGAAAGACAGTTTTATAAATGATATGATAGGCACAATCGGCGCGATTAATGTTTTTGAAAATGAAAATTGGCTTGTCACCCCCGGAGCGGAAGCGGTTATAAGCCGCAATCCCGATGTAATTCTTACCAATGTAAATTACATTGAAAATCCAGTTGAAGAGATAAAAAACCGTCCTGGTTTTAATCACATAAACGCGGTAATTAAAAATCATGTTTACCAAATAGACACCGATTCTTCGGTACGGCCTTCGCCGCGCATTATTTTTGCTTTAAGACAGATGCAGGAAGCTGTGTACGGTAATCCATAAAAACAGATGTTTCATTCTCTACACATACTTGCTCGCCTGCGCTTTCCACATTTCCATATACTTGCCGTCAAGTTTCAACAGTTCCTCGTGCGTTCCTTCCTCGATTATTTTTCCTGTATCAAACATATAGATTTTATCCGCGTGCTTTGTGGTAGAAAGCCGGTGCGATATAAAAACAACCGACCTTTCCTGCGCCGCTAAATTCATCGATTTGTTCATTTGGCACTCGGCAATGGGGTCAAGCGCGCTTGAAGGCTCATCCAGAATTATAAGGTTCGCGTTCTTGTAAAAAACCCTTGCTGTCGCAAGTTTCTGGCCCTCTCCGCCAGATAACGCAGCGCCGTTTTCATCGAACTCGCGCGTTAAAGGAGTTGAGTAACTTTTTTCCATTTCATTTAAGCGTTCTTCAAACCCGCTTAACCTTACGGCATTATCAAGATGATTTTTATCCGCGCTCTGCAAATCCATAACGATATTTTCCTCAACGCTCGCGGCGTAAATTCTAAAATCCTGAAAAACCGTTCCAATTAAATTACGGTATTCATCAAGATTGAAATCACGAATATCAATGCCGTCAAGCGTTATTCTTCCCCATACAGGATCATAAAGCCGCATAAGCAGTTTAATAAGCGTAGTTTTCCCGGCTCCGTTATAACCTACAAGGGCAATCTTGTCCATCGGATTTATTATTAAATTAATATCTTTTAATATAAACTCTTGCATGTCCGTATACCTGAACGATACGTTCTCAAAACGTATTGTTTTAATTCCTTTTGGAACCGGTAATCCGGTATTTTGCGAATTTCCGCCCGATATAATTTTGTTTTCATACGCCAGAAAGTTTTTGATTTTATCTATATACAGGGCGTTTTCAACAGCTTTGGGCAAGAGCTCGGACAGAATAATCATGCCGTTACGCAAATTACCTGCCACACCCCATAAAACAAATAAAGAGCTGAATGACATTGTTTTGCGCACAACAGTCTTAAATATCAAATACAAAAGATAAATACCGTCGAAAATAAAATCATTGAATAAATAATCCGACATGAAACCGAGAATCCATTTTTTCTTTACAATGCTTTTTCTTGTCTCGTAAATTCTTTCATTTGTTTCATCAAAGTCCTTAAACAGGGGAGACGCGATATTTTTATTCAGGCGAAGTTCTTTTGCGTAATCGTTAAGATAAAACACGCGGTGGATATAAGCTCTCTTTTTAATAAAAGGCGTCTCTTTTATTTTTACGCCAAAATCCAGTTTGCTGATCATTTTGCCGAATACAAACCTCGCGATAAATGACACAAGCACAAACAGCAGAGATACAGGCTCGTTTAAAATAAAATATATGCCGTAAGCAAAAAATATGACAAGACCCGTAACCGCCTTGTCCAATAACTTTATTGTCCTTTCAACCGCGTTCCTTGATTCCGAAACCGAAAGGACAAATTCATTGTAATAATCCGGATCGTCATAACATGACAGGTCTATTGTTTTTGCTTTTTCATAAAGCATAATTTTTAATTTCTGTTCGGCTCTTGCGTGAAATACCGGATGAATGTATCCATAAAATAAATGACCGTAAGTACCCGCAATTACCTGTAAGGTTAAAATAAGAAGTATTACCCGCAAGACACTGTTAAAATCGCTGCCAAACTCTACAGCGTGTAAAACAAAACTTACTCCGTATGTCCAGGTAAAAAACGGCATACCGTGCCATCTTACAGCGTCAAGGCATGTTAAGATAAAATATAACGGGGAGGCGGAAAAAACAATTTTAAGCATGAACCAATTGCGCTTTAGTGTTTTACCGACAGGCATTTTTATTTTTTCATTTTCATTTTTCATGCTGTTGCCTCATTTTCAGCCAGAGGTTCAGGTTGATAATTTCTTGCCTGCATTTTAAACATCTGCGCATATTGACCGTCCAAAGCCATTAACTCAATATGCGCGCCTCGTTCAATAATTTCACCGTTCTCCAGCATTAAAACTTCTTTTGCGTTTTTTACCGAGGACAAACGATGAGAAATAAAAATCATGAAATTGTTTTTGCTTTCTTCCAAAATACTCTCAAATAGTTCGTATTCCGCGACAGGATCAAGAGCGCTTGAAGGCTCGTCGAATACCTTTATGGGAGCGGGGTTCGCAAAAGCCCGCGCGACAACAATTTTCTGAAACTCGCCGCCTGACAGAACCTGTCCTTCTTCATCAAACTCTTTTGTCAATACAGTATCTATGCCGCAGGGTAAAGCGTTTATTTTATCCATTACCCGCGCGCGGGTTAATGAATTAACAATCTTTTCATTTGAGCCGCTTCGCCCCATCATGACATTTTCTTTTACTGTTCCGGCGAAAATTTTATAATCCTGAAACGCGGCGGCGAACAAACCGCGGTATGCTTTCAGGTTATACTCTTTTATGTTAATGCCATTAACCAGCACTTCGCCTTCTGTCGGATCGTAAAGTCGGAACAGTAATTTTATAATCGTTGATTTACCGGCTCCGTTATGCCCGACAAGGGCAATTGAAGATATTTCTTCCATTTTAAACGAAAGGTTTTTAATAATTAAATCGCTCCTGCCGGAATCGCCGCCGCTTTTATACCCAAAACTGACATTCTTAAATTCAATACTATTAATTTTGCTATCAGGAATAATACCATCCTGATTCTCGGCGATTGTTTCTTTATGATTCATGAAAGAACGTAAATTATGCAGGAACATGCCGTTTTTTCCGCATTCCATTAAATTTCTTGCGCTGTTGATAAGCGCAAAGGAGGCAAGCCCCATCATGCTGACAAGGATCGCGAACTGGCTTAATACAATCGTTTTTTTTACCAGCGCGATATACGCTCCGTATAAAATAATGCCTTCAAAAATTATTGAGTAAGACAGAATGTACTGCCAAAAACCGAAAAATACAATTTTGTTTCTGTATTTTTTTATTGTTTTAACAGTATCATCGACGGCATTGTTGTATGTGTTATGCATCACATTATAAATATTTGAAAGGCGCATTTCTTTTGAATAATCAGAGAGATACATAACGCGGTTTACATACTCGGTCCTTCTTATAAAGGGAATGCTTTCTTTATACCGGCGGAAATGCAGTTTATTTTGCAGGGTTCCAAAAATAAAATTGCCGATAAAAGGAGATAGAACAAACAATACTAATTTCTTGTCAATTTGAAACATCGCCGTATACGTTACAATTGCCGCGCTTAAAGCGGCGAAAATCTCAAACAAAAGCTGCGCCGTTATCGTAATTTTTTCGCTTGCGCCGTCTACCGCCATCGTATATTTATCGTAAAAGGTATTGTCCTCATAACAGGACAGCTCTACATTTTCCGCTTTACTGTATATTTCCCTGTATAATTTTGAGTAAACCTTTACATCGTCCAGCGGGATGATGACATTCTTGACATACGAAGTATATAAGGTAATAAACAGCGTTACAAAACATACAATACATATATAGGTAAATATAGTTAAAAAAGGCGTTCCATTCTGAACAGCTCCCGCTACATACCGCATGAAAAAAGTGCTGTAGAATGTCCATATCATATAGCCAAAAAAGGAAATCAACGCCGTATGTATGACCCGTTTGCGGGAAATGCTCCAGAGAAGTTTTATCGCATACATATTATTGGCGGCTGCCTGCTTTATTGTGATCTCTTTTTCTTTTGGTTTTTTATCTGGCTTCATGTTTTAAGTACTGCATATTATTAAAATTATAAATGAACATTTTAGCTCTTTTTTGAATTTTTTTGTTATAACGATATTTTCGCTTTTTCAGCGTCGAATATTTTTTTTACTTCTTTATAACGGAAACAGTTTATTAAATGATCATTAATAATGCCTGTAGCCTGTAAATGCGAATACATTATTACACTGCCAAGAAATTTAAAACCTCTTTTTTTCAAATCGGCAGAAATGGCATCTGATAATTCCGTTCTGGCAGGTATCTCTTTGATGGCTTTCCATTTGCCAACAACAGGTTTTCCTTTGGTAAAACTCCAGATATAATCAGAAAAACTGCCATACTCTTCCTGTATTTCCAGGAATTTTTTCGCGTTATTTATTGACGCTTCAATTTTCAGCCGGTTTCTTACTATGCCAGCGTCAGATAAAAGTTTCGCTTTTTTGGCTTCTGTGTAGCGGGCGACTTTTTTTGGATCGAAATTATCATACGCCTTTCTGTAGTTTTCCCGTTTTTTTAAAATTGTTATCCAGCTTAAACCCGCCTGGGCGGATTCCAGCACCAGGAATTCAAAATGCTTGCGGTCATCAAATACAGGCGCGCCCCATTCTTCATCGTGGTATTTCGTGTATAGTTCTGAGCTTTCGCACCATTCGCACCGCTTCATATTTTTATGATACGCTTATTACTGCAGATAAATCAAGCGGGCGTTCTTTAACCGCAAACATGGCGGGAATATTCCATCAGGCAAAATTGCGGTTTCGCTGTTTCCACCACAAAAGCCAAAAGAGAGCGGCGATGATGCGTAATGTAAAAATAATAAATAGCGTATATCGAAATCCGTTTAAGTCTCCGCCCAAAGAATGATATAACATAACGCCGATTACCGGCATAACTGCGTTGGACAGACAGAGTAAGCTTGTGAAAACCGATATATAAAAACTCCGGTACTCATTATTTGTTACAAGCAGGATACATTGAAACAAATTCAGAGTAACTGCGCAATAGGGAATATGCGCAAGAGTATGCAAGATAATAAAAAGATGAGGCCCTATGGAAAGAGGAATGCTCACGGAAATAACCATAAAAACAGGACATAAACTTAAACCTAAAATGCCAAAAGTGAAAGGCAGAACAACACCGTACCGGTCGTTTTTTCGGCTCCAGAATTTTAATGTTAAAAGCTGAATGAGGGCTGCGCCCAGCCCCACAAGCCCCAGTTGAAATTCATTCATTTGCAGATAGTTCACCTGTCCTATAAAGTACAACGTCCAGTCAAAATGCCATGTCATATGGAAAAACAACGCCACAGCGGTGAATAGCAGAAATTGCTTATTATGTAATATGTTTTTACCTGCATTTAAAGTTTCAGATAATGAAATGCCTTTAAGTTTTGCCGTTTGCGGAATATGCTGCCGTCTTGTCCGGAATTTCCTGAAATTAAAAACAGCCAGCAAAAGCAATAATAATGCGCTGAAAAAAAACGCCTGATGCGCAATGATTTTGCCGTTAATGCTTCCAATACGCGTCAGCGCCACGCCTACCAGAAGCGGAGTTATCATACCGATGATTAAAGTCACTCTGGTTCGAAGCGTAAGCACTTGATTACGATTATTTGCATCTACAACATTCGGGAAAAATGACTGCCATGCAATGTTGTATAAGGCAACCGCGCTTCCGGTCAGGGCAAGAGACCCAAGAAAAAATTGAATGGAGTAAACATCCGCGAACGGCGATATTGCGCAAAGGAAAAATCCAAATATGACAACCAGCATCATTACTGTCACGATGCGTTTCTTATTGTGCAGACTATCCATAAGAAGCCCGCCGGGTATCAGCACAAGCAGGGTAAAAAAATGAGGAAGAAAATGAACGAGACTCAGCTGAAAATCATCCGCTCCCAAACGCACCGCAAACAAACTGTAATTACTGTTTGCGATATTAACAGCGCTTACCGCAAGCAAACCATCAATGATATAGCGAATGGCAACCGGATTTGACCCGGCTAATTTTCTGACATTTTTCGGGAGGCGCTTTATCAAGAACGGCATTGTACTAAACGTGTATTAAAGTTTTAAGAATTGCTCAATTAAAGAAAGTGTCCGAAGAGCTTGGAAAACTTCTTCGGACACCGCCTTGTAATTCAGGTTGTTTAACTTAACTAACTTTAAACCGCGCTACTTCCCTCATTAATGTTTCAACTTTCTCGTGATTGGTTACCGTTAAATCATTAACCTGATTTACAGCGATATTAATCTGGTCCGCGCCTGTCGCCATTTCGTTCATGCCGCCTGTAATTTCCTGTGTAATGACTTCCAGGTTTTTTCCTTCCTTAATAACTTCTGTAGAACCTGTGCGCATTTCTTCGGATTCGCTTTTAACGTGCTGTGTAATATCATTGAGGCTTCCCACGGCTTCCAATACCTGCTTGCTGCCCTGGCTCTGTTCTTCCATCGCGTTACGGATATTTTCTTCCTGTTCCGAAACTGTTTTAATATGCTCGTCAATTGCCTCAAATTTCTGCAAAACGTCATTTGTTGACGCTGTTATCTTGTCGATTGACGATTTAATCTTTTTAAGGACTGTGCTGATTGTTTTGGATTGTTCGGAAGAATTCGTCGCAAGTTTGCGGATTTCATCTGCGACAACCGCGAAGCCCTTGCCCGCTTCTCCGGCGTGGGCGGCTTCTATGGCAGCGTTCATGGAAAGCAGATTTGTCTGGCTCGCGATATTCTGCATAACTGAGTTAATTTCCAAAAGGCCTTCCGACTCGCGGGTAATCTCCTGAATGTCCTGCGCTACATCCTGAAGGCTGGTTCTTCCTACTTCCGAAGCGGCAGTAAGCTCGTTCACATTTTCCTTGTTTTTAACAAGGGTGGTTGTAACTGACTGAACATTGGCAAGCATCTGTTCAATTGCGGAAGATGACTGCGAAACCGAGGCTGTCTGTCTTTCAACCTGTTCGTTGAGTTTTTGAATGTTGTTTGTTATCTGTTCCATTGTCGCGTTGGTTTCGGAAACGCTCGCGCTCTGGTTTATCGCCCTTCCTTTTATGCTCTGGATATTTGCCGTTATCTGATTGATAGCCGCGGCGGTTTGTGTCATATTAGACGATAAACTGGTGCCAACCTTCGCAAGTTCCGCTGCCTGTTCTTTTATTACTGTAATCAGATTTTTAATCTTTTCCAGAGTAGTGTTAAGGAAACGGCTCATATTTCCGATTTCGTCATTGGTTGTCACTTCTATGGTGTGGGTAAAGTCGCCGTCGCCGATAAACGCCAAAACACTCTCCATGGATTTAATGGGAGCGGTAATGGAACGCGAGACGAAGAAGATGATAACTGTAATAACCAAAAGTATCACAACGCCGAGAATTATTAGAACTACTGTCATTTGCTGAACGTCCGCCATTACTGTGTTATAGGGAACAACAGTTACCGCCATCCAATTGTCTTCGTCATCTCCGATAGTAAACGGACGGGTTAAAACAATCATTTTCGCGTTATGCTCTTGTGAATTTAATGTTTCATTAAAGACAGTTCCGTTTTTTAATGACTGCAATAAAGCGCCCATTCGATTTGTAAACAATCCGCTTGCCACATCTTCTATCTTTTTTCCAAGACGATCTTCGTGAGGATGGGAAACAATCAAACCGCCGCTTGAGTAAATAGCGGCATATCCGTCTCCAAACGGTTTTATATGAAGTATCATAGCTTGAATATCTGTCAGTTCAAGGTCTACTCCCGCTACGCCGACGGTTCTTCCGTCCTTTATAATTGGAACGGTGACGCTTGTAATCAAGACCTGCCTGCCGCCGATATTTTCATAATAAGGCTCAACAAGATATTCCCTGCCGGTTCTTAATGAGGTAGTATAATAATCAGCGGTG
>JAIRQN010000034.1 GCA_031256445.1 Treponema sp. | reverse complement strand
GGCAAAGGAAAAGCCTTTGCCGAATTGGGCTTTTGTCAGAGCGGGCGCTATTAATGTAATAAGTATTCCCGCAAGAATAGCAATAACCGGGCCGCTGATAAGGGGGAATATTCTTCCTATATACCAGGCCGGAAGGGAAACCGTAAAACAGAGCAGTATGCCGAAAATGTTTTTCATGGCTTTCCTCTACTCCCATTCAATGGTAGCCGGCGGCTTGCTTGAAATATCATACGTGACACGCCCTATCTCTTTTACCGAGTTTGTGATGCGTGTAGAAATTTCCAGAAGGTCGCGTGTTTCAAACGGGTAGACATCGGCGGTCATGCCGTCGCTGCTTGTAATGGCACGTAACGCCAGAACCCGGCCGTACTTGCGCTCATCGCCGGCAACGCCTGTGGAGCGGATTGGCAGCAGTATGGCGAAAGCCTGCCAGATATCATCATAAAGACTGACGCCGGTATTGATTTTACTCAGGCGGTTTTTCAGCTCCTCAATAAAAATCGCGTCCGCTTCGCGGAGAATATCGCATTTTTCCTTTGTTACCTCGCCGGGTATCCGGGTCGCAAGTCCCGGTCCGGGAAACGGGTGGCGGCGGATGATTTCTTCGTCAATGCCAAGAAAACGCCCAAGGCGGCGCACCTCGTCTTTGTAGAGGCGATCCAAAGGCTCAATGATTTTTCCCGCTTTACGCTTCGCGTCCACAAGCGGGCTTGCCACATTGTGATGGCTTTTTATCACATGCGCTTTTTTACCGACACCCTTTCCGCTTTCGATAAGGTCTGTGTAAAGCGTGCCCTGCGCAAGCAAATAGCTGTCAGGAAGCCTGATTTTCGCTACTTCACGCTCCTGAATCGTAATGAATAAATCGCCGATTGTTCCGCGTTTTTCTTCAGGATCGGTTTTACCTTTAAGAGCCGAAAGGAATTCTTCTTCGCACATGATTATGTGCAAGTTTTTCGCGCCCAGTTTTTCCAGATTCGCGCGGACAGCGGCTGTTTCGTTTTTGCGCATAAGGCCGGTATCAAAGTACATCAGATGCACCTGTTCCGGTTTCAATGATTTTAAAAGCGCCGCGCCGGCTACGGTGGAATCAACTCCTCCGGAGATCAACAGCAAAACGGGATTATCTCCCACGCGTTCTTTCAGCGATTGGTTTAATTCTTCTATGTAGCGTTCCATGCTCCAGTTTTTTTCACAGCCGCAGACATTAAAAACGAACGCGCCCAGTATATTGTCTCCGTCTTCGCAATGGGTTACTTCCGGGTGAAACTGAAGCCCGAACCACGGCTTTTCATTATGAGCGACGACCGCAGGATATCCTGTGGCGCTTTTTCCGTATTCCTTAAAATGAGGCGCGAGCCTTGTCAGCGTATCGCCGTGACTCATCCACGCCGTGAAAGAGCTTCTGAATCCTTTTAAAAACTTATATGTAAATTCGCTAACTCTGGCTGTGCTCTCCGTATTCTCTTTTAATTGTTCATTGTTAACTGACAAATTAACCGCTATTCGCCCGTACTCAACATGCGGCAATGATTCAACCCTGCCTCCCAGGTCATGCGTCATTCTCTGAAGGCCGTAGCAAATCCCAAGCAGAGGCATGGCGCATCCGGCGGACGCGCCTTCATCAGAGCGGACGCAATCGTAAATATTTTTATCAGGCGCGGCGCCCGCGCCGTTTACCGATTCCGGAGAACCGGATAATATGATCCCTTTCACATCAGCTGTAACACTGCATGTTAATTCCGTGTCTCCGGGAATTATCTCTGTATACACGCCCATGTCGCGAATTCGCCGCGCGATTAACTGGGTGGTTTGACTTCCAAAATCCAGAATTAATATTTTTTTCATAACATAAGTATATAGAACATCCCTGAAAAATATAAGTACGATTATTATTGAGCGCGCATTTCGTTTTTATGCAGTTTCTGTTTTGCCTTGAACAATGTCATGCTGACGCGGGAAAGAATACTCACATCGTTATCGCCCGATGTTTCAATTGACAGAAAATTTAAATTCGGATACATTGCCATTATTTTACTCTGAATGCCGTCAGAAACGCCGCTTGACGGCATACAGCCGAAGGGCTTCACAGAAATAAATCCGTCAATTTTATCATGGTAATAAACCGCCTCCGCTATTTCCAGATTTCCTTCGCCGCCGAAAATTGAAGTGTGATAATAATCGTGTCCCATTTTGGACAATTCATCCAAATCGTGAATTTCACCCCTGCCACCGAATTGTTCCTGTTTAAAAAAGAAGTTCAGGAATTTCCATAACACTTTTATAAAATCAATTGAGAAATTCTGCCTTCTTATATAACTGCGGCAGAATTTTTTTCTTTTATTGTCACCGGCGTATTTTAAATGTTCAAAATATCTGTAATTTTTACTCCAGCCTTCATAAACGCCGCGTTGGGTGAACAATCCGGGAATCACTTCGCAGCCTTCGTCAGAGATGAATCTGCGCAAATTGTAATTTGCGTCCCCATGAGCCAAATTCGCGAAAATCTCGCCGGTTATAAAAATCAGCGGTATTTTCTTTTTTATTTTCTCTATTTTCGCAATTTTCCTGCCGGCTTTGTACAGCGCATACGGCAGTTTAAAAAGATAAAAATGGCTTTTAAACGCCGCAAGAATTTCTTTCCTGCATTCGCCGATTGCATTCATGGCAAAGACCCTGTCCTTTGCGTAAGGCCGGACCGCGCATTCGGCAATATGAATAAAATCACCCAATATAAAACTTAAGGCAAAATGAATTTTAAAATAGGGTGAAAATTTGAACGCGGAATTTTCCGGCATGGGCGGATCCTGAAATATATCCGAATTGAAAATTAAAATACGAAAATCTTTAAACCCCATAGCGTTTGTGACTTTTAAATATTCCTCAGGATACATTCCGTATCTGCATGGACCGCATTGCCCGCCTCCCGCGAGAAAAACATATTTATCAACGATTTCTTCCCTGCTTAAATGTTCTTCTTTCTCTATGCGCAGAAGTTCATCAATAAAAGTTCCCAGCGTAAAATAAATGGGATTACACTGCATCCGCGTTCCGTATTCGCGCCCAAGCAGAAAATCGTCTTTTGAGTGATTCCCCAAATCGCGGTATTTATAGCCCTGACGGTAAAAATACGCCTGTAAAAAATACGATTTGTTTTCTTCAATCATGTTATAAAGAACAGTGACTTTTTTCCTGTCCTTTTTATCCCAAACGGGGCTTTTAAATCCTTCCCATTGTTCTTTGATTTGAAATTTCGGCGCGGCAATCCTGTTCATTTTCCGCCCCTCAGAACTGTTTTTTCATATTCTTTCAGAAAATAATCCGCGGTTTCTATGCGAATTTTAAATGTTGAACTTGGCTTGTTTTGATCTATATCGTGGAAAATAAAATGCGGCGTTCCGGAAAAATCAAGAATTTGATCTACATAATTGTATGTCGGAGCGTCATGGCCGCATTTAAAAGATGATAAATCAACAACCGCCAAATTAGGGTGGCGGGCTGCGATTTTTGCGGCCCAAATTTTTTGATTTGTGTTCCTGTTAAAATTACGGAACCAGACATCGGTAATATTTTTGCTTTCGCTGTCATTTTCAAACAATTGCGATAAAAATTCCCTGTCTGTGGGAATGGATTCAATTGTAAATACCGGGTAACCGCATTTCCGGAATTCTTCCGGAATTTTATGGTTAAGTCCAAAGTCGTGATGATACGGATGCCCGATAAGCAGAACGCCGACCCTGTCTTCTTCAATTAATTTATTCATTGTGTCCGCGAATATTTCACGCTGTTTGGATAAATATTTTTCCAGCGCGTTAACGCCGTTATTGAACGCCCAGGCGTTTTCATCGCGCGTTATATGCAATTTTTCCGCGAAATATTCATGCATTTTATCGCATGCTTCGACATATCTGTCCATATTCAGCGAAGGGTCAAAATACTCAATGTTTTTTTCCTTAAAAAGATTTCTCTCTTTGGTGAAAACAGCTTCAACCACTTCCGGCGTTCCCATTTGAATTACGCAGGCGGCATTGCCCAGCGTGCACTGCACATCGGAAACAAGGTTTGTGATTATCGGAAAAAATATCGCGTTCACGCCGCTCATATTCAGCAATTGCCAGATGTGAGCGGGAGCGGCTTTTGCGGGAAAACACGGATCAATCGTGCCCCATTTATTGCCATTTTCCCATAATTTTTGATCTGTAAAGTCAGAAAAAACAACTTTTATTCCAAGCGTTTCAAAATACGCGGTGAAAAGCGGCGCAAAATAATACATATTCAGGAGTTTGGGAATCGCTATTGTAAATCCGGTTCGATCTTTGCCGTCATGGATGACGCCGTCACGGATGACGCCGCTTCTTTGAAACGGAATTTTCCATTCGTTTTTTGGCACAATTCTTTGAGATAATTCCGGGTAAAATTTATTTCTGTCTGTTATTGAACCGTGTTCAGGCAATTTTTCAAATTCATAATGAGAAAACGCGGCAACCGCGGCAATTGCCGTTATATCGGGATTTTCAGCGTAGATTTCTTTTAACTTGCGCTGTTTGTCTTTTACAACTCCGCTGTCTTCTGACGATCCGTTATCGCAGCCGTTACCCGAAATGAACCGCGTTTTCTCATTTCCGTTCTCAATATCAATAAATGTCCTTTTGCAGCGAACATTGCATTTTTTGCATATGGTGGTTTCATCGTTCCATGTGTTAAATGAAATATTCGCGGCTTCTTTTATCCCTATAAAAGAACTTTTACCGGTGACATTTTTCCCCGCTTCCAGCGCGGCGCCCGCCGCTCCCGCAATTCCGGCGTATCTGTGAACAAAAATTTCGGCGTCATCCACTTTTCTCTTTATAAAATCCACCTGCGCTTTTACCGCCGCCAGGTTTTTCTGCGTCCCGCCCTGAAGAACATATTTCCTGCCGAATTTCGCAAGGTTGCTTTCCTGCACGACAAAATTCCAGATATTAAGCGGAAGAACCTGCGCAAGAGCGCACATCATCTCTTCTTTCTTCCAGTCCGCCTGCTGAAAATTTACCCTGTCCTGTTCCATAAAAACCGCGCAGCCGTAATTGAATTTTGGCGCGGCTTTCGCCCTGAACGCGTATTCCGCGTATTTTTCAAGCGGGACATCAAACTGATTCGCCATAGCGTGCAAAAAGTAACCGTTCCCCGCGGAGCATTGCGTATTCAGCCGGAAATCGGCAACGCGTTTATTTTTAATAAACAGCACTTTTATATCCTGCCCGCCGACATCGCAAATCACATCAACATCGCCGTATAACTCAACCGCAGCGCGGTAATGCGCGATGGTTTCGACAAGCGATATGTCGCAATTAAGCGCGGTTTTTATTATCCGGGAAGCGTATCCTGTTACCGCCGCTCCGTTAATTATTAATTCAGCATTGTTCCCGCTCAGCCAATTGTTAATTTTCTGAAAAAGTATTTTAACATCTTCCAGCGGATTGCCGTTTGACAGCACATAATCGGAATAAATCAACTCGCCGTTATTGCCGGTAATCGCAATTTTTGTGCTGGTCGAGCCGCCGTCAATTCCGATAAACGCTTCAACTTTTTCATTTTTTATTATGCGATTTTCCGGTTCCGGAACAGAATACTGCCTTTTGAATTCTTCAAGTTCTTCCCTGTTTTCAACAAGCCCTTTGTTCACTTCGCTGCTTTGCCTGCCGCGCGCGGAGCTCTGCCGCAAAAAGCGCCCACCCGTGGTTTTTTCAAACCAATTTGTTTTAACTTTTGAAATATGCAGACTGTGATTCTCACGCGCGAACAGGACCGCTCCGATTGCGGCAAAATACTGCGAATCATCGGGAAGAAAAACCGCTTCCCGCATACCGCTTTCGGACGGCGAAAATCCGTGAATTTTCCATGTTTCCGCAATCTGCTCCCGCCACAGATCACGTAACACAGGAATGTATGTATTCGGTCCTCCTAGCAATAAAACCTTATCAGCCAAAACATTGCCATGAACAAGCACTTCTATATTCTGCTTTACAATCGCAGAACACAGCGAAACAAAAATTTCTTCTCTGGAAACGCCGGCTTTAAGAAGCCCGACAACATCGGTTTCGGCAAATACTCCGCATTTTGCCGCGATATGATGAATCTGCTTTTTTTTAAGCGTAATTTTGGCCGCGTCTTCCTGTGAAATTCCAATCTTGCTCATTATTTTATCAATCGTAGAACCGGTCCCGCCCGCGCATTTGTCGTTCATATAAGTAATTGTGTGCCGGTTGTTTTTATCGCCTTTCCAAAGGATTACTTTCGCGTCCTGACCGCCAAGCTCTATTACGGAATTTGCGCCGGGAATATAAGTCTCAACAGCAAGAGTCAGCGCGTTCACTTCCTGAATAAACTGCGCATCCAATGCTTCTTTCAGAGTCCGCGAACCGCTTCCGGTAATCGCGATGCGCAGTTTCGCTTCAGGAAATTCTTCGTTAATGTGAAATAAAAAGTCCCGAACGCAGTCTTTCTGATGCCCGTTGTGTCTGCGGTATTCCTTCCACAAGACGCGGTTCTCTTCGTTGAACAGGATACATTTTACGGTCATCGAACCGACATCAAGCCCGCAATCTATAATGTTCCCTGGTTTTTCTGTCATATTATGCTCGTTATAACCCCGTTTTATTATAGCAGAAATCTTTTTTTTAACTAACAAGAGTCCGGGGCTGTCCGAAAAGCTGGAAAACTTCTTCGGACACCGCCAAACCGCATTAAAAACAAGACAGGTAACATTCAGCGTATAGTAAAAATTTATAAAAAAGCTGATCTTGATAATATATATTATTCTATATATAATAATATAGAGAATAATATGTTGATTGAACCCAGGCAGATGATACCTATTACCCAGCTTCAAAAGGAGCTGACTAAAACGATTCGTAATTTATCAAGTTCCGGAAAAGCAGTTTATATATTAAAGAATAATAAAATGGAAGCTGTATTGCTCACATATAGCGAGTACGAACATTTAAAAGAAATTGAAGAAAAATATGAGCAGCTCAATATTTACATTTGAAAAAAATTACAATCAATAAAAAAAATTTAAACTGTATTCGCAAATTTAACAATTGTATATAATATAAGAGGGTTATATTCGTAAGGATCGGGTTTTCATTTGTGTGACTAAAAACCGGCTGCAAAGAGGGTGTTATGAAAATTGGAGTTAAGCTTATTCTCATCAGTTACTGTACCAATAATAAAGGGGTAATAGGCACGTCTGCGCCTGAAGGATATGCCGCGCTGACTATTATACTGTCCCGCGGATAACGCTAACCTGAAATTTCCCTGCGCAAAAAGGCAAGCACATCAGCGCCGGACGGAGGACAGCCGGGACAGGAATTTTTAAAATCTTTGGTACATTGCCCTACTCCGGTATTTCCCGTTGTTCCCTTAAAACCCTGGCCAACGCATATCTTGCCGTTGAACCTGCTGACATTGTTTGTGCCAAGTTCGTTCCTGCCCATGCGGGAAAGGGCGAAGATCAATGCCGCGTAACAGGCGCTGCACGCGTTATTTTCGCTGATGTAGGGTATAAAATGCTTCAGTTTCCCGGACACTGCCTGTTTTTGCGCAATAGCAGAGTTTAATTCGCGTATAACGGCTTTGCCCAGATCAGCGCTTCCGACCTTCAGTTCTTCCGCCATGCCTATGTAGGGAATTTCCGAAAGTTCAAAACCCATCTGGCCTGCCGCCCACGCGTCACAAAGCACAGGGTCTCTGGCGGCAATCAGGCGGCCGGAATAAACAGGGTTTCCGCCCTGCTCAAAATCCAGATCGCCGCAAATGCCGTCAACAAGAATAAAGTCGTTACGCGCTACTGTATTTAAATGGGCGATTGGCCTGAATAAACCAAGCGAATGAAAGCGGCGTTTTTCATGATCTGAAATAATGCCTTTGTTGTTTTTAAGAGCGCAGGTCATATGAGTCTGGCAATGGCCTTTCATCACAGGCAGGTTGATCATAAAATCCATATTCAGGGCGCTTTCGCAAATTTCAATTTCCATGCCGGCGCAGTCGCAGACCCTTGTGCTGTCTTTCTTGGTATCAATAAGCCTAACTCCGGTATCTTTCGCGAGTTTCGTATAACCGCACATATTAAAAGCCTGCGAGGTGGAGCCGCCTGTCCATGAGCCTTCGATAATTGAAATATTGAAAAACCCGTGTTTCTTCAGGTAATCAATCAGCCCGGCGGCGATTGCGGTATGAGTTGTAGCGCCTTCAAAAGCGGGGCTGGCGACAACCAGATTTGGCTTAAGACCGATGTATTTTTTACGGTCTCCTATCAAATCCGCGAGATTGGCTTCTTCGGCAAGACGCGCCGCCATTTCGCTGATATTTTCACCGTAAAGGATAATTATTTCATTTTTTTCCATTTTTTACATTCCATTGACGATATTTTTACATTCCCCGCATCAATTCGCGCGGCTTGCTTCCGTTAGCGGGACCGACAACTCCGTTATGCTCCATTTCGTCAACAAGCCTGGCGGCGCGGTTAAAGCCGATTTTCAGCCTGCGCTGAATAAAACTTGCGCTTGCCTTTCCCTGCTGCATAACAATTTCCAGCGCTTTTTCATACAGAGGATCGTCTCCGTCCGTGAATAAAGAGGCGCCCGGATCATCTTCTTCTTCAAAGAAAATCTCATCGTCAATGTAATCGGGAGAGCCGAAACTTTTTACATGGGCGACAACCGCTTCTACTTCCTCTTCGGAAATAAAAGCGCCCTGCATACGGACAGGGAAAGGATCAACCGCGCCGGCATAAAGCATATCGCCTTTGCCTAATAGTTTTTCCGCGCCTGTCATGTCAATAATAATGCGGCTGTCCGTTTTACTTGCTACCATAAAAGCGATACGGCTTGGAATGTTCGCCTTGATAAGGCCGGTGATTACATCAATCGAAGGGCGCTGGGTGGCAAGCACAAGATGAATGCCGACAGCGCGGCTCATCGCGGCTAACCTTGCCACTGTAGATTCAAGTTCCTTGCCGGTAGTTGTCATCAGATCGGCGAATTCGTCAATTACGACTACAATGTACGGCATTTGCTCCTGAGCGGCGTTTTTCTCTTTTACGCGCCTGTTGTAACTGCGGATATCGCGGACTCCCATGTTATCAAGGCATGCGTAGCGCCGTTCCATTTCGTAAATACAGTACTGAAGCGCCTGGAACGCCTTCTTTGGTTCAGTAATAACCGGAGTTAACAAATGCGGAATATCATTATATAGTTTCAATTCAACTATTTTGGGATCGATAAGGATGAGCCTGCAGTCAGACGGATGAAGCTGATAAAGTATCGAAAGGATCATTGAATTTACGCATACCGATTTTCCCGAACCTGTGGCTCCGGCGATTAAAAGATGGGGCATCTGAACAAGGTCGATAGTTTGGGCTTCTCCTGTAATGTCTTTTCCCATAACAAGGGGAATTTCCATATGCCTGTCAGATCGCTGCATCTCCCCTTCGATTATTTCCCTGAAAGAGACAATATTTCTTCTTTCATTTGGGACTTCTATTCCAACTGCGTGTTTTCCGGGAATGGGAGCGACAATACGCACAGAGGACGCGGCAAGGCGCAGGGCGATATTATCAGCCAAACCTACAATTTTGGACAGTTTCACCCCGGGAGCGGGAAGAATCTCGAACATGGTAATTACAGGCCCTTTCCTGATACCGGTAACTTCCGCCTGTATTTTAAATTCTTTTAGCGTTTCCTTAAGGGCAATGGCCGAATCGCGGGTAGCCTGATCTATCAGCCAGTATTCACCGTCAGGATATTCATTGAGTATATCAACAGGAACCTTGTATTTTTTTGAACGCTGCGTCTTTGACGCTTTCTTTTGTTTTTGCTCTTCTCCATAAAGCGCGGCAGCTACTTCCGCTTCTTCAAAAACATGCGTAAACTCAGGATCGCCATTCGGGATTTCTTCATCAATTTCGCCGTCTCCGGGCATTTCCATATCTTTAATATCCGGATCAATAATTTCACCTGACATTATTTTATCCAGAACCTGATCGCACTTCTGTTCCGCGTCAATTCCTTCATCCAATTCAACTGGTTCAACCGGCTTAACCGGCGGTAATTCCGGTTTATGCGAAACATTACGAAGCGTCAACGCTGCGCTGTTTTGAGGTTCCGCAGGGGGGATTTTGGGCGCAGGAAGCAATTTTGTGCTTCTGTGGCGCACAGGTTCCTTCCTGTCCGCATTATTAAAAAGGAGACCTTTTATATATTGAAGAAAAAGCGTTTCGGCCACTGTTATAAAAATTATCAAAAGGCTGAAACCGGTTTTTCCGGTTAGTTTAAAAAACGCGTATCGGGCAGACAGAATATCAAAACCGCGGATAAGAGCAAACCCCGCGACAAGGGTAATAAACGGGAAAATACCCGCGTTAAGTATATAGATCCTCTCCGGACGCCATTTGGCCGCTAAAATAAACGCCGCATAGAATAAATACAGAGGAATCAATAACGATAATATCCCAAATGAATTGGCAAAAAGTCTTCCCGGCTCCGGCGGGAAATATTTAAAGCCAAACAGAGAAGCCAACAGGAAAAAGATCATTAATATCCCGCAAATTACCAAAAAAACCGCCATAAATGCGGAAATAACGCGGAATTTATATTCTACATTTTTATTATCCATGTGTACGCTTAATTATCGGAATTTTCATTTTAAATATGTATGCCTGGCATGGCCAGGGACTGTCCGATAAGTTGGTTACTTCACGGACAGCCTTTGTTTTTTCTCTTATTTCTGCGAAATAATACGAAAAAACAGTAATTAATGAAGGTGTCCGAAGAAGTTTTCCAACTTTTCGGACACCGCCGGCTCATTTATGCATTATATATGTTTTTGGTATATCAATTGGGAAAAATTATATCACATGGATTTTGTGAACAAGACAGTTATGGAGAATTGAAGAGTTTTCTAATGGATGATTCAATACTTGATAGCGGGTGCAGATAATTTCGACTGCGTAAGGGCAAAAAAAGACGCGCTGCGGATAATGCGTGATGATCACCTTAAAAAAGAAAACAGGTATTAATTTAACAGTCGTTCATTTAATTCACTTTAATTTTTCCCTCAACCGGAAGGAGGGGCAGTTTGAACCGGTTGCGCGGAATACTTCCATGGAAGGCAAATTGACGCACTTTATTGAAAAAAGCTCGCAAGAGCGGGGGAACATGGTGTCCCATGTGACCTTAAAATGAACGCATTTCAGGCAATTTGGAGGTTTTGCCGGGATAACCGCGCCAGAATTAAAAGAATCACTCATACATTGAAAGCTATTCTTTCACGCCGCCTACGTTGAGTCCGACTACAAAGTAACGCTGCATAAACGGATAGACAAACAGAATGGGCATCGCGGCAACAACAGTAATAGCGGCGCGTATGCTCATAGGCGTTACCATTGTTGACATTGCGCCTGCCTGGGCGGCCAGCCCCATTGCCCCGGCATCCTGTGCGCCGCGGCCCTGTGCCTGACTCGATTGCAGGTACTCCATCAGCTTGTACTGAAGCGTGTGAAGATTCACTCTTCCTGAGTTATAAATCATTGTGTCAAACCAGGCGTTCCATGAGCCGACGGCGACAAAGAGGCCTATTGTCGCAAGCACGGGAAGGCATAACGGCAGAATAATGCGGACGAAAATGTAAAAATCCCCGTATCCGTCAATACGGGCCGATTCAATAATGCTTTCTGGAATGGAACCCATATATGTTCTCATAACAACGAAATTGAAAGCGTTTACAATTCCGGGGATGACATAAACCCAGAATGTATTAACCATGCCAAGACTGCGGATTAAAAAATACGTTGGAATAAGCCCTGCGTTTATATACATGGAAAGTATTATGATAAAAGTAAAAGGTTTTCGCAGAACAAATTCACGCCGTGAAAGGGCAAACGCCAGCATGGCGGTAAAGAACACATTCGTAACCAGATTAATTAATGTTCTCGCTACAGAAACCAGGAAAGCGCGCGGGATGGCGCCAGTCTGGAATATTACCTGATAATTAAACAATGAAAACTTTCTGGGCAGGAAAGTAATACCGCCGCGCATTGTATCCATCGCGTCATTAAATGATACCGCAATGGTGTTCCAGAAAGGGTACAGCGTAATAAAAGAAATAAAAAGCAGGAACAGGGTATTGATAGTATGAAAGGTAATATTCTCTATCTTTGATAATCTAAATCTGCTTCTCATATCAGACGCTCCTCTCCTGCCTTTTTGGCAATTTCATTTGCGATAAATATCAGGGTTATATTAACCACATTTTTGAACATTCCCGCCGCGGTGGCCAGGGAGAAATTGGAACGGCTAAGGCCGAAGATCAGAACATATACATCTATGGTATCGGAAACATCCGCGACAAGTCCGTTGCGCAGCAAATACTGCATTTCAAAACCGGCGTCAAGAATGCGCCCTATACTCATTATCAGCAAAATTATAATTGTCGGCTTAATACTGGGCAGGGTAATAAGCCACATTTTATGATAACGGTTGCAGCCGTCAATATCGGCGGCTTCGTATAAATTTGGATCTACTCCCGCCATCGCTGCAAGGTAAATAATGGTATTCCAGCCGACTTCTTTCCAAACATACGTCGCGCCGATTATACCCCAGAAATATTTGGGCTCCGCAAGCCAAAATACCGGTTCTTTAATAAAACCAAAGGCCATAAAAGCGTTATTAATCGCTCCTGAGTCTGTGGAAAGCATGGAAGAAACCAGCCCGGTTACAATAACCATGGAAAGAAAATGCGGTAAATAGGAAATTGTTTGAATAAAACGCTTAAAAAGAACTTTTCGCACTTCATTAAGCAGAAGCGCAAGGCCAATCGCTGTAATAAAACCAAGGCTGGTATTAATTGCGCTCATGGCAATGGTGTTTCGTATGGTTCTTATGAACACGCGATCCTGAAATAAAAATTTAAACCACTGAAGGCCAACCCAATCCTGATTGGAAAATGATTTCTGCGGCCTGAAATTCTGAAACGCCATTGTCCAGCCCCAAAGAGGGACATAGGTAAACAGAATGATATACAGAATAATTGGCAGACTCATATAAAGAAGCTGCCGCTGACGGCCAAGATTTACAAAAAATTTTTCCTTTTTCCGGAAATAAAGAACAAGGGTAACTCCCATCATTAATGACATTACCAAAAAAATGACGAAAGTAGTTGTTGTATTCATTAACCGCCTGCCTTATAAAGAAGCTAAAAAAATGGAGGCGGTAATTATCCGCCTCCATATAAACCTAAAAAATGTTACTTGCCGCTCCAGGCTTTGATACGCTGGTTGAGCATATCCTGCATATAAGCTTCGTAATCCGCAATGCGGTTTGTTACAGTCATTTCCTGAACATACGCGTTCCACAGTCTTTCAAAGTCCGCGGGCGGAGCAAGAACTATCTGCGGCAGACGCTGTTTCATGGTTTCTTCGCATTTTTTAATCGCTATATCAGCCGGTGATCCAGCAGGAGGTGTCGGCATATTCCATGTGGGGAACCAAATATTATTCGGTCTTGGATCCGGATCCATTAACTGGTTTGTACCGCCAACGCCATACGCTTCCAGGAGTTCCCTGTCTTCGGGACGAAGCGTAGACTGTCTTTCCGGATAGAAATCGTTGAGATCAGCAGGATATTTGTCTGAGAAAGATCCCTGAATTTTCGGGAAAATATCATCCATCAATCTGGCGCGGTTTAATGTCTGCCAGTTGTTGTTGTTCCAGTTATCTCTCTGCGCTTGTGTACGATACGGAACTTTCTTGTCATCATATTGCCAATGCTGTCCTTCGATACCCCAGGTCAGGGTGCGCTGTACATCTTCTTCAAGAAGAGCGTTAATAAACTGAATTATCCTTACAGGATCCTTCGCGCTTGTGCTGATACCCATTCCGCGATACAGGTTCGGAATTGTTCTGTTGCGATACCAGGGTTTGATACTCGAATCAAATACAATCGCGAGAGGAGCCATGGTGCGGTGATTTTCACCGCGGTCACGGTTTGCCATATCCGCCTGATACATGAACTGCCAGCCCTGAACGCTCTGGCCCAATACGCGGCCGGAGGAGATCTTCGCGGAGTACTGATCGTAGTTGTCGGTAAATCCGGCTCTGTCTACAAGGCCGCGGGCATTGAGCTGATTAAAGTACTGGAACCAGCGTTTTGAAATGTCCATTGTAAAGAATGTTTTATATTCATGGGTTCTGGGATTAACAACGCCGTTTCCGTCATTTGGGTTACCGGCGAGGAAGTTCGGAGGATTCCAGAGCTCAAACGCGCGCCAGTCATGGGTAAGAACTGTAAAAGGAATTGTAGGCTGGCCGTTAATGGTCGGATTCGCCTTGTAATAATCTTCTATCAGTTTAAAATATTCATCCAATGTTACGACTTTTGGATAACCGGCTTTCTTTAAAATGTCTTTTTGAATCCAGAAGGCGGTCTGGTCATAATTTGGCCTGTGATCAAGACCCTGAATTACACCGAAATTTACAAGGTAGTAAATTTTACCATCTGTATATTTCATTTGCTCCCAAACATCTTTATAAAGGGCTTTAATTCTGGGACCGTGTTTTTCAATAAGATCATCAAGAGGTATTAAAGCGCCGGCATCAATCCATTCGGCTCCCCTCAACTCCATGATATCAGGATATGCGCCGCCGGCGATCATTGTGCCGCGTCTTTGGGCAATATCGCCAACAAGAATGTCCCAGGTAAAGGTTACATTAAACTTATCCTTAATGTATTTATAAATCGGGTTATCGGCGTTTGGCTGCGGATGACCTCCGGTTTCATGAAAAATGGAAATATTAAGCGGGGCTTGAGCAGATCCCGCGGCGGCGCCTGCATCTTTCCTTCCACCCGCGAAAACCATTGTAGATATCAACAAGATACCTGCAAATACGAATAGTGCTTTCTTCATAAATTCCTCCTGGAACCTAAAATTTTACAAAAAGCCGGTCGCTCTTCCAAATACGGAAAAATCCTGCTTTTTTTGTATTAATAATCAATTATAACTGAGTTTACTCGAGCGGTCAATTAAAAATGTTTAAACGCCCATACATGTGCCAACCGCTCTTGCGGTACTAATCATATAATGATCCACAGGGACATTTTTTACCTTGCCTTCAGGAACGCTCAGGTCTACAGAGGCGATTTCGCTGCCAACAAGCGCTACCATACGGCCGTATTTGCCATCCGCAAGCAGCTTTGCGGCAGCGGTACCCAGGCTGGTGGCAAGAACACGGTCCGAGGCGCTTGGAATGCCTCCCCGCTGAACATACCCTAATACAGTGGCGCGGGTTTCCATGCCTGTAGCCGCCAGTATTTCCCTTGCAATACGATATGCGGCGGACGGGCCGTTTTCAATACGGTATTGTTTTCGGGCTTTTTTATCCAATCTGTCTTCCTGAACAGATAAAGCGCCCTCGGCAACTACTACTATTGAAAATGTTTTTCCCGACTTTGCGCGTTTTTCAAGATGGCCGGCAATTACATTGATATCGTACGGGATTTCCGGGATAAGGATAATATCGCCTCCTCCGGCAACCCCGGCGTAAAGAGCAAGCCATCCGGCTTTATGACCCATTAACTCGATTACAATAACACGGCTGTGGCTCTGCGCCGTTGAATGAAGCCGGTCAATCGCCTCCGTACCTATCGCAAGCGCCGAGTGAAAACCGAAAGTTCTGTCAGTGCCGACAATGTCGTTATCAATTGTTTTTGGAAGCCCTATTATATTCAGTCCCTCGCGGGAAAAATTATAACCTGTTGTGTTGGTTCCGTTTCCGCCCAGTATTACAAGGCAGTCAAGCCCCAGTTTTGAATATGTTTCTTTAATGGCGGATACTTTTTCGCTTGCATCCTCATCTTTATCAGCGGCTCCGAAAGGTTTTTCTCTGCTTGAACCAAGTATTGTTCCGCCGCGCGTCAGTATACCGGTAAAATCATCCGGTTTGAGCACTTTGGCATCTTCAACGATAAGCCCGCGAAACCCGTTGGCTATACCGATTATTTCCATGCCGTACTGGTCATGAGCCGCCCGGCAAACTCCCCTGATTGCCGCGTTCAATCCGGGACAATCACCGCCTGCGGTTAAAATCCCGAAGCGTTTGGTTTTGCTTTGAATGGACATACCTACTTTATATTGAATAAAAAGAAAATTATCAAGGTGAGAATTGGTGATAGGATTATTTCTGACTTAAGATTGAATCATTGGCCATTTACTGATAAAATTTACTTTAAATCCAAAGGAGACGGGTTTTGCCGGCAATTTTTTACAATATTACAGGCGATAACCTCGCAAAAGCGCCAAATAATAGTTGAAAGGTGAAAAAAGAGCTGATTTTTACATCGGTTACTTTAATTTTGGAGACTGGAATCTTCTTTATAAACTGTGTAGAACAATTATCTGGTTGTCATTTATACAAAAAATATGAAGATGATACCGTAAGTATTAGTATTTATTTTTTTTAGTTTTATAAGGCAGTTAAATTATGGACGTGATGAAGTTATACGTTCCTGTACAAATAATTATTGAACAAAACCGTATTGTAACAGAAAACTGGAGCCTGCCAAAAAATCCCGGACGCATCGATCCAAACAATTTCACGCCCTATCCTAAAAACCCCCTATTGGCAAGTTTTTTTATTCATATAGGACAGGCAGACATTCTTGGTTCTGGCGTTAGGAACCTGTATAAATTCACAAAAACATACTCAGGAAGTGAAACATTACTCTCCCCCCTTCGCCGCCTTCCAGTGCTTTTCCATCACATCAAGATTCTCCTTCTTCATTTCACAACCTGTCTCTTTCATCATTTTTTCCACATATTTAAAGCGTTCAGTGAATTTACTGTTCGTGCGGCGCAGAGCGACAGAAGGCTCTGTTTTCATAAAACGGCAGAGGTTAATCACGGCAAAAAGCAGATCGCCTAACTCTTCTTCAACAGCGGCATGCAAATCACGCCCATTGCCCGCTGTTATCTGCTCATTGTTAATTGCCTCGCGTACTTCTTCAAGCTCTTCGCTGATTTTTTCCATTACTCCCGCGGCATCCGGCCAGTCAAAACCTGCTTTTGCCGCCTTC
This sequence comes from Treponema sp., assembly GCA_031256445.1. Taxonomy (GTDB): domain Bacteria; phylum Spirochaetota; class Spirochaetia; order Treponematales; family Breznakiellaceae; genus WQXQ01. Next base: position 12,869 of record JAIRQN010000034.1, on the reverse strand, counting down.
TTCTGTAATTTAAAGGAACGATCCATGGGAGGAAGACCGGAACTTACCTCGTCAAGAATTGAATCTTTTGGTTTGCGTCCTTCCTGGTTAATTTTTATGGAAGCCCAGTTGTCAAGAACTTCCGCGCTGTCCTTTACTTTCACATCCGCGAACACATGAGGATGACGGCGGATCAGTTTATCGTTAACTTTTGCCAGAACATCGGCGACGGAAAATTTGCCTTCCTGTTCGTGCATATATGAAAGCATGGACACGAGCAAAAATAAATCTCCCAGTTCTTCGGCAATGTGGGCTGGATCATTTTCATCTATCGCTTCAAGGCACTCGTAAGTCTCTTCGACTAACGCGCCGCGAAGAGAAGAGGGAGTCTGCTCACGATCCCAGGGACAGCCGCCGGGACTGCGGAGTTTTACAACTGTTTCGTATAACGCTTTAAAAGATTCACCCGGCGTCATTTTTGCTCCTGTTTTGAATCCTGCGGCGCAGACTGCGGCGCGGGTTCGGAGATTAGGATTTTTTTCTTTGCCCATTCTTTAAGCAGAGTTTCAGGCTCGCAGGAAAAAATCTGCGTCAAAAGATTCCCTCCCGCTTCAAGGGTTGGATTCAGAATCTCCAGCTCGGTTTTTGTAAAATCCGCAAGCACCCAGTCGATTATTCCCTCGCCGCTTCCAGCCGGACCGCCCTCGCCGGGAAGCCGTGAATCAGGGCGGCCAATACCGATGCGTATCCGCCAGAAATCCGCGTTTCCAAAACTGTCTTTCATGGAACGAAGGCCGTTATGTCCGCCAAGACCGCCTGAAAATTTTAATGATATACAGCCGAGCGGGAGTTCCAATTCATCGTGGATTATAATTATTTCTTCGATATTAATTTTAAAGAATGAAGCTGCCGCCTGAACGGAAATACCGCTGCGATTCATATAAGTCTCCGGCATAAGCAGGTGAACCCGCCGCTCCATCTGAGCGTCTTCATAAGAAACGTAAAGACCGTTGAATTTTTTCTGCCATGATAAAGACTGATAAAAAGGCAGAGTCTGCGCGAGCAGCCGCCCTGCGTTGTGCCTGTTGTGTGAATAGCCCGGCCCTGGATTACCCAGGAAGACGGCAAGTTTAATCATAACGGCAGTGTATAATAATTTCCGGAAATTTGCTATTATAGGACAAGGAGCAAATATGATATACCGGCCTGTCGGCAGTACGGGGATGTCCGCCAGCATAATCGGGCTTGGAATGGAACATCTTGACAATAAGCCTTATGAAACTGTCGAAAGCGTTATCAACGCCGCTCTGGAGAGGGAAATTAACATTTTTGATCTTTTTATGCCCGGAGAGACAGTGCGGCGGAATATTGGAAAAGCTTTAAACGGCAAGCGGGACAAGGTTTTAATTCAGGGGCATATCGGCTCAACAGACATTAACCAGCAGTATGACATAAGCCGCGATCCAAAAATTATAAGAAAATATTTTGAAGATCTTTTGCTCTTCCTTAATACCGATTATATTGATTTTGGAATGTTGTTCTTTATCGACAGCGAAAAGGATTTTACCGATGTTTTTGAAGGAGATACCCTTAATTACGCGCTGGAACTGAAAAAACAGGGCCGCATAAGAGCGTTAGGCGCAAGTTCGCATAATCCGGCAATCGCCAAAAAAGTTGTCGAAACGGGACTTGTCGATCTTTTAATGTTCAGCATAAACCCTGCTTTTGACATGGCGAGCGCAAATACCTATGTGCTGGATTATCTTGGCGGCACCGGAATGAATTATGAAAAAAACCTTGATCCGGACAGAGCCGCGCTGTACAAACTCTGCGAACAGAAAGGCATTGGAATTACAGTAATGAAAACGCTCGCGGCGGGAAAACTCCTGTCGCCTGAGCACACTCCCTTCAGCCGGCCTCTTTCCGTAAATCAATGCATTCACTACGCGCTGACAAGGCCCGCGGCAGCAAGCGCCCTTATAGGCTGCTCAACGCCGCAGCAGGTATATGAAGCCGCAAATTACCTTGATGCCGGCGAGGATGAAAAGGATTACAGCGCCGTAATCGGGGAATTTCAGGGGAACATGAAAGGAAGCTGCGTATATTGTAATCACTGCCTCCCCTGCCCGTCAGAAATTAACATAGCGAATGTCAACAAATATCTTGATATAGCCGTGTTAGACGAAAATAATATACCGCCTTCGGTTGCGTCTCATTACCGCCGTCTTGAACACAGCGCAGGCGAATGCAGCACCTGCGGAAGCTGCGAAGAGCGCTGTCCGTTTTCTGTGCCGGTAATTAAAAATATGAAAAAAGCCGCCGATTTGTTCGGGGCGTAAATAATAAAGGAGGCAAAAATGGCAATAAAATCAGACGGTATGAATTACGCGCCGAAGGGCAAACCGAATCCTGTGGTGAAAAAGGGCGAATTCAATTTTTCGGCAATCGCCCTTGATCACGGGCATATCTACGGAATGTGCGGCGGCCTTACAGAAGCCGGCGGAGTTTTAAAAAGCGTATACGATCCCGATCCGCGGAAACTGGACGCTTTTCGCAGGGAATTTCCAGGTGTTAAAATTGCAGCTAACGAAGAGGAGATTCTCCGCGATCCTGAAGTGCTGCTGATAGCGGGAGCCGCCGTAACATCGGAACGCTGCGCTCTTGGTTTAAGAGTCATGTCGGCGGGGAAAGATTATTTTACGGACAAAGCGCCGTTTACAACGCTGGAACAGCTTGAATCCGCGAAAGTGAAAGTAAGGGAAACCGGGAAAAAGTACATGGTGTACTATAGCGAGCGTATTCATGTCGAAAGCGCGGTTTTCGCGGGACAGTTAATTGAACAGGGCGCAATCGGGAAAGTGATTCAGGTAATAGGGCTGGGACCGCACAGACTCGGCGCGGCATCCCGGCCTGACTGGTTCTTCAAAAAAGAAAAATACGGCGGCATACTCTGCGATATCGGCAGCCATCAAATAGAACAGTTTCTGTCTTACGCGGGAGTAAAAGACGCAACGGTAACCAGCAGCCAGGTCGCCAATTATAATCATCCCGAGTATCCTGAACTTGAAGACTTCGGAGACGCGGCGCTTTTTGGCGATAACGGGGCAACCCACTACTTCCGCGTAGACTGGTTTACTCCGGACGGTCTGCAAATGTGGGGTGACGGACGCTCTTTTATCCTTGGCACAGACGGTTTTATCGAACAGAGGAAATATATGCAGCTCGGCGAAAAGGAAAGCAGGGGCGGACATTTGTATCTTGCGAACAGCAAAGAAGAAACATATTACAATATTGAAGGAAAAGTCGGCTATCCGTACTTCGGTCAGTTGATCCTTGACTGTCTTAACAGGACAGAAACGGCGATGACTCAGAAACACGCTTTTAAAGCCGCAGAATTGTGCATAAAAGCCCAGATGCAGGCGGTTAAAATCGCGTAACGCTGAAATATTAAAACCCGGTTACTTTTTATTGGCAAGGATTATCAAAAACGCGATATCTCCCTGTCTGACGCCGGGGATGCGCGCCGCCTGGCCTACGTTGAGCGGTTTAACAGAAATCAGTTTTTCCTTTGCCTCGGCAGAAAGACCGTTAACAGACGAATAATCCATGTTGGGATCAAGTTTTATAGCGTCCATTTTCGCGGCTTTAGCGGCAAAGCGAATTTCTTTTTCAATGTAGCCCGCGTATTTTTTATCAAGGAGCGCGCGCTCAACAAGTTCAGCCGGCCAGGCGGTAAGTTCCGCGCCGTAATTGCCGGACGCGCCGCCGGCATCAACGCCGGGTTTACGCTGCGAATGAACGCGCTGAGCGAGCAGTTCCTTGATTGCGTCTAACGTTCTTGTCTTTTCCAGAAATAATTCCCAGCGGCTGTCATCAATAAGACCGGCCTGGCGCCCTTTGGGAGTAAGCCTTGTATCAGCCGTGTCGTGGCGCAGCATGAGCCTGTGTTCGGCGCGGCTTGTGAACATCCGGTACGGTTCCTTTGTTCCAAGAGTGGTAAGATCATCCACCAGAACGCCGATATACGCTTCGGCGCGCCCAAGAATCAGCGCAGGCTGCCCTGACATTTTCATAGCGGCGTTGATGCCGGCGATTATCCCCTGAGCGGCGGCTTCTTCGTAACCTGAACTGCCGTTGGTCTGCCCTGCCGAAAAAAAACCGGAAAGGCGTTTTGACTCAAGCGAAGGGTAAAGATCAAGCGGGTCAATGTAGTCATATTCCACGGCATAGGCAGGGCGGACAATACGCGCTTCTTCAAGACCGGGAATGCTGTGAATAAAATCGCGCTGCACGTCTTCAGGGAGAGAGCTTGACGCGCCGTTCATGTACATTTCGTTAGTTGAAATTCCTTCGGGTTCAATAAAAATATGGTGGCGCCCGCGCTGCGGAAAACGCACAACCTTGTCTTCGATAGAGGGGCAGTAACGCGCTCCTGTGCCGGTAATCTTTCCGCCGTAAAGAGGCGAGCGGCTGATATTCGCCCTGATAATTTCGTGAGTCTTTTCGGTAGTATATGTTATCCAGCAGGGAACAGAAGGCCGTTCAATAACATTACCGCCGGCGAAAGAAAAGGGATGCATTTCCTCGCCGTCCTGCTTTTCCATAACGGAAAAGTCTATGGAATCTGCCGCAAGCCGCGCCGGGGTTCCGGTTTTCAGCCTCCCTACCGGAAACCCAAGACGCCGCAGAGAGGAGCCAAGCCCGACAGCCGCTTCTTCACCAAGCCGCCCGTGGGGCGCGTCATATTCTCCGATAAAAATTCTGCCTTCCATGAATGTCCCCGCAGCCAGAATAACAGTACGCGCTGTTATGCGATGACCGCGCCCGGTTATCACTCCGGCGACTCTTGCCGGGAAAGCGCCGCCGCCGTCCTCTGTTATTAAATCTGTTACCGTATCCATCATAATGGAAAGATTTTTCTGGTTCTCCAGAACAGAGCGCGCCGCCGCCTGATACGCGTGCTTGTCGGCCTGCGCTCTCGGCGCCTGAACCGCCGGTCCGCGCGATCGGTTAAGCACACGGTACTGGATCATGGTCTTGTCGGTTAATTTGGCCATCTCGCCACCGAGAGCGTCCACCTCCCTGACAAGGTTGCCTTTGGAAAGACCGCCGATTGCCGGGTTGCATGAAAGCGCTCCGATTTTATCAGGATTTTGCGTAACAAGAAGAGCGGAAAAACCCAGACGGCTGACAGCGAGGGACGCTTCTATCCCGCTATGCCCGCCTCCTGTTATAATGCAATCATAATCCATAAAGATAATTATCCGTTTTGCGAATAACGTTCCAGAAAGCGTTTCATGCGTTCGCTTGAAGGGTTGTCCAGCACATCGGACGGTTTTCCGTATTCAATGACAACGCCCTCATCCATGAAAAGAACGGTATCGGCAACTTCGCGCGCGAACTGCATTTCATGCGTCACAATAATCATTGTGGTGTTTTTTTCAGCAAGGCCGCGGATTACTTTTAACACTTCTCCTGTTAATTCGGGATCAAGCGCGGATGTAGGCTCGTCAAAGCAAAGAATGTCAGGTTTCAGCGCCAATGCCCTGGCAATAGCGACACGCTGCTGCTGGCCGCCGGATAACTGATGCGGATATAAATCCCGCCTGGAAGATAGTCCTGTCCTTTCCAGAAGCTGCATACCTTCGCGGTGTATCTCTTCAATAATATTTTTTTTATTAATTTTATAATCCGGTCTTTTTTTTGCCGTCAGTTCGCGCGCAAGCACAATATTCTGAAAAGCAGTGTACTGCGGAAACAAGTTAAACGATTGAAACACAAGCCCGAAATGAAGGCGTTTTTGCCTGATGGAAGCCTCATCATGATGACTGTGATGCTTCTGCGCCGCGCCTGCCGGGTGCGAATCATACAGGGTTTCGCCCTTGACAATAATCCGCCCGCAATCCAGCTTTTCAAGAAAATTAAGGCAGCGCAGAAGCGTTGTCTTTCCGCTCCCGGAAGCCCCGATAATGGCGAGAACCTCGCCTTCCTCCAGCGAGAAACTGATGTTATTCAGAACTTCGGACGCTCCGAAACGTTTTGCAGCGTTATGCACTTCAAGAATTGCCATATTTACGCTCTGAAAAAAGACAGTTTTTTTTCTATGTACCCAAACGTCAATGTAAGGATTCCCACAAAAACAAGATAAAACGCGCCGGTGTAGAATAACGGCCAGATAATGGCCCTGGTCGCTGCAAATGTTTCCGCGACTCTTATAATTTCCACAATCATGATTACGCGGGCCAGCGCGGTATCCTTAACCAGCGTAATAACTTCGTTAGACATTGGAGCTGTTATGCGCTTTATAACCTGAAGAAGAACAACGCGGAAAAAAATCTGGGGTTTGGTCATCCCCAATACCTGCCCCGCTTCGTACTGACTGTGCGAAATACTTTCGATTCCGCCGCGGAAAATTTCGCTGAAATAGCAGGCGTAGTTTATTGAAAAGGCGATTATGGCCGCGTTTATGCGCGATGAAATGGGAGAGCCAAAGATAAAACCCGGCACATAAAAAACAATAAAAATCTGGAGCATCAAGGGCACTCCCCTGATGCACCAGACAAAAACTTTTACGGTTAATTTTAGCGGCGTAATCTTCGACATGGACCCGAATGATATAACCAGGCCCAGCGGAAGGGCAAACAACAAGGTCAGCGAAAAAATCAGGAATGTGGTCTGAAAACCATTAAATAACCTTAATGTGACCGCCCAAAAATCCAAATGAACTAACCTTTAAAGTCAACATCCAGAACCAGGGAATCTTCCAGGTGATATTTTTTTGCGAGATCCAAAAGTTTTCCTTCATCGTATAATTCTTTGAGGGCGGAATTAACTTTATCTCTCAGGCTGCTTCCCTTTTTAAAGCCAACGGCGTACACTTCGTGATCAAGCGTAATGTCAGCTATCATTAAATCTGAATAATCTCCCGATCCCGCAAGTCTTTTGCCCAAAAGCACATCAACTACGGAAAAATCGACAGAACCTGCTTTTACTTCAAGGAATGTGCTGATTTGCGCAGGCGAGCCGATGATAGAGCCGTTACTGCCAATTACCTCTTTCGCGAATGATTCGCCCGCGGAGCCGCTTTCAGCGGCGGCTGTTTTTCCGGCCAGATCGCTGACTTTGGTAAACTCGCCTGATCTTGCCGATCTGATTATGACACACTGCTGGTTTCTCAGGTAACTATAACTGAAATCGACCCAATTACTTCTGGGAGTGCCGTTTTCAGTCGCATTGGCTGTAAAACCGTTCCAAATGGCAGTAATAGTGCCGGCTTCAAGCTCCTGATACTTGTAGGACCATTCAATTTCCTGAAATTCGACTTCAATTCCCAGTTTTTGACCAACCAGTATTGCAAGTTCGGTATCAAAACCAGTCCATCGTCCGCTTGTATCCCTGAAGTTCATAGGTTCAAACTCGGTAACTCCGCAGATAAGTTTTGTTGCCGCAGGTTCCTTTTTACTGCATGACGTGAAAACAACCACGCCGGCGAGTAAAATAACCATTACAGCGCATAAAATCTTCTTCATAATACTCTTTCTCCTTGTTGGTATTAATAAAATTTGTCAACAGTTTATCACATTTATAAAAATGGTACAAGATAAGGCAAAACAGGCAATTGTTACAAATTTTTTACTTTAAATTGCTGCGAAACATCAAATTATGAATGTTTCTCATTTTCCGACGCAAAACCTGCTGAACATTTCTTCCAGAATATCCGCTGTGGAAACCTCTCCGGTAATTTCTCCGAGAGCGTTAACAGCCTCGCGCAGAAGCGGCGCTATCATGTCCAGCGGCTCTTCCTTCTGCGCCAGAGAGAGAGCCTCTTCCAGCGCGCAGCAGGCGGCATCAACAAGATTTTTCTGGCGAGTTGTGCCTACAGCGCAATTGCCCTGCTCCTGCCTCACAGGTAAATTATCCTGAACGGCAGAAGCAACCGCCGCGCAGAGATCCGCGATGCCTTCGCAGGTTTTCGCGCTGACGGATACCGGTTTTTTATCAGCTAACGAAAGCATCTGCGCGGGAGCGATATCCGCTTTGTTCCATACGCTGAGCAAACAGGCTTGCGCGCCGTCTGCCCCGGCAATGAAATCTTTGTCTTCCTCTGTTATTCCAATTTCACCGTCAATTAAATACAGAATAATATCCGCTTCCAGAAGAATTTTACGGCTGCGCTCTACTCCAATTTTTTCAACAGAGTCGGCGGATTCCCTTAGGCCGGCGGTGTCTATCAGACGAACCGGAATTCCATTAATGGAAACCCAGGCTTCTATCCAGTCGCGGGTTGTGCCGGGGACTTCGGTAACGATGGAGCGTTCTTCTTTTAACAGCGCGTTAAAAAGACTCGATTTACCGGCGTTAGGCCTTCCGGCGATTACTGCCGTTATTCCTTCCTGATAAATGCGTTCAAACTGCCAGGAGGCGGACAGTCTTTTAAGACGTTCCAGCGCCGTTAACGCAATGTCCTGTCCGGGAAGCCTGTCCACCTTTTCACCGGCGTCTATTTCATCTTCCGAATAGTCAAGATAAATCTCAGCGCCGCAAAGCGCTTCTACCAGAAGTTTTTTTATTTCACCTATTTCCGTTTCAAGAGAGCCGCCAAGGCGCGACATAGCATGACTGCGGCCTGTTTCCGTCCTGGCTGAAACCAGTTCCATAACAGCCTCGCAGCGGGTAAGATCGAGCTTGCCGTTCATAAAAGCGCGGAATGTAAACTCGCCGGGCAGCGCGTCACGGAAACCTGCGCGTTTCAATACATCCATCACTGCCTTTCCCGCCGAAGGACCGCCGTGGCAGCAGATGTCAAGGCTGTCCTCGCCGGTATAGCTTTTTGGGGCGCGGAAAACAGAAACAAGAACCTCATCGATTTTTTCGCTGTTGGCTGATATAATAATCCAGCCGTGAACAACAGTGCTGCCGGGAGCGTCTTTAATCCTTTCCGGCGAGAACACCGGAGAAAATATCTCTATCGCGGATTTGCCGCTGCAGCGGATTAAAGTAAGGGCGCTGTTTCCCGGAGTTGTCGCAAAGGCGGCAATCGGAGAATCATCGCCATACATGCGGCTGAACATTACGTTATCAGCGGGCATCACTGCTCCTCAGGCGGCGCGCCGGCAAGACGCAGTTTAATAAACACCCAGGGCGCCGCGACAGAGACCCATAGGCCGGTTAGCAGATAACAAAGAAAAATATACAGTTTAATATTCTGGCTGCTGGAAATCTGCGGAATAATTTTTTCTACCCTGAATAAAATCAGGACAAGAACAGCCATTCCCAAAACAAAGCGGGCAGGCATGATAAATCCGCAGGCGTTTTTTTCCTGCATAAGACATGCGCTTCTAAAATTAATATAGCGTCTGTTAAGGCAGTAGCCTAAAATAATGCCAAACAAAAGCCCGCCCGTCATAATCGATTCTTTTCCCTCAGGAAAAAGAATCATTAAAAATGAAACAGCGGCGCCGCAAATAACTCCGCTCCGTAAACCGCCTGCCGCGGCAAACGATTCAATTTTATCGCTGAACAGGAAATAACCGCAAAAAATGATTCCGCCGCAAATCCATCCTGCCGCGATATCCGCGCATGAGTACCTGCCAATAAAAAACAGCGCGATACCAATCAGAACAGACAGCAGCGCGGAAAAAACATAAAAACGCCCTTTCCTGAGCCATGACGCGGTGATAACAAGCATTACCAGCGTGTTCTGCGCGGCGACGGAAGGCGACAAAACCGCGTTTTCAACAGCCGCGCCGATTACATGATCAGATTCTCTGTAAAAAGGCCAGAACTGCCATAACTGCCCAGGCTGTTCAAATAAAAATTTAATGGAAATATTAACCCAAAAAGAAATTAAAATTATTATATTCAGGCGCAGTCCTTTCTTTTCATCAACGCACCAGTAAACGAGAGAACACGGAATTAAACATAAAAGAAGCGCCGTACTCGCAGCGATATTAGCGGCAAGAATTCCGGCGGCTGCCGGATATGCGATATCCATATTAAAAACCTTCAAAAAAAATATGCTGCAAACGTGAAATTGAAGCATTTTGCACCCGTGTCGGAGCGGCCGAAGCCAATGTTTCAGCTATCATTTTTTCAATAATTGCCCGCATTATTACTATATCTATACTTATAAAAACAAAAAATTTATAGTCATCGCCGGATTTAATCCAGTAGGTATCCTCCATTACAGCTTCCTGATATTCGGTATCATATGCTTTCTTTACAATCATTTCATAAAAATTACCGTATTCATCGTCAGGATAGAGTGACGCGGCGTTTACCAGTCTTTTTTCTATCCGCGCGGCGGCGAGCCTTGAAAAATCCCTGGTAATTGAATAATTATCCGCCCATTTGATCAACGAATCAAAATTACCGCTCTCATTTACGCCTAAATAACAATACTTGCCGTAAAAAAAATCCATTTTTTCAACTTCCGCAATCCCGCCGTTTACATAAGCTGTCAGCCAATCAGGAAAATCAGCGGTTCCGGTTCCGTTTTTTGTTTCGGTTATCTCGGAAATATCAATAAGAATATCCTGCTTCAGTCCTTCTTTGTAACCCGGTTCAGGATAGGAAATATACGCTTTCTGACCGGCGCATGAAGCGTATATGAATATGCAAAGAGAAAAAAAAGCTGTAAAAAAAATATCTTTAATTTTCGATTTCTGAATCGTCAAAAGATTCAGGTATCTCTTTATCATCCGGTGATTTATTCTTTTCATCTGTATTCTCATTATCCAATGCGTTCTCACCACTTAAATCATTCTTTTCGGTTCCCTGTTCTTCTGCATCCTGTTCTTCAGTATTCTGTTCATTCTGTCCGGCATCAACCGCAGCCTGACTTTCCTGTTCACCGGCATCCTGCTCTTCAGAAATATTTTCTTCAGTGTCCTGCGCTTCAGTTTCCTGTTCATCAGAATCCTGCTCTTCGGCATCCTGTTCCGGCTGTTCAGCGTCAGCTTCAGGTTCGATAGATGACGCGCTGAAGAACGCCAGTTCGTCCCAAAGCGCGGTATATATTACCTGCCTGCTGACAGTAACAGGAGTTCTGTTCCTTTGCGCGGCGGCAGACGAAGTATTGCCTGAAATCCCAAGCATTATTTTTAATATATTGTTTACATTCGCTTTAATGCTTATTGGCCGCGAAGATCTGTTTGAATTGACCGCGCCTGCATCCAGCTTCGCCGCTAGTTCGCCTGATGATAAAGAAAAATTAATTTCACAGGAAATAAACTCATCCGATTCCGGCAGGATGACCGTCTGTGAGACTGTTTCCGCAGGGGAAATTAATGACAATATCAGATTACCGTCTTTATAAACCAGGTTCATCTTTACATTGAATGAAGGTCCAAATTGCGCCGTTAAAATGCCGCCTTCATTTAACGACTTAAACCTGAATAATATTTTCCAGCTTTCTTCCCTGTCGCCGGAAAAAGAAATATGCGGGAGTATATAGGAATTATCAGGTCCGGATGCAAGCCCGTATGTTCCGCCGGAAGGTTTCCATACGGGAGAATTATCGCCCACCGGCTGTATTTCCCGGTCCGGTGAATCATTCTCTTTTGAGTCAGTTAAATCGCCTTCAAAAAGATAACGGTACAGCATATCCGGCGTTTCCCCGAAGGAAAGATTAAAATCAATTTTTTTTGAAGAAACAAGCAGCGATATCCCTTTTTGATACCCTGTTAAATCCTGATAGTTCGCGGCTGGAAACACTTCGGCGCGGAGCGAGAAAAACCCGCTTTGTTCCGGCGTTTTCCAGATCAGGTTTCCGGCGCCGTCTGAAATACTCCCTTCGCCTATTACCCTTCTGCCGTTATACCACACAATATACGGATTTAAACGGCTGTCATATTCAACATCCGCTTCCAGCATTATTACAGTTCCTTTCGGAATAAGCTGATTGCTGGAAGCGATACCTGGCAGATGCGCATTGATATTCCGGAAAGAAAAATCCGCGTCAGCCAGATAGAATAATGCTTTCTCTGTTCTGCTGAGAATATCATTTTTACTCATAACCTGATAAACAATTGTATAACGGCCCATTGGCAGAGTTTCAGGTATCGGAAAAACCGGAAGAACGCCGCTAAAATTTGTTACCTGGATAATTAATTCATCGCCATTGCGAAAATTCGCCGGAGTTGGAACACGCTGCTCAACACCTGCGAATCCGTCATAATCATCGTCAGTTTCAATATCGTCCTCATCCTCGTATCTATTATTGAGCAAATTAGCATTATTACTGTTAGACACCGGCGTTTGCCGGGAAGTGCCAGTTTGACTCGTTGCGCTTGATGTATTCGTTGTGCCTGTTGTATTAGCCGTACCAGTTTGACTCGTTGTGTTTGGTGTATTTGTTGTACCAGTTTGATTTGCCGTGTTCGATGGTGTGTTTGTCGTACCAGTTTGATTCGTTGTGTTCGATGGTGTATTCGCCGCACCAGTTGTGCCAGTTTGACTCATTGTGTTTGATGTATTCGTTGTACCAGTTTGATTTGCCGTGTTCGATGGTGTGTTTGTCGTGCCAGTTTGATTCGATGTGTTTGATGTATTCGATGCGCTTGATGTATTAGCCGTGTTCGTTGATGTGTTCGCCGTACCAATTTGACTCGTTGCGCTGGATGTATTCGTTGTACTCACCGGCGTATTCGTTGTACCAGTTTGACTCGTTGTGTTTGGTGTATTCGTTGTACCAGTTTGATTCGTTGTGTTCGATGGTGTATTCGCCGTGCCAGTTTGACTCGTTGCGCTTGATGTATTCGTTGCGCCAGCTTGATTTGCCGTGTTAGCTGATGTGTTCGCCGTACCAGTTGCGCCAGTTTGATTAGCTGTACTTGCCGGATTCGTTGCGGCTGATTGATTCGATGTGTCTGCCGGATTTTCCGCATCCG
>JAIRQN010000013.1 GCA_031256445.1 Treponema sp. | reverse complement strand
CATTTTAAGAGGTTCGAACGGGAAAATCCCCAGGAAATAATATAACTGATGAAAAATCACTTGACTTAATGCACAATATAATGTACATTAAAAACATCCTTTACGGAGGTACAATTCTTGACATCAAGGAGCATTATGCAAAAAAGAGTGCAAAAAATATATGATGTCGTTTTCTTTGAAACAGTAAATGGTAATCAGCCTGTCCGGGATTTTATTATTAAGCTGACAAGAGAAGATCAAAAAGAATTAGGAGCAGATATTAGGGTAGTACAAGAAAATTTTCCTATAGGTCTGCCATTGGTAAGAAAATTGAAACCAGAATTATGGGAAATTCGGAGCGATATTAATAATGGTATCAGTAGGGTATTTTTTACTTTCATTAATGAAAAGATAATCTTACTGCATGCTATTGTTAAAAAAACACAGAAAACGCCTCCCAGGGAGATTGATATTGCAATTGAGCGGTTGAAAGAATTTAAAAGAATGCAGAAACAGGCAGGAAAAATATGAAAGGTATAGGTCAAAATTTTGATGAATTCCTGAAAGAACAGGACATATTCGATGAAGTCAATGAATTGGCAGCAAAGAAAATTATCACTTATCAATTAAAGCAGGCAATGCAGGAACAAAACCTGACAAAAAGCGCAATAGCGAAAAAAATGAAAACATCAAGAGTCGCTATTGATAATATTTTGGATCCTGCGTTTAATACCTCTATTGATTCTCTGGAACGGTTCGCTTATGTTCTGGGTAAAAAACTTACAATTTCATTAAGTTAAAAGCTTCAGGAGAAGGCGATTAAAACTTCGGTTTGTAATCGGGACTTAATTTTTCATATTCGCCGTCAAAAAATTTGTCCAGATACGAATGTCCTTTTATAAATCTGTCCGGGTCCATTATGCCGTAATATGCCTGGCTCGCGTTCAGATGATGGTCAAATAGCACATAACTGTTCATCCAGCTTGGATCATTCTGGCTCCAAAAAATTACATGACTGATATAATTTTTATATTTTTCCAGCATTTTAAAAAACAGCGCGTACTGGTAACCTATGGCGTCCGCCTGCGTCCGCGTCAGGACAGAAGGCGCGAGAGCGAGTCCGCCGGGAGCCGTATCCGGCTGCCTGATGTCCAGTTCTGAATAGCAGACGCTGTCAAGCAGCCCTTCATCAATCAGGCTGGCGTACATCGCGACAGCGGTCTGATTCTGACTTGCGCAGACAGGAGAAACTGTTTCATGTCCCTGAATTCCCATACATTCAATCAGATTTCTGCCGTCATAGAGAGGATCGGTCTTCCACAGGGTATTCAGTTCCTTAATCATATTATACGCAACTTTCGCCTTGGAATAAAAACCCATTTCATAATCGTTAAAAATCAGGACAGGAGGCTTTTCGCTGATATAGGCGTCTATGCTGCCGTTATTGTCATTGCTGTCATGTTTCATATACTCAGGTATAATACCGGAATCATTATAACCTTCCCTGAATTTTTCCGCCATTTTTAAATTAGGAACCGCTATATGCGCAAATTTAAACAGCAGATAAATATAGTGCTGCCTTGAATCATCATAATCATCGTCAGTCATAGCCATAAGCCACGAAACATTTTTTAAGACTGTTTTCCATTCACTCAGATTGTTATGAATAATGATACTGTGCCTGCTTTCGTGAATCTCTTCGTTAATTACATCAAAGGAATGGAATGGTATTATGCCGCGTTCTTTGTCTGAACCATATCTTGAATCCACGCTCATAAAATGACGCATTTGATATAAAATATGATTAAAATAAATTCTTCTGGCTGTTTCCTTATTCACCTTCTGATAGGGGCCGACAGCGTTATTGCCTCCCGCATAGAAGCGTCCGTTTGAATTCCACTGCATGGATGTAATATTTTCCGGTATTATCTGCCTTAGCCAGGGAGGAGATTGATTTATCCACGCGAGACAATGGCCGTGTAATTTATATTTACCGCTTTTCATGACGTTTAAGCAGTTTTCCGTAGGCAGATCCCATTCAGGACCTTCGCTGTTGATTCTAAAGGCAAATTTCGGAAATAAATTCTTAAGCCATTGCGGGGGGCATATATGACATTCTGGTTTAAGCCTGTTTTCATCCGCCAATAATTCAAAATGATAACTTCTTATTGAATCTGAAGAGTTGATATTCAGCCCGGCGACGCCTATCATAAAATTATCCATCGCGTTGTATTTGTTTCTTGCAGGCTCAACCTCATTAAAATGTTTGGAATTGGAGACAGCCAGAACAGGCACACCCGCAGGATCAAGCCTGGTTATCTTAATATTTCCAAGCATCAGCATATCGCCTTTTACCTTTGTGCCTGTTTCGGTATGCAGATCTATATTCATATATTCCCATGTTCCGGATGTCACAGGAGCCGCCGCGCAGATTGTGTAATTAAACCATGTCTCTCCGTTATAAAAACCGCATCTTTTATCAAGATTAATGCTTTTTCCGATACCGTCCAGATTTGCCGTTCTGATGTATATTTGAGTTTTGTTTATTCCCGCGTAACCGACAAGGCCCTGATATCCTTCGCCGCCTGACGATGTAGACCAGATTTCAAACCTCATATACTTATCTACGGCGCTTTGGGGGTAGTAAAGCTCGAACTCGATATACATTTGCTGATCAATTTTTATGGGCGGATTGATCGGCGCCCTGAAACCCAATCCGCCAAAGGCCCTTCCCGCAAGAGCGGGATCAAAATACGTTGTTATTAAAAGCAGATTGTTATGCTCATCGAATGGATTATTAATTTTGGATAAATTACTGTCACTGTTCGGGAGAACCCTTCCGTCGTTTGTGCGCCATGGTTTCCATAAGTGAAAGTCATTATCTATGTTAAAATTGTACGCTATCATCCGTTTAAGACCAGGACCCGGATCTTCACGGAAATATGGATCGTTGATTTCGTTTTCTGAGAGCATAATAATATCTTATATTTTAATTAAAAAGCGTAATATAATCAATAGGTAATAATTCTTAAAATTATTATATGAAAAATATTATTTATTTAACAACAATATTTACCAGCTTGTCCGGCACTGTTATAATTTTAACCACTGTCCGCCCTTCCAGCCACTTCTGCACGCCGCTTTGAGCAAGCGCGGTTTTCTCAAGTTCATCCCTGGCGGTTCCAGCCGGGGAAACAAACTTTTCGCGGATTTTACCGTTTACCTGCACAACAACAGTCACTTCATCAAAATGGATCAGCTTATCATCATAAACCGGCCATTTACTGACAGACACCGGTTCTTTGTGACCAAGTTTCTCCCAAAGCTCTTCGCCAAGATGAGGCGCATACGCGCTGATCATAATAACAAACGGTTCCCATAACGGGCGCGCGACTGTTTCCAGTTTCGCAAGTTCATTGGAGTAGATCATCATCGCGCTGATTGCGGTGTTAAAATTAAGGCTTGCGGTGTCATCTGTCACTTTTTTAATGGTACGGTGCATCAGTTTTACAAGCTGTTCCATTGTTTCAGGAACCGGGAGCCGTGAACCGGGAGCGGACGGCAAATCATCAATTACAGGTTTTTCGCCGATAGCCCAAAGCCGTTCCAAAAAGCGCGTAACGCCAACAAGACCGGAAGTATTCCACGGTTTGCTCACTTCAAGCGGCCCCATGAACATTTCGTATACGCGCAGGGAATCCGCCCCGTAATCGCGGATTATTTCATCAGGATTGATTACGTTCTTGAGGCTCTTGCTCATTTTGGCGATTACTTCCATAACTTCTTCGCCGTTTGATTTTTCAACAAAAAGGCCTTCCGCTTTTTTTTCCACCATATCCGCGGGCACAAGCGTTTTGTCTTTCCGCTGATAGGCGAAGGAAACAATCATCCCCTGATTCACCAGCCGCTGGAACGGCTCAATTGAATTTACAAGGCCGAAGTCGTACAGCACCTTGTGCCAAAATCTGCTGTAAAGCAGGTGAAGCACCGCGTGTTCAACACCGCCTACATAGAGATCGACAGGCGCCCAGTATTCGATCTTTTCTTTTGCCGCAAATTCGCCGCTTTTTTGCGGATCAAGATAACGCAGATAGTACCAGCACGATCCCGCCCACTGCGGCATTGTGTTTGTTTCGCGCCTGGCGTCCGCGCCGCACCGGGGGCATTTGGTATTCACCCATTCTGTAATTGCAGCTAACGGCGACTCCCCTGTGCCGGTGGGCGCGTAGGATTTTACATCGGGCAGCTTCAGGGGCAGCTCGCTTTCCGGCAGCGGCACTATTGCTGAACCATGTTCAGCTTTGCAGGCTTCGCAATGCACGATTGGAATTGGCTCGCCCCAGTACCTCTGCCGGCTGAAAATCCAGTCTCTCAGTTTATAATTGACCGCGCGTTTGCCAATTCCCTTTTCTTCAAGCCAGTCTGTTATCTGCTTTTTCGCTTCCGCGGTGGCAAGCCCCGAAAAAGAGCCGGAGTTGACTGAGTATCCGTCCGCGGTGGTACATTCAGGCATTTCAGCCAAATAGTTTTTTCCTTCAACCGGTTTTTCATCAGTTACAACCATGATGATTGGCAGATTGAATGTTTTTGCGAAATCCCAGTCGCGATCATCGTGAGCGGGAACCGCCATTATAGCGCCCGTGCCGTAGGAGATTAAAACATAGTCCGCAATCCAAACAGGAATTTTTTGATCGTTAACGGGATTGATCGCGTACGCGCCGCAGAAGACGCCGGTTTTTTCCTTTGCAAGATCGGTGCGCTCAAGATCGCTTTTTCGCGCGGCTTTTTCGATGTACCCGGTTACCGCGGATTTCTGTTAAGGCGTGGTAATTTTTTCCACCAGCGGATGTTCGGGAGAGAGAACCATGTAAGTCGCCCCGAAAAGGGTGTCAGGACGCGTTGTGTAGATTTCAAGCGTATCCGCGCAGCCGTCAACTTTAAAGACAACATTGGCGCCTTCGCTGCGGCCAATCCAGTTTCGCTGCATAAGTTTTACAGGCTCAGGCCAGTCAAGTCCGTCAAGGTCCTGAAGGAGCCGCTCCGCGTAAGCTGTAATCTTGAGTATCCATTGGCGTATGCGCTTGCGGACAACCTTTGTTTTGCAGCGTTCGCAAAGACCGTCTACCACCTCTTCATTCGCAAGGCCCGTCTTGCAGGAAGGGCACCAGTTAATAGGACTTTCCGCCTCGTAGGCAAGTCCCTTTTCAAAAAGTTTAAGAAAAATCCACTGTGTCCACTTGTAGTAGTCAGCGTCAGATGTCGCAACTTCCCTGTCCCAGTCGTAGGAAAAACCAAGCGCCTTTATCTGTTTTCTGAAATGCTCAATATTTTCGCCGGTAATTTCCGCTGGATGAACTCCCATCTTGATAGCGTAATTTTCGGCGGGCAGCCCGAAGGAATCAAAGCCCATTGGATGCAGCACATTGTATCCGTTCATGCGAAGGTAGCGGCAGTAAATATCGGTAGCCGTATAACCTTCGGGGTGTCCGACATGAAGCCCCTGCGCCGAAGGATACGGGAACATATCAAGAACATACCGCCGTTTTTCTTTGGGAAAGGCGGGATCTTCCGTTGTTTTAAAAGTCTTGTTGTCTGCCCAGAATTTCTGCCACCTGGGTTCAATTGTTTCAAAAGGGTACTTTGCCATAATAACGAATTATAGGGAATTCCCGGGAAAATGAAAATAAGGCGGCGATCACTGCCGCCCTTCTAAAGGGATGAAATATTAAACATACTTACTAAAAAAAACTATATGTTTTTGAAAAAAACATAGAAATTTTCACTTGAAGTTGGTATATTTCTAACAATAACAACATTAGGAGGTTTTTCAATGAAAAACACACAACGGACTAATCGGGCTAAAGTCCGTATCTGCGTCCGCACATTATGGTTTGTTGCCATAATCACATTAATAGGATTTGTTGCAGTATCTTGCGATGACGGCAGTACAACAACACCCGCAGTTCCCCCCGCCATAACCACGGTTTCCTTGCCTGACGGCGAAGTAGGGACTGCGTACAGCCAAACCCTTGAGGCAACTGGCGACACGCCCATCACATGGAGTATTGTCAGCGGAAGCGGAACCTTGCCCGGCGGTTTGACCCTTGTGCCGGCAACAGGCGTAATATCGGGAACGCCAAACGCCGCCGGAACGTCGAACTTTACCGTAAAAGCGGAAAACGCCGGTGGAGAAAACACAAAGGCGCTTTCTATAGTGATTGCGCCGGAGCCGACGGCATCCCCAACAATAACTACCACTACTCTGCCGGACGGCGATGTAGGGGTTGCGTACAGCCAAACCCTTGAGGCAACTGGCACTGCGCCCATTACATGGAGTATCGACAGCGGGACATTACCGGCAGGCTTAGAACTCGCGGAGACAACAGGCATAATATCGGGAACGCCAACTACTGCCGGAACATCTAACTTTACCGTAAAAGCGGAGAACGACGAAGGAGAAGATACAAAAGCGCTTTCCATAACTATTACTGCTCCTGCGGGCCCCCCAATATTGAGCGAAAATTTTGAAAATACTGCCCATCAGTTTACTTTAGAAAACGGGTCAGCAGCCAATCAGTGGGTGGTAGGTACAGCCACTGCCAATGGCGGCACCAAGTCTCTCTATATTAGTAACAACGGAGCCGGAAATGCCTATACCCTCAACTCCGCCAGCATTGTACATGCGTACATAGACGTAGAAATACCGGCAAACGGGGCTGTTTTAGAATTTGATTGGAAAGCGCGGGGTGAAGGCACCACCACTCCGTATGACTATTTGACAGTATTTATTGCGCCAACTTCAACAACACCGGCAGCAAGTACAAGTACAACTTTTACACCACCGGCGGCATCGCAAGCTTTGGGAACATTCAACATGAGTCCTGTTGATACCTGGAATGAGGCTGAAATCCCGATTCCCGCAGGGTACAACGACGGTGAATGGCGGTTAATATTTACCTGGCGCAATGACGCCACAGGCGGCACTCAACCGCCTGTTGCAATAGACAATATTTTATTGTATGAGACAACCGCACCCACACCCCCCGCAATACAAACTCTTCCGTCAGGCGCTACATGGATCGCAAATTTTGAAGCGGAAAATCATCCGTTTACTTTTGTAAGCGGAACGCAACTCAATTATTGGATGGTTGGCGCGTCCACCGCCAATAGCGGCGCCAAGTCTCTCTATGTCACCAACAACGGAGGCGGAAATAACTATACTATCAACACAACCAGCGTGTCACATGCGTACACAAATGTAACAATACCGGCAACCGGAGCTACTACATTAAGGTTTAATTGGAAAGCTCGGGGTGAAGCGACTGAATTAAGAGACGCTTTCATAGTATATCTTGCGTCAGCAGCGGCAACAGTACCGGTAGCAGGCACTCTTATACCGGCAGGAGCAGAACCTTTGGGAACATTCAACATGAGTCTTGTTGATACCTGGAATGAGGCTGAAATTCCAATTCCCGCAGGGTACAACGGTGGTGCATGGCGGTTAATATTTACCTGGCGCAATGACAGCTCAGTCGGCGAGCAACCGCCTGCCGCAATAGACGACATCATGTTGGTAACGTCAACCGCACCCACACCCCCCGCAATACAGACTCTTCCGGCAGGAGCTACATGGGTCGCAAATTTTGAATCGGAAAATCCGTTTACTTTTGTAAGCGGAACGCAGGCCAATTATTGGATGGTTGGCGCGTCCACTGCCAATAGCGGCGCCAAGTCTCTCTATGTCACCAATAACGGAGGCGGAAATGCCTATACAATCACCACCACCAATGCGGCAGCACATGCGTACACAAATGTAACAATACCGGCAACCGGAGCTACTACATTACGGTTTAATTGGAAAGCTCGGGGTGAATTAGCTGATTTAAGAGACGCTTTCATAGTATATCTTGCGTCAGCAGCGGCAACAGTACCGGCAGCAGGCACTCTTATACCGGCAGGAGCAGAACCTTTGGGAACATTCAACATGAGTAATGTTGATACCTGGAATTTGGCTGAAATTCCAATTCCCGCAGGGTACAACAACGGCGGTGAATGGCGGTTAATATTCACCTGGCGCAATGACAAGACAGTCTGCGTTCAACCGCCTGCCGCAATAGACGACATCATGTTGGTAACGTCAACCGCACCCACACCCCCCGCGGTACAGACTCCTCCGGCAGGCAGTACATGGAGCGCAAATTTTGAATCGGAAAATCCATTTACTTTTGTAAACGGAACACAACCCAATTATTGGATGTGGGGTTCATCTACTGCCAATAGCGGCGCCAAGTCTCTCTATATTACCAACAACGGAGCCGGAAATTCCTATACAATCACCTCCACCAATGCGGCGGCACATGCGTATGTAGATGTGACAATTCCGGAAGGAAGCAATACTTTACAATTCAATTGGAAAGCGCGGGGTGAAGGCACTGGCACTAATCCAGCTGACACTTTAAGAGTATATATTGCGGCAACGTCAACAACACCGGCAGCAGGTACTTTTGCACCGACGGCATCAGAAGTTTTGGGAACATTCAATCTGAGCCCTGTTGATACCTGGAATTTGGCTGAAATTCCAATTCCCGCAGGGTACAACAACGGCGGTGAATGGCGGTTAATATTCACCTGGCGCAATGACGGCTCAGTCGGCGCTCAACCGCCTATCGCAATAGACGACATTGCATTGGTACCAGCCAATTAGTGGTTTAAAAAAAAGGTGAACAAATGGAACGGTGAACAGTGAAAAATGAACAATGGCTGTTCGTGAAGTAACCGACTTCTCGGACAGCCCCATTGTTCACCAATAACTGTTCACTGTTCATTTGTATTGCAGCCCGCTTTTGCTTTCACATTTTTATCGCGCTTTTTATCAGATCAATATAATAATCCTGGCGGCTTAACAGTTCATCTTCGTCAAGTTTTCGCACAGGACATACAATTGTTTTATCTCCATCGCGTTCATAATAAAACCTGATTGAGTTTGACATAACCTGATCTCTGGACTGCTTGTATTTGCTTGCGAGGGCGCGCGACAGATCATTATGATCCCTGACAGGCCCTGTTGAGAGCTCGATAAATTCTTTATAAATCACAATGCGGCCTGTGGTCGGTTTTAATTTTCCATCCTGTATAGACCTGTTAATGACAATTTCCATGGTAAATATCGTACACTTTTTAAAAAATTAATACGATACCTTGACGGTGTAAAACAGGTGACGTAAAATCAAATCATGTCAATTTTAAAAGAAGGTTTTCCTTTTATATTCCCGTCTCTCGCTGTTGGTCTGGCGCTGTTAATAATTTCAGGATTCACAGGAACGCCGCCCGCGAATATTGCCCTTATGGGAGGCGGATCTATATTTATAATCTTCGGGATTTTCTGCGTTTTCTTTTTCAGAGACCCAAAGATCAATGTTACGCAAGATGAAGGAAAAATATTATCTCCGTGCAACGGGACAGTAATGGAAATTATTGAAGAGGGAAATGAAAAAGTTATCCGGGTATTTCTTTCAATATTCAGCGTTCATTTGCAGCGCTCGCCTGTAAGCGGGACTGTTGCTGATGTTTCCCATAAAGACGGAAAATTTTACGCGGCATGGAATCCGCGCGCGCAGGCGGAAAACGAGCAGAACGTTATAACAATACGGGGAGCGGACGGAAGCGCATATACAGTGCGGCAAATCGCGGGATTTCTGGCGCGGCGCTGCGTTTCCTGGGTTAAAGCGGGAGATGTTTTAAATGCGGGAGACAAAATCGGAATGATCAAATTCAGCTCTCAGGTGGATCTGCACATGCCGAATACAGCGGTTATCAGCGTAAAACCGGGCGATAAAACATATGCAGGCATCACTGTGATGGCAGAACAGGATTGAGGTGTAAGCCTAATGAAAAAAATATCTTTTAAACGGAATCAATCCATAAAAAAAGTTGTAATAAGGAAAGAGGAATTAAGAAAGGGCATTTATATTCTGCCTTCGCTGTTCACATGCGGAAACATGAGCTTTGGAATCCTGTCAATTTTTTCTTCAATATCCGGCGACTTTATTCAGGCGGCGTGGTTTCTGATCGGCGCGCTGGCATGTGACATTATAGACGGAAGAGTCGCGAGAATGACAAAAACAACAAGCGAATTCGGACTTCAGCTGGATTCACTGAGCGATCTTGTTTCGTTCGGAGTAGCGCCGGCAATAATGATGTACACGCTTGTATTAAATCAGATGGAGAAAATCGGAATCGCCATAGCGGTACTGTATGTGCTTTGCAGCGCCCTGCGCCTCGCGCGTTTTAATGTGCTTGCCCAGAGCGGCGAAGTTCAAAAACATTTTGTAGGGCTTCCCACTCCGGCGTCAGCAGGCGTTATTATATCTTTTGTTTTAAGCTATCAGCTTTTGGCGCCGGCGGAATATTCACTTAACTTTAAAACAATTCCAGCTTTAATGGAATTTATGCCCGCGTTCTTCAAGATAATGCCGGTTGCCATTGTCGTGCTTTCATTCCTGATGGTTTCCAATGTCCCCTATACGTCTTTTAAAAAAATCAAGCTGACAAGAATAAGAACAATAGAAGTATTTGCTTTAATGATTGTATTAATAATACTTATCGTGATTTTTCCCCAGAATACAATCTTCATCATTTTTACAATTTACGCGGCATCAGGATTATTGTTTTATATTCCAAGGATGTTATTGAAAAGAAAAAACAAACAGCAAAAAACGGAGACAACGGAAGAAAATGAAATGTGACGCGGCAAATCCAAAAGCATCAGGACCGGTAAATATCTGGCAGGAAACATTTCCCGTAAGGTTCGGCGCAATCGACAGATCGGACAGATTGACATTAAACGCGGCGCTTCAATTTTTTCAGGAAGCGGCAATCTGCCATGCTGAAAACCTTTTGGTTGGCAGGGAAGACATGGCCAGGACGGGCCAGGTCTGGATACTTTCCCGGATGTCGGTAATGGCAGACAGGCGGCCTAAGTACGGCGAAACCATCACTGTCCGAAGCTGGCCCCGGGGAGGAGAGAAACTTTTCGCTATCCGCGATTACGACATACGCGACAAAGACGATATTCCCGTAGTTTCGGCCCGCAGCGGATGGCTGATTGTTGACATTGAAAAACGGCGGCCGCTGAGGCCGCAATCGGTTATGGGCAGCCTGCCCGGTAACGAAGGGCTGAACGCCCTTACATCCGGACCTGCCGGCCTTGAAGAACGCGGCATTCTGCAAACGGACGTATCATCGGGCGCAAACCCGCTGTGCGTAAAAACCGAAAGGCGCGCGCTTTACAATGATGTTGATTACAACGGGCATGTTAACAATGTCAGCTATATTAAGTGGATAGAAGACGTTATCGACCCGCGCTGTCTGGAACAGGCTGAAAAAATGCGACTGGACATCAATTATATGAACGAAATCCTCGCCGGCGAAACCATCAATCTGGCGTATGCTCCGCTGGAAACCGAAGACAAAAACATCACCGCCTTCGCTTTTGAAGGCCGCAAAACAGAAAACAGCCAAAGCGCCGCACCTACTGGAAGCGCCGCACCTGCTGGATGCGCCTTCCGCGCAGAGCTTCGCCTGTGGGTTTAGAGTAAAATTATTAATTAAACACATATTCCCGGTTCTCCGCGATTCGCAAAACTTTTATAAATATGCTAGGATTTCAGTAGATGTACACCAGAGAAATTCTGCCTCCAAGAGCCTCGCCCATAGAAGACGGAATGCCTCTGTATGGAACATGGAACCGGGCTTTTGAAAAGGTCGATTTGCTGGAAATACGCAAGCCATTCAAGTACCCTCTGCCGCGCTGGATAAAAGACAACCGTATTAAAGAATGGGAGTGCTTCAGCGTTCAAAACGACTCGTTTTTTCTGGAAACGCTCTTCTGTAATGTCAAACTATACAGAATGGTTCAGGTTTTTCTTTATGACAGGGAAAACGATGAAAAATTCTCTTTCAGAAAAATTTTTCCGGGCAAAGGCAAACAGCTTCCAAATAATCTTTCCAATTCATTTGTGGATAACCATTCAACCAACATTTACTTCCGAATTCACAGTTGGCTTGACGCTGACACAGTAAAGCTGGACGTTAATATAGAAGCCAGCCGCGGTAAACCATCATTGACAGTTCATTTGGCCTATAATCTGAGCAGCCAGGATGTAACCCCTCTTGTCGTTTCCCTGGGGCTGGCTGAACGCCGGAATATGTATGCCTACAAGGCGCTTGCGCCGGTAAGCGGAGATATGGTTTTTTCGGGGCGGCATATAGTCCTGAAACAGGAGGATTGTTCAGGGTTTTTCGTTGACGGAAAGGGTTTTTTCCCCTACCGAATGCAGACAACCATATGCAGCGCCTCAGGTTTTGATGACGAAAACAGAAGGATTGGTTTTCATATTGCCGAGAATCTAACAAGAGAGACTTACAAGAATAATGAAAACGCATTGTGGGTAAACGGCCGCATGACACCGCTGCCGCCTGTGCTTATAACAATGCAGAACGCTACAGATTCCAAATGGGTTATTCAGGACGTAGAAGGCATGGTTGATTTAACATTTACCCCAAAAGAGCAAAATCACGGCGCGGCGGAATTGATCTTTACAAATGCCGCGTATGACACTCCTGTCGGATTATACAATGGGGTGCTGTTAACAGCGGACGGAGAGCAGATAAATATTAAAAATCTTTTTGGAATGGGAGAAAAACTTTATTTACGGGTATAGGTATGGCTAAAAATTCAAACGCGATTTATGCGCCCGGCGAATTAAGCCGCGTCCGGGATAAACTAGGCGTAACAAATGACGCCGAAGCCAAAAGAATGGCTCAGCTGCTTGGCGGCGAAGTCGGTACAGAACGAAACACGGAACCCAAAAATCCCAGAAAGGAAACAGTGGAGCTCAGCGTGGGTAAGGGCGGCAAACGCCGCAGAATAGACATGTCCGGAATGGATGACGACGGGAATGATCTACTGGGAATAGTAAAGAACAAAGGCCCGTATCCCGGCGATGATCCCGCAAAACCATTAAGGCTGGGATATTTTGAACGGATAAAAATGGATCAATACGCAGGCCAGGCGATTTTTGATATTAAAAATTCCATTCAGGTGCTCACATCGTTGTTTTCATTTTTCAGAACGCCTGTGGACTATATCAGCTCTGTTTTTGTCGTAAAAAGAATGAACGACTACTTTAATAAAATTGAACAGCTTGTATTTGCGGCAAGGCATCTGTTTCCCAAGACAAACAAAAAACGCGACAATCAATTAAAAAGAGCGTCTCCTTTTGTTTATAAAGCGTTTGATGCAATACGCAGCTGGAACATAGAAGGAATAGCGAGCAGTCTTTCAATATTGCAGGCGCGTCCGCGCAATGTTAAATCGGATGATTTTACACAGATACTGAAGGAGGTATACAGGCCGCTTTTTATTATCGAAGGATTAAGCGCGGATGATTTAAAATCGGTTTTTAAGTTAATTTATAAAATCCTTTACATAGAAAGCCCGATGGAAGCGAAAGAAAAATATCAGGATGCAATCCGCAGCATCACCGCGTCAATAAGCTCTGTCAGACGTGAAATTCAATTTGGAATGTATCCCCTTTTAATGAAACTGATTTCGGATCGCTTTATTTCCTACGAACGCTTTTTTATTGAAAGACGCAACCGCTACATGGCCTTTCTTAATATTACAGAATCGGAACAGTTGAATGCCTCGGACATGAATCCCCAGTTGATTGAAAATATGGATGTGGAAGCTCTTGTGCAGAATACTGAAGAAGAAGAGGAAAATTCCCCGGAAACGCAGGAAGAGGAGATACTGTCCGAAGAAGAAGAAGATCCCAACGATCCAAAAACAGCTGAGCGCAAAGCCAAAGAAGAAGCTGAAAAGGCGGAACAAAAGGCGCTTGAACAGGGAAGATCATCTCTTGAGACTATTTATCCAAAAGCCGGATGGGACAAACTTGATGAATATCCGGATATGTATCCGTATTTTTCAGGCATTTACAATCTCAGACACGGTTACGAATTAATCGCTCCGGGAGACCCGCTGATGCAGGTCGCAGTCCTTATGCACATACTGGAAGATCTTTTTATAGCCGTGCGTTATGTGAACTTCGGGTCTATCGCCGGCCCGGACGGAAACCTTGTCAGAATAATCGACGAACTGGGCGAGATAATAAACAACTGGCGTTCATATATCAGTGAAAGTTTCGATAAGGAATATCTTCCCCGTTTATCGGATTATTGCCGCATGCTGGAAAATTCCCAGGATGCAAGATCGTCCATTTACGCGAAGAAAACATTGAATGAACTCCACTGGATAAAAAGGCTTTATTTTCTTCCCTATTACAAATTTGAATCAATGGGGCCTCCGACATTTCAGAAAAAAGACGTTATTCCAATTTACAGTCAGGTAAGAAAATTACGGAAATATATTACATCTGTGGCAATGGGCATTGAACAGGGCGTACGCGCAGGCGGAGCGCAGGCAAGAATCCAGTGCAACGGAATTCATAATCCGTGGGAAAGTTATAATTTTCAGGTGCCAAATCCAATCTCAAAACGGCTGAATATAATGCTTCCTCCGGAAAAAAGAATGAACGCTACGCTGGTATTTTTTACGTTATCCGCGGTCGCTGTGCTGGATCATATCGTTAACGACGAAAACAGCTGGTCTTACGGAAACCGTCCCGGCCCTTTGTTCCGAAGCATTAAAAACGAGGGCATTGTTCCGTTATTCGGCGTAGATGAAAAAGTGGATGCCGATCAGATATTCAAGGAAGCGCTGAGAAAGAAACAATAGAGTTGTTCGATAACTTCAGTTATTGAACAACTACCTTAAAATTTCCAATAGCATTACACTGGCAATATCTGCACTTCAGCGCCCAGCGACTTTGCCGCTTCTTCGGCGTTCTTCATTCCGGCAATAACAACCGTTCCGTGAACCTGTCTTGAACCAAGGGCTTTAAACGCCGAAGATAAATCCGATGTTGAAACCGAAACAAGCCGTTCCATTTTTCTTTTCCGGTAACTGTCTTCCATGCCGTAAAGGAATCTGAAAAAATCAATAAGCCCGTTCTCGGCGCTTGTCCGCGGCCTTGTCTCTTTCGCATAACAGCCGATGATGGATTTTACCAGATTATCCTCGTCACCGAGGGAATATTGATCTTTGCCGGAGCCGTTCTTCAGTATAGCGGAAATGACATCCAGAGAACGCAGGGGATTCGGATCGCGGTATGTCGCAAAACAAACGCAATCCTCAAGATGATCGGCGTTTACATAAGCGCCGTAAGCGCCGCCTTTCATGCGAATATCTTCCCATAACGCCCCTGTGGAAAGCTGATGCGATAAAACCTGTTCCGCGGTTTGTTCCATCGTGTCAAACGGCGCGGCGTTTAAAGCAAGCGCCGCAAAGCCGATCTGCAGCGAAGCGGACGCGTACACTTCGGCGCGGCGGTCTGAGCACGCGCCGGAACCGGCGCATAATGAGGATTCACCGGAAGAAACGCGCGGCGCCGGTGAGCCGAATCCGCCGAACCTTTGCGCAAATTCCGCGCCGGCGGTTTCAGGAGCGCGGCCTGTAATGTTGGCGATTAGCCCCGATCCGGCGATTTTCTCCCGCAGGTAAACAAGTTTTTTTATAACCTCATCCGTTTCCAGTTCCGCAAGCCGGTGAACAAAATTAATCTGCGAAAGGCCGGACCATTGCTCTTCGATTTTTTTGGATCGTGAATTAAACCGCCCGGCTCTTCCTGACGCGTATATATGCCCTGCCGGCGCAAGGCTGGAATCTAATTCATTTTTCATCTCCAGCACAAGATCGTTAATGCGTCTTTTATCTGAAAAATCCGCTTCGCTTAATAAACGCAGCGCCAGATCAAGCGAAGGCGCGATTTTTTCATCAAGGCATTTCATTCTGTAGACAAGCCAGTCACGGCCTGTTAAATCCAAAGAGCCGAATGCGCTGTGAAGATTCTGCGCCGCACCTGCTGGATGCGCCGCTCCTGCCGGATACGCCGCGTTTTTTACTGCCGATCCCGTGTGCAGAGACGCGATGAAACCGCCCACCGTTCTCGCCAACAGGCTGGAAACCTCGCCGTAATCCATTCCGGGGAGGCCGACAGAAACAGACGCTCTTGAAAAAAACGGAAGCCAGATATAATCATCGCCGGATAAAGTATCAACGGGAAAGGCTATGTCGGTATATGTGATGCCGTTCGTAAAAAGATCGTGATAAAGAGCCGGTATCCCGCACGCGCTGCCGAGTACGACGCCTTCGCTGCAACGTACGACGCCTTCGCTGCGCAGAACCTCATACCTGCGGTGAATATGATCATCTTCGGGCTTAAGGTCGTTACGTGAAAGATGAGGAATAGCCGCGAGGGCCTGCTCACTGTCAGCTTCGCTTTGAATTTTTTCCAGCGCTTCTGATTTTTCAACTATCAGCCGGCGTTCGTTATCTGTCAATTCTTTTTCCCTGAGAGCGAGCGTCCGGGAAAGCCTCTCCTCCTGCAGCGGGAGGTAATCATCCTTCGGCTCAAGGACAACCAGCGCGCGGTGCGGGTTATCAATAAAATATTTTTTAATAATTTTTTCAAAATATCCGCTGTCCGCCGCGTGATTTTCCTTTATTTTCGCTATTGCCGGGTTATAAAGAAGGCTTTCCCAGGGTTTGCATCCGTGCAGCCACGACCGCAGAGAGCGGCGCATCCAGACAAGCGAGAACGGGCCGACTGAGCGTTTAATCTCCCGCTGTGAAAACTCCATCGCCAAAAGTGCGGCTTGTATTTCCTCCGCCGCGATTCCCTCTTCCGCGAGCCTGCGCAGCTCGTTCATTATTAAATCTTCCACTGCGCGCGACATTTGCCCTGTATCGCCGGCAACGCCTTTAAGACCGGCGACAAACAATGTCTCCCTGATTTCCGCTTCAAGCCCGGACACAGGCGTGATATCCTCTCCAAGACCTGATTCAATGAGCGCCCTTGTAAGCGGAGAGCCGTCATGACCCAATAGAATTTCGGTAAGCGCCGCAAGCGCGATATTTTCATCTGTATCGGTCACATCGCCGCAGAGCCATGAAAGAAAAATTGTCGATTTGCTTTCATTCCCCGCAGGGCATGGAATAATGAATTTTTTGGGCTCTTGCCACCTTTGCGTTTTATTCACGGGCGCGCAGGCTTTTCCTCCTTCAATGCCGGAAAAAAATTGATCGTTCAGAAAAGACAACTGCTTTTCCGTGGGAATGTTACCCGCCAAAAAGACGCGGCAGTTGGCGGGCGAATAACGGCTTAAATGAAATTCTTTTAAACCTTCCCATGTCAGACCGGGAATGAATTCCGGATCGCCGCCCGATTCAAAAGCATAGGGCGTTCCCGGCATAACCGCCTTTACCGACCAGAGACCGGCGAATGTATCAAGGGAAGAATATGCGCCTTTCATTTCATTGTAGACAACGCCTGTTATGGAAAGACGCTTATCGCCGCCTGTAAATTCGTATCTGTGCCCCTCCTGCATAAAAGTCCACTCCGGAAGCAGAGGCCTGAAAACGGCATCGCCGTATACTGACATAAGGTTAAAATAATCATGTTCGTTTATGGAACTTGCGGGATACACGGTTTTATCCGGAAAGGTGATCGCGTTTAAAAATGTCTGAAGGCTCCCCTGGGCAAGAGTAATAAAAGCGTCTTTTAGCGGATAACGCTGCGAGCCGCAAAGAACGGAATGTTCAAGGATATGTGGCGCTCCGGTATTATCCTGGGGAAATGTCGCAAAAGCGAATGTAAAAAGATTTTCGATGTCATCATTTAGAACATGAAAAACTTCGGCGCCGGTTTTTTCATGCTTCGCCCAAATTCCGGCGGCGTTCAGCTCCTCCAGATCGACCACGTCAAGAATCGCGAATCCGCTGTCCAGAACCTGCCCTTTTTTCAGGCCGGTCTTTGGCGCAGAAGAACCTGTTTCGTTATGTGAAATGTCATTCATAAAAACACATCCTTGTCATTGTAGAGTATAATATCCCCGTTTTCGCGGGCAAGCCTGAACCATGCCAGGAACTCATTCGCCATTGCGTCGCAATCCCTTTTTGGAATCGCGCCCAGAATTTCTGATTCTTCGCGGATTAATTTCCGCCGTCCCGCCGAAACGCAGGACATTATTTTTTCGCAGAATTCCGGCCTTCTGCCCTTTATTAAAACAGCAATATCCTTTTCCGACATGGCCGCGAGCTTAATCTGTATGGGCCTGTCAACAGTATTTATAACATCATCGAGCGTATAAAGTTTTTCTTTTAAATCTTTGCCGATATCGGGACTGCTTTCTTCAAGTTCATTGATAATTTTGTCGCCGAAAGAATAGTCGCCCTGTTTTAAAATGGCGGCCAATGTTTCCATTCCGTTTATTTCGATATCATTCGCCCTGCCGGAAATGTGCCTGACTTTTTCCTTTAGCGCGGACGCCACCTGTTCAAGCACCTCGGGGGATACTTCGCTCTGATGCGCGATTCGGCGCAGAACCTCCGCTTTAAGCTCATGCGGAATATTGCTCAATGTTTCCGCGGAAATTTTCGCGGGCAGCCTGGAAAGAATTAACGCCGCGGTTTGAGCCGACTCATTTTTAAGAAGCATAACAAGCTGTCCCGCGGAAAAATCCT
Source organism: Treponema sp. (assembly GCA_031256445.1). Classification (GTDB taxonomy): domain Bacteria; phylum Spirochaetota; class Spirochaetia; order Treponematales; family Breznakiellaceae; genus WQXQ01. The sequence continues at coordinate 25,807 of JAIRQN010000013.1, read as the reverse complement.
CCAGGAAACTGAAAAGATTCTCTCTTGAAGCGGGAACGGCCCTGTTAAGAATTGCCTCTCCCTTTTCAATTCCCTTTGAGGCGTAAAGTATCCGCCGCGCGGTTTCAATTCCGCCGTGCGACAGTCCTGAATAGCTGTAAGGTCTGGAAAAAAGAGAATGAAATTCGTTTAATATTTCCGTTCCTTCTTCGGGAGTTATTACTTTAATCAACGCGATTTCTCTTGATATTTTTTCAACCTGCTCAGGATCAAGCTCCGCGAGGATTTCTGACGCCTGCTCGCTGCCGATAAGTATCAGGAATTTCGCCACGCGCCGGTATTTGGATTCCCCGGCGGCTGAAATATCCGGTTTAACCTGATCTTCATCGTGTTTTTTTACGGTTTTTATCAGGGTTTTACCCGGTTCACTCATAGGCATACCAGCGCCGGGTTTTGCGTCATTTTTAATGTTCATGGTCTGCTTATACATATCAAGACCGTAGCGGAGCGTTTCCATGAAGGAATTATATATTATAAATATTTAAAAATAAACCGACGGTATGCGCAATGCCTGCTTAGGTCAAATATACGCGCAATTTTTCAAGAACGTCATCGAAGTTGAGCGGCTTGCCTATATGGCTGTTCATGCCTGCGGCAAGACATTTTTCAATGTCCTCGCGGAATACATTCGCTGTCATGGCGATTATCGGGATGCTTTTTGCCTTAGGCATATCAAGTGCGCGGATTATCTGCGTTGCCTCATAACCGTCCATCTGGGGCATCTGAACATCCATAAATATCATGCTGTATTTGTCAGGCGCCGCCTTAAACATTTTTACCGCTTCTTCGCCGTTCACCGCGACATCTATGGCGAGCTTCGTAGGTTCAAGCAGCGCCTGAATAATCTCAGTGTTAATTTCCATGTCCTCAGCCAGTAAAATGCACTGCCCGCTGAACTGCATAATCGTCCGGCTGTTTTCAAATTCCGTGTGTTCTTTTTCTTTGGCGCGTTTTACTTTTATAATAAAAGTGAAGGTAGCGCCTTCTCCCAATTCCGACTCGAGCCATATCCTGCCTTCCATCATTTCCACGATATTTTTCGAAATGGACAGACCAAGACCAGTGCCGCCGTATTTCCTTGACGTGCTGCTTTCCGCCTGATGAAAAGACTGAAACAGATTTTTTTGCTGTTCACGGCTAATTCCTATACCGGTATCATTTATGGAAAACTGTATCGAACATACGCCGTCTTCCTCTCCCAAATACTTTGTGAAAAACTGAATGGAGCCGTTTTCAGGCGTAAACTTTACCGCGTTCCCTATCAGGTTGGTAATGACCTGCGTCAGCCGCTGTTCATCGCCAAACAGAATTTTTGGAATGCCGGGATCAATCTTTACAGTAAAATTCAGGCTCTTTTCACTCAGGCGTATACTGTTAATGTTAACTATCTTTTGTATCATTTCTTCAAGGCTGAAATCCAAATATGACAATTCAAACTTTCCGGCTTCTATCTTGGACATATCCAGAACGTCGTTTATGATTCCAAGCAGATGCGTTGACGCTTCGTTTATCCGTTTAAAGCAGTAATCCTTCCGGTCAGAATCATTTGCGGATATGCCTATGGATGACATGCCAATGATTGCGTTCATCGGCGTCCGTATCTCATGGCTCATATTCGCCAGGAATGACGATTTTGCGATTGACGCGCTGGACGCCTCCGCCTGCTTCTTTGCCAATATCCTTAGAAATATTATCAGCCCGCAGATGATCAGCAGCATAAACACCCCAATCACTATCGCAAACATGAACATCTGCGGGTTTGATTCCCATACCGGCAATATGCGGTTAATAATGACATGTCCCGCAGGCAGCTTATTTATGTTAAAACCGTACATTCTGGCTATTTCATGATCAAACTCCCAGATGTTATATGACGCGGAATTAATAATAACCGGAATATCAGCAACAGGCTTCCCCTTAAGTATGTCAACTGCCATTAAAGCGGCGATACGGCCCTTTATGTCAGGATCGGAAACAAGCCCGCCCAATGTTCCATGTCCTATATATGATGAAGTCAGGCAAAATACAGGATTCCGGGACGCTGAAGAAACCTGCATCTGCACATCAATTTCAGAATAAAACATATTGCCGCTGTCCAAAAGATAATTTCCAATCAAAACCAGCGTATCGGATCCAAAATTGCGGATATCATCCAGAATGTCAGCAAACGGCTTATTCTCGCTGAAAATAAATTCCACCGGCAATTCGCTGGCCTCTATAATTTTTTCAAAATTATTGCGCAGACTGGCGCTTCGGGACAGGTAGTGATCGTTTAAAATAAAAATCTGTTTCGTTTTGGGATATAACCGCAGCATTTCCATGGTTGTCTCACTGAAAGAAAGCGTTCCGGAAATTCCGGTGATATATTTTTCAAGGCTATACAGCGCGGAGGCGGTAAGGTTACTGACTCCGCAGAATACCACCGGCACTCTGGTAAACAGCGTATAATAATTATCCAGCGCAAATTGAAGCGCTTCGTCATCGGAAGCGATAACCAGGTCAATATTTTTAGTGATATATTCCGCACGGATCATGTCTGAGTAAATATTGTTAAAGCTGGGGTTATTGAAATATTCGTATGCGTTCAAACTGAAATTCCGGTACTCAATATTGTCATTCGCTTCCAGGACTTTCTGAATGGCTTCTTTTTGACGGCGTTCCCGTTCAACTCTCATATTATAGGAACTTATATGCAGTACAATCTTTTTGTCGCCGGGAATCCTGTCGGTCAGATAAAATTCCCTAATCGATTCCAGATTGCCGTTATCAAGCAGCTCTCCATACGCTTTTTCAAGCAGAGGAACCAAATAGGCATAATCCTTGTTTACATAAGTGTAACACGGAATACTGTCAACGATGTCCGCTTTTTTAATCCCCGGCGGAATTCGAAAATCAAAATTGATGACACGCGGAAGAACCGTTACATCGGCTTTGTTATTAAGGAGAGAATCCCAAACATCCTTAAGATCATTCACGATAATAAAACCAGAGGCTCCTGTCTGCGGGGCATTGTTTGCCACATATAAATTCTGCCAGCGATAACAGAACCTTAACCCTGCCAGATCTTTCCACGAAGAAAAATTGTATGTATCATCGCTGCGGGTAAAGGCGGTAAATTCCACATAATCAATAGGCACAGGCACTTTAATCAGGTTAGTAAATGTCCGATGCAAGCCATCGGTCTGGCTCGGCAAAATCGCGGCATTACCGTAGTCTACATCGGCTATGGATGTGCGCATTCCCATAACATTGGTAACCATTTGACAGCCTGAACGCTGTAACGCCATTTGCAGCAAGCGCCCTACAGCAATCGGCGTGTCTTCGCTCATGGCGACTTTTACTACAGGCTGAGCCTCTTGCTGCGCAAAAACAGGCAATTGTACAGACAATATACCCAGCGCTATCAGGACTCTTTTACAGAACAGTTTCACTTGATTATTCAATGACTGCTTCTCTCTTGCCTTAAACGGCATATTTTCTTAACAATGACGGATACTAATATATAAGTTATAGCAAATTTTTTATTTTTTTACTACCGGTCTGAACACCTGGGTAACCAGGGCGTTGTCTTCATAAAAAAACCGGACAAAAAGAATGTCCTGTAATACATTTCGCTCCCAAAGACCGTCTTTTTGTTGTTCAATTGCCAAATCAAGCCATTCGTCCGTGGTATTTACCGGATTCGCCGTATTTTGGGCTGTACAAGGCTCCTGAATATCGCTGCGGCTTTGCATAAAAAGGTAATTTCCAGCCGGAAGTGATACTGTCTGACCTTTTTCATCGCCTGAACAATCAATTTTACTGTCTGAAACACCGGGTTTTCCTTCATCAGAGGTGTTTTTTTGCCCCGTAAACGAAAGAATATCAATAAACCGCGCTTTTTCCGGCTCTATACTGCGGCTATTGGCAGGATCAAGATTAAAACAAAGTAAAATTTCCTCGTTTTTTGCTGGTTTTACCTGAAAATTGAATGGAAACCCCCTTAAAACAGGATTTTGGATTCTTTGATAAACAAGCGGTGCGCGAAGATCAAGGTTCCTTAAAGGAGGGTAATTCACCGGCAAATGTTAACATATATCAATTAAAAACTCCAGATTCATTCTACCCTATTGACAGAATCGAAATTGTAAAATATTATATATATATGTCAGATCTTGAGTTTCTCAAAGATGCAGAGTTTGAATTGTACCGTCAGCTTATTTACGCTGAAAGCGGTATTACATTCACGCCAACAAACCGTTCCATACTGGAAAGCAGACTAAAAGAACGGCTTCGTGAAAAGGGTGTCAGTTCCGTTAAGGTGTATTATGACAGTATCAAAGCAGACAAAGAAGAACTCAAAGGTTTTTTGGACTCAATTACAACCAACTTGACCCGGTTTTTCAGAAATCAGGCGCATTTTGACGCATTGGAAAAGTATGTTGTTCCGGAAATAATCAATAAAATCAGAAAGGGTCCTTCAGGCGTTATAAGGCTCTGGAGCGCCGGATGTTCAACAGGCGAAGAGCCTTACACAATCGCCATGCTGCTGAACGAAATTTTACCGCCGACATGGAGATTCGAAATTCTGGCAAGCGATATATCCCTTAAGTGTTTAATGACTGCGAAAGAGGGTTTTTACGCCGAAAGCCGCATAGTCGGTATACCGGATAACTACCTGGCCAAATACTTTGACAAAGTGAACGGCGGTTATAAAGTCCACGCCGATATCCAGTCCAAAATAAAATTTGACTATCATAACCTTAAAAACGATTCGCAGCAAAGAAACCTTGACATTGTTTTCTGCCGGAATGTAATAATTTATTTTGACGAAGTCGCTCAAACCGCTGTTATAAACCGTTTTTATGATTCAATGGCGTCTAAATCTTTCCTGTTTATAGGTCATTCGGAATCATTGTTCGGAATGGCTACAAAATTTGAGTTCTTAAAGACCGAATGGGCGACGCTATACCAAAAAAATGTTTAGGAGATTATCTTGGCAAACGAGATTAGTGTATTAATTGTTGATGACTCAGCGCTTATGCGCAATTTGATTGGTCACATGGTCGAGGATACTCCTGGCCTGACAGTAGCGGAAAAAGCCATGAATGGTATTTTCGCTTTACAGAAAATATCCAGGGTAAACCCTGATATTATCGTTTTGGACCTGGAAATGCCGGAGATGAACGGCATCGAATTTCTTAAAGAAAGAAAGAAAAGAGGAATTACAATTCCTGTCGTTATCCTTTCGTCTATCGCGGCAAAAGGCGCGGAAATTACAATGGAAGCCCTTGCGCTAGGCGCAAGTGATTTCGTACAAAAGCCCTCAGGCTCGGTTTCCGAGGATATTCATGTAGTAAAAGATACCCTTATGGGAATGCTTCTTGGCTACGGAGGCTCATACAGAAAGTCACAGGGTAAAGTACTTCTTACGCCTTCGGAATATGCGCCAAAAACGCCTTCGATGAAAAATTCGGATATTGCGGTACATTTCAAGTTAGCCTCCGCCGCTCCCGCCGCTCCGGCTCAGCCGCCGACTCCTTTAAGAAAACCGGGAAAAACAGAAATAATCGCAATAGGTATCAGTACAGGCGGTCCTGACGCATTGAGGGTCGTATTCGCAAAACTGGACGAGGATTTGCGCGTTCCAATTGTTGTGGTACAGCACATGCCCGTAGGCTTTACAAATGAATTCGCGAAAAGCCTGGATCGAATTTGTCCTCTGGATGTTAAGGAAGCCGAAGACGGCGATGAAATAAAACCCGGCAGAATCCTGATTGCACAGGGAAGCAAGCACCTGGAAGTAGAGAAAAAGGCGTTAAGCAACCCTGTTGTGCGTCTTTCCGACGCTCCTCTTGTTTCCGGCCACAGGCCCTCGGCGGATGTTCTTTTTGCTTCGGTCGCGATGAACTACTCGAATCACGCTCTTGGCGTGATTATGACCGGCATGGGACGGGACGGAGCGCAGCATCTGGGAACCATTTTCAGGGAAGGCGGAATAACAATCGGCCAGGACGAAGCAAGCGCGGTCGTTTACGGAATGCCCCGCGTAGCTTACGAGATGGGCCATGTAATGGAACAGGTCTCTCTGGACAACATGGCGCGCCGCATTTGCGATGTAGCGAAGACGCCCCGGTAGTTAAAAGCTTTAAACACAAATTATATAATTTCCCCGGCCATGTTTTTTGCTTTAACTTAATTGGCAAGCGCGCTTTTCATGCCATGAAGAACACAGGAAAAATAAACATTATTGCAAATATTACTCCGAAAGATGATACCGGTTTAATCTTCATTCTTTTCATTCATTTTGTTTACAACGGCTTCAGCTTTATTATATTCGCCCCGCACTATATGCATGGAAATTTCACTCAACATTTCGTTTATTTCACCGGGCCATTTTCTTTCCTTTAGGCCGGCAAGGGCGGTTTTCGCGTCTTTAATATTGAGTTTTCCGCACGCTGTTATAATTTCATTCAGGGTATTCCGCAGAAAAATCATATCGTTATGTGTAACTTCAGTGTTTTCGTCTTTATCGGCTGTTTTTATTCTGTCCATTAATGACCGGAGTCCGGTTATAAATTCCGGAATTTCTGATGATAACAAAGCGATATCTTTGTTATTACCTTCCTGTTCCAGCCTGAACGCAATATCCGAAAGTTTATTTTCACCTATATTGGCGAGCGCGCTTTTCATTCCGTGAACGGTTGTGCTGAATAATACCATATCCGCGCCGCCGCTGATAATGACTCCGGTATTAATCAGCGGCAATAAATTCTCCAGCACGATAACGGCGTTTTTAATATCCTTAACGGCAGCCGCTATCAATTCATCGCTTTTTACCGTCTCTTTCGCGGAACCGGGAGCGTCTTTATTCATATTTATTTCGCGCTGCGTATTTTTATCCCGTATTAATTTCATCAATATCTGATTCAAATCGCGCGAATCTATCGGCTTGGAAACAAAACCGTTAAAACCATTGGACATAAACATTTCTTCCTGTCCTATAACGGCGTTAGCTGTCAATGCGACGATAGGCTGCGTATAGCCCATTTCACGCATGATTTTTACCGTTTTTAAACCGTCCATTTTGGGCATCATGTGATCCATAAACACAATATCGTAATTCTTTCCGTTTTTTATTTTTTCTATCGCGTCGAATCCGTTGTTTACGGTTTCTATATCAAGCCCGTACGGGGTCAAATGCCCTTTTGCGACAATTAAATTTGATTCGACATCATCCACAACCAGCACTTTGCCGTAAGGCATATATTCGTGTACGATCTGCGATTTCTTTTGAAACGATGTGTCGCGAAAACTGAATTCCCGCAGATTTTTGGCTATTTCCGCGCCGCATACAACCGCGCCGCACTGCGTCTGCGGCAGGCGCACGGTAAATATTGACCCTTTGTTCGGTTCGCTTTCCACATGAATTTTTCCGCCCATCATTTCTATAAGGCGTTTTGTGATACTCATGCCCAGGCCCGTGCCGGAAATGCCGCGGTTTGTCTCCATATTGAAACGCGAGTACTCATCGAATATCCTTGAGATCTGGCTTTCTGTCATTCCCTGTCCCGTGTCTTCCACGCGGAAAACGAGCGTTACGGTGTCACTATTGTTTTCGGATTCGGCGCAAACTGAAAGATCCACTTCGCCGGATTCCGTATACTTGAAAGCGTTGGAAAGCAGGTTATAGAGTATTTGTTTTATGCGAAGTTCATCGCCTATCAGCTCACTGGGGGTATTCACGTCCAGATTAATATTAAGAAAGATGGGTTTATTCTCAAAACGCAGCCGCTTAAGCTGAACAACATCGTTTACCAGACTCGGCACATCGTATTTTTCAGGAACTATTTCAAGTTTACCCGCGTCAATTTTTGAAAAATCCAGAATGTCGTTTATTATATTCAACAATAAACTGCCGGACTCGTATATCTTTCTGAATCCTTCTTCCGCGTCCGGCGAAAGTTTCCTGTTCAGAAACTGAATTTCCGAAATGCCCAATATCGCGTTCATCGGAGTGCGTATTTCATGACTCATCTGCGCGAGAAAATATCCCTTGGAGCGGTTGCTCGACTCCGCCGCTTCTTTCGCGGCAATTAATTCCGTCATGTCAATAGAGTGCTGTATATGAACCCTTTGCCCGTTTGGCCAATTAATGTATCTGTCTACCCTGCGGTAAATAAAATCCGTTTTAGAATCGTTTTGATCCCAGACGATTGGCTTATCAGGTTCTTTGTCAAGTTTGATACAGGGACAGAAATCGCACCGCGCGTTAACTCCCCTATGAAGGATTTTATAGCATACTTTTCCGACAGGATCTTCTTCAATGTTATAATGCCGTTTCATGCATTCATTCATAAACAGAACTTTATCCGTTTTCGGATCGGTGACGAATATCATAATATCCAGGCCGTTCATTATCTCGTTGATATTCGTAAGCATATTTTTTTCTTCAACCGCCAGGCGCGCCGTTTCATCCGCGTTACGCACTTCATTTATCATGTCACTCAGATGGCGTTCAACGATCCTGATAATAAACCTTGCAAGCAGAATGCAGACAACAATCGCGATTAATGTTATTATTATCCCGCTCAGGATGAACAGCATCATGTTGTTCATATCATCAGCGGTGTAATAGCCTACGCCAACCATCCCGACAACTTCGTCGTCCGCGCTGAAAATGGGTATGTATTTGGCGAGTATGTTCTGTCCCGCAATATTCATATTTCCGGTATAGGAGCCTCCGGCAAGCACAATATTGCTGACATATTCGGGAAGCCTCATCGCCACTCCGAACGGGTCAACAGAATCAGAGATAGTCGTGGCAACTCTTTCGCCATTGCTGAAGATACTGATTTCACACATTGTAAGCGCTTTCAGCTCGTTGACATATTTTGTGTTACTCAGTTTAAATCCCACCGAAACGACGCCGATTATTTTCATTTCATCGTCATATATGGGCGAACCCGCGCGAACGCCAAAATCAACGGTTACGCCCTGCGAAACAAACGCCTCTCTTTTTTTGTCCAGCGCCATTCTTATATGGGGAAGATGCGTAAGACTGTCGCCGTAAATTTCAGGCTGATCTGTTCTTGTAATGACAATGCCGTCTTTATCAAGTATGGAGCAGAAATCTACCTGCGCTATTGTCTTCAGAATGTTTACCACCCCTATTATTCTGTCACGGTCATTGCTCATAACAGCTTCTATCAGGTCGGGGTTATTCGCAATCCCCATTGCCGCAATACGCCCGTTTATTTTTAAATTGTCAATTTCATGCTCGGTTACCATCGCGGCGACATTGATATTTTCATACATATTTTTCTTTAATTCGTTGTTGAAAAAAAATAAATAAATAACAAGGACAAACAAACAGCATCCGGTTGTCAGCAAAATCAGCGGAAAGGAAAATTTTTTCCTGATTTGTTCATGAATTTCATTGTTTTGAATTACTGGCATTCCATCACCTTCCTAAACAGACTGTTTACCTCAGAAAACACGTCAACCAATTCAGGATCAAATTGTTTTCCTTTGTTTTCCATAATAATTTCAACCGCTTTTTCATGCGTGAATGCCTTTTTATATGAACGATTTGACACAAGAGCGTCGTATACGTCGGCTATCGCCATGACACGCCCCTGCAAAGGGATATCTGTTCCTTTTAGCCCGCGGGGATATCCGAGGCCGTCCCAGCGTTCATGGTGATAACCTGCAAAAAGCTTGGCGTTTTGCAGAAACGCCTCATCGCCTGATTCAATAATAATTTCGTCAATTATTTTTTCGCCTTCTGTGGCGTGGGTTTTTATTATTTCGAATTCATCATCTGTCAGTTTTCCGGTTTTGTTTAAAATCAGATCCGTAACGGCGATTTTCCCCAAATCATGCATGCGCGCCGATGATATGACAACTTCAAAATCCCAATCTTTCATTTCTTCTTTATAAACGCCGCGCTCTACCATCGCGTTTAAAAGTATTCTTATATACGCTGTCGTGCGTGTTATATGTTCGCCTGTCAGCTTGTCACGATTTTCCACCATGCTTGCAAGGACAGATGTAATGCTGTTTTGCAGCCTGAGGAGTTTCTCGGTCCGCTGCTTTAAAGTTTCAGCCTGTTCGCTGATTATGGCCGTTCGTTCGCTTATTATTGCTTCGATATGCAAATGCGTTTTTATGCGGTTAAGGAGAACCGGTCCCGAAAACGGTTTGGAAATGAAATCAATAACGCCTATTTCAAAACCAAGCGCTTCGGTTACGGCGTCGTTTTTACTCGTCAGGAAAATAACGGGAATTTCCGAATAACGTTTATCGACTCTTAACCGTTTCAGAGCCTCAAATCCGTCAACATCCGGCATCATAATATCCAGCAGTATCAAATCAGGTATGATATTTTTCAGAAAATCAAACATTGTTGAAGCTGAGGCCAGAGTGATCACATTATAATGATCCGATAATGTTTCATCAGCTGTCACAAGATTTACGGTATTGTCATCTACTACAAAAATTGTTTTCAACTCAAAAATTCTCCTTTTACGAACTGCTATTTATGCCTGTTTTAACCGTATATGCTGACATCCCCGTTATTACATTTTTGTATTTTTTAAGTAACTACCTATTTCATAGTATACTATAATACAATCACATGGTCGGTCAATATGTCTTAATACATAAATAGAGCTGTTCAGGCGTTTGCGAACCTGCGGCCTGCGTTTATTAACTCAATTGACCTAAAATATAAATTCAGGTTATCATGGAATGCGGAAATCTGAGGTTAAAATGTTAATTGATATTAAAAACATTGTAAAAAATTTGCATCCTCTGGAAGTAAGGATTCTTCTTGAGTATAAAGAAAGCGATGAGCTTTCAATTGAAAAAGTTGAACATGATCTGGGCTTTAAACCCGGAAACGGAAACCAGGCGCTTTCATGGCTTGCCGGCAAAGGGCTGGTCAGCGAAATCCGCCGGGAAACGGCGGTTTTTTATGAACTGACAGATCTTGGCCGTGAGTGGAAAGAAAAGGGAAGCCCAGAAGAGCGGATCGTTGAACTGGCAAGAATCGCGCCTGCCGGTTCTTTAAAACTGCCTGATATAGCGAAAACGCTTAAAATGGAAAACAAGGACATTGGCAGCGCATACGGCAGCCTTTCAAAAATGGGCGTGCTGGCGATGGACAGCGATAAAAATGTAATGATAGCGCTTCCACAGGAGCAGATGGTAAACGGCAGGCCGGCGCAGGGCCCCGCGGCGGAACACTTTGCCGTTATCCGCGGCTTGCTGGAAAAGGGCGTTTCCAATGTTAATCGCGGAGAAGACGGCCGCCATGCAGGTTCAACGGCAGCCGGAAACAGCGCCGCCATTCCAGAATCATCGTTAAATGAGGCGGAAAAAACCGCCATGTCAGGAATCGCGAAAAAACGCGGCGCCGCGGATGCGCCGTTCCGTCAGACAGACAGGGAAACAGTATTCTTCGGCTTTACCGTTAATAAAGACGGCTCTGTTCCCGCCGCCGAAGCGGCGCAGGCTCTCAGGGCCGCGGGAATCACAGGCGCCGAAACCGGCTCTCTGACACAGTCGATGCTTGAAGACGGAAGCTGGAAAGGAAAAACTTTCCGTTCCTACAATGTTAAAACGCCTCCTGTTCGCCTTACCCCGGGCCGCAGCAACCCATACGCGAAATTTCTGGAGAATGTAAAAGATAAACTCGCTTCCCTTGGCTTTGAAGAATTTGACGGCCCGTTAGTTGAAACCGAGTTCTGGAATTCTGACGCTCTTTTTATGCCTCAGTTTCATTCGGCCAGGGACATTCATGACGCGTACAGCATCGCCGAGCCAAAACCCGGAGATACTCATTCTGAAGTCCGCCCCCGTGACGGAATAGCGCGCGCAAAATCAATTGATGAGCCGTGGCTGTCCAATGTCGCGTCTGTTCATGAAGACGGCGGCAAGACAGGCAGCCGCGGCTGGAATTACGCTTTTGACCGCGATTTTACAAAGCGGCTGATACTGCGCTCCCAGGGAACTGTGCTTTCCGCGAAGCAGCTACCAGCCGCGAAAATACCCGGCAAATACTTCGGCATAGCGCGCTGTTTCCGCTACGACCGCGTAGACGCCACCCACCTGCCCGATTTCTACCAGACCGAGGGCATTGTTTTAGGTGAAAATGTAAACCTGCGTACGCTTCTGGGCATGCTGGAAATATTCGCGCGCGAAGTCGCCGGAGCGAAAGAAGTAAAATACGTTCCCGGTTACTTTCCGTTTACCGAACCTTCCGTGGAAGTGCATATTAAACACCCGGTGCTTGGATGGTTTGAACTTGGCGGTTCGGGTATCTTCCGCCCGGAAGTAACAGAAAGCCTTGGAGTTAACGTGCCTGTCGCCGCCTGGGGCATCGGCATCGACCGCATGGCTCTGATGGCGCTTGGGCTTAACGACCTGCGCGAACTTTTCAGCTACGATATTGAAAATGTAAGATTAAGGAGAACAAAGTAAACGATGAAAGAGAACAGCCTATTGCCTGCGGAAAAACACGGTTACGATTTTATACCGGAAAAATATCTTCCGGACGGAGCGGATGAATACTGGCTTCGCAACGCGCAGCAGACGGAACTTCTGTCAAAAAAACAGGAAACCGCGGCCAATATTGAAAATATAGACCTGAAGAAATACTGGCGCAATTTGACTCCAAACGAAATTGAAATACTGGAAAAAAACAGGAACTACTGCACAAACTGGAACAACTTTCTGGTGCGCGATCCATTTATGCCCCAGCTTATACATGACTCGTATTTTTACGGACTTGTGCGTATTGGCGTTATGCAAAATGTGCTTCAGAAACACCACGATTTCTGCCTGCCTGTGGGAATCCGCGGAAGCACAATTATTTCCTGCGACATAGGCGACAACGCGGCTATTCAGAATTGCGCGTATGTTTCCCACTATATCATCGCGGATAACTGTATCCTCTCCGAAATTGACGAAATGCAATGCACCAACCACGCGAAATTCGGCAACGGCGTCATTAAAGACGGAGAAGACGAAGATGTGCGCGTGTGGATCGATGTAATGAACGAAGCAGGCGGACGCTCGATTTTACCGTTTAAAGAAATGATTGCGGCGGACGCGTTTCTTTGGGCGGCATACCGTGACGATACCGCGTTAACGGAAAAATTGGCGGAAATTACGCAAAAACAGTACGGACTGACTACATGCAGGGTAAATGGCCAGACAGGCTCATTCCGCGGCAGCTACGGAGTAATTGGTTCCGACACAGTGATTAAAAGCTGCGCGATTATCAAGGACACGACAGTTGGGGAAAACGCATACATTAAAGGAGCCAATAAACTAAAAAATATTACGATACTGTCGTCCGCCGGAGAGCCGACGCAGATAGGCGAAGGCGTGGAAATGGTGAACGGCATTGTCGGTTACGCCTGCAATGTTTTTTACGGTTCAAAAGCAGTGCGGTTTGTTCTGGGCAGAAACAGCAATCTTAAATACGGGGCCAGGCTGATTCACTCTGTGTTAGGTGACAATTCGACCGTGTCATGCTGCGAGATTCTCAACAACCTGATCTTTCCTGTGCATGAGCAGCATCACAACAATTCATTTTTAATCGCGAGCCTTATTCAGGGAATGTCAAACATGGCGGCGGCGGCGACAATCGGCAGTAACCACAACAGCCGCGCCAATGACGGCGAAATACGGGCAAAACGCGGTTTCTGGCCCGGATTGGCGGTCAGCATTAAACACTCAAGCTGCTTTGCGTCTTTCACGATTATTTCAAAGGGCGAGTACCCTTCGGAACTGAACATCCACCTGCCATTCTCCCTGGTTAACAACAATGTTCATAAAAACCGGCTGGAGATAATGCCGGCGTATTTCTGGGTACACAACCTCTACGCGCTGGAACGCAATTCATGGAAAACCAAAAACCGCGATAAAAGAAAAATTAAAATCCAGAACATAGAATCAGACTATCTCGCCCCGGACACAGCGGAAGAAATTATTGCCGCCATGTCGCACCTGGACGAATGGATTGGGCAGGCTGGTTATTCATCCGGCGATTTAACGGGAAGCAAGTGGCTTTTGGACATTCGCTTTATTCCCTGCCGCAGCATGGAAGCCGGCAAGCGCGATCAGGTGATAATAAAACCGTTACGTGCAATTGCCGCGTACCGCCAGATGCTTCATTATTACGCGGTAAAAACAATCGCCTCTTATCTGGATTCACGGCCCGATTTAAGCTATGGCAAATTAAGCGAAACGCTCGGCGAAATAAAACAGCAGGAGCGCGTTAAAGACTGGGTAAACATCGGAGGGCAGATTGTTCCGGCATTCCGCATGGATCAACTGCGCAGGGAAATCGGCGAAGGCAAATATATAAACTGGGACGAGATTCACGGCGTATACGCTCTTTGGGAAAAAGAATACCAGCTTGATAAATGCCGTCACGCATGGGCGACACTGGCACTTCTTCGCGAAACAGACAGGGCGCATGACGCGGCGGCTTTTAAGAGGGAACTTGATGCCGTCATGGAAACGCGCAAATGGATTGACAAACAGATCTACGAAAGCAGGGCAAAGGATTACCGCAATCCTTTTAAAAAAGCCACATACCGTAATCAGACAGAGATGGAGCTAGTGCTTGGAAAACCCGCTGACAACTCATTTATCCGCATTGTCCGCAAAGAGGGCGCCGCTTTTAATGAGATGATCGAAAGGGTGACAGCGCGGTTAAACTGAAATCAGCGCGGAAAGATTTTCCGAATGTTTTTAAGTTAGATGCAAACCAGATTAAACCGGTTGTGTAAATTTCCGTCTTTAAATATGCTGCAATACAAATTTCGCTTTTTTACTTTTTGAATTATAGAAAAAATACATTGTTCCTCCGATTCTCCATTCCAAATTTGCCGCTTTTTCCGATTTAATCTGCATAATAAATTTGTATCCTTTTGGCATTTCGTTATAACTAATCCAATCTGCGTACCCGCCTATTTGACTGTATAAACAGGTCTCTCCGTCTGTTAATTCATATTTTACCAAATAATCATTCCATGGATCTTCTTTATTAAGCATACATGACAGCATTTCAATCTTTTTGTCATATTTGGCAATTTCATATGGAACAGGAAGTGACTTTATATTTTTATATTCTATTTCGCAATAATTTAATACATTGTTTTTTTTGCTTTTTCTCTTTATAGCTGCAATATTTTTAATATCCAATTCTTCATATATTTTTATTAATTGTCCGTCATATTTTGAACTGTAGGTGCTTTTTTCAAAATCATAAAAAAATTGTATAAGTTTAATTTTTTTGGGCAATATATGTGAATCATTGTTAAATATTTGAAAAACGAAATCCAGTTCTTTTCCGTTTTTCGCTTTGGGCCACATTTCATTCTTTTCAAAATACGGCTGACCGCCAATATGGGATTTCAAATTGGAACCATCTGGAATATTCTTTTTTTTCCTAAGAATTATTTTATATGCGTCTTTTAACAGCGGTATTAATAAATATTTTAAATCATCAGTTGTTTTTAAATTTAATTTCTTCAATTCATTTTTATATTTTACATTAGTATCTTTATCCATATTTTATTTTTTGTTAACTTCCATCTTACGGGTTCTCGGATATAATAACTCATCTACTGCCATCATTATTGATTCAAAGATGTTCATAAATTTTTTCTCATTTGACTTGTTCGACAACTCGGTTAGTTGCCGAACAAGTCTTGCATTTTCTCGCCTAAAGACTGCGAAAATGCCGTAAATTCTAAGGTAGTTGTTCAATAACTGAAGTTATCGAACAACTCTATTATTATTTTTGCTTTTTATTATTCATTTGCATCAAAATGTTCTTTATATATTTGCCAAAATAATTGATGCATACGATTTTATGAGATGGTATATATGTTTTACTCTCATCATATCCCCCTAAAGTTTGACTATATTGATCCAATGCTCCTATTGTCAATAAATGAGCGATTGCATACATATTAAATATTTCTCCATTGTTTGTAAATTGTTCAAAATCAATTTCCATTAATAATTTCAGATAAGGAAAAAATGATTGATTAAATATATTTACAATAAAGAAATAATCATCCTTATTTATTTCACCATTTACAAATAAGTTAAAAGAAAATCCTATTAATTTTAATTTATCTTCATCATCAGAAGAATTTATAATATATAATATCTTTTTTGAAATTTTTTCACATTCAGATTCATCAGAAAATTTATCTTTCCACTTTTCATTTTTATCTACATTTTCCATGAACACTTTTAATTTACCGATAAATACCATGTCATTTATATTCTTGGAAATCTTTATTATATCAAATGTGGGACCAATTATTGGCACATCTTTTATAATTCCATTACCTATAAAACTATCCAATGCAAACTCTCCAAGGTCTGTTAACAATGATAGTGCTTCATCAATCATAATTTTTCTTTTAAAATATTTTAAACTATTATACAGATAAATGTCAAGGTATAAATGTCGTTTTGCGCTTCTGGTACCCGAGGGCGCACGAAGGGAAGAAGAATCTTACCACTAACAGTTACGAACGACACGAACCTGTTGTTTGAAATTTTAACGCATATTATAGTGGTATAGTGTTATCCACAGATACACTATGAAATTCAGGTGACTGCTACTATTGCGGATGTAAAAGAGCGTTTTATAGGGAAAATTGCCATTAAAAAGTGTTATATTTTTAGGCAGGAACAGCAGGAACAGATTATGGAGAATTTACGAACACAGATAAATTACCCGGAACATTAAGTGCAAGTTTTTTGGTTTAAGAAATATTTTATAATAGTTGTTGACAAAGGCCTGGGGTTGTAGTATATTCTATTTAGAATATATTCTAAATACTTTAAAGGTGGTAAAAATTGGGGTTTGCGGAGACTTTTAAGGCGCTTTCAGACCCTGTAAGACGGGAAATCCTTATTATGCTTAAAAATGGCAGCATGACGGCGGGGGATATCGGACAGCATTTTAATATGACAGGCGCGACTATATCTTATCATCTATCACAATTAAAAAAAGCAGGGCTTGTTTTTGAAACAAGACAAAAAAATTTTATCATTTATGAGCTGAATGTAACAGTTTTTGAGGAAACAATGCTGTGGTTGGCTCAATTCAACGGAGGTAAGAAAAGTGGAAAAAAATAAAAAACTAATATTGATTCTGACATCAATTGGCTGTTTATTGCCTGTTTGCCTGTCGATTGCAGTTTATAATGATTTACCGGAACAAATTGTAATGCAATGGAATTTTGAAGGAAACCCGAATTGGTATGCTCATAAGGCAGTTGGCGCTTTCGGCCTGCCTCTTTTTCTTATGGCAGTAAATATAGTCACCAATATATTTATTTTTTATAAAGATCCCAAACGGGAAAATATTTCAAAAACAATGCAAATTTTTGCGGTATGGTTTGCGCCATTTCTTTCTTTAATTATTATGCCATTATTCTTGTTTAAAAATTTGGACGTAAATGTGCCTATAAAAATGATTGTAATGGGTTTAGCAGGTATAATTCTTATTTTCACCGGTAACTATATGCCCAAAAGCAGGCAAAATAATACTGTTGGCATAAAAATATTGTGGACGCTGAAAAACAGCGAAAACTGGAATAAAACGCATAGATTGGCTGGCATTTTATGGATAGTCTGCGGAATGTTTCTTCTTATTACAGCATTTCTTCCTTTGGAAAATATTGCCGGGGTAATAATTATTCTGATAATATTATTAATAATGATAACTGTGCCAATTATTTATTCATTTATTCTTCATAAAAAAGAAAAATAAAATATTGGAAATACTCAGGCGCATCACCTAACAAACGAAAACTGCCTATGGCCGGGCGTTTTCTACCGTTTCGCCAGATATTTCCTTATATCCAGAGCTACCGCGATTATAATGATCGCGCCTTTGACAATCTGCTGCCAGTAGGGCGACATGTTGATAAATGTTAAACCGTAATTGATAACGGAAAAAATCAAAACGCCGATTACTATTCCCGGCACTGTCCCGATGCCGCCAAGATTGGAAACGCCGCCGACAACGCAGGCGGCAATTGCGTCCAGCTCGTAGCCGTTGCCGTAGTTATTGGTCGCGCCGCCTGTGCGGGCCGCTTCAAGACTGCCGCCCAGACCGTAGCAAATGCCCGCTATTGTGTAAACAATAACAAGCGTGCGGCCGACATTCACTCCTGAAACCCGGGCGGCATCGGCATTGCCGCCTATGGCGTATATATTTTTACCGTAAGTTGTTTTGTTAAACAGAATCCATGTGATAAATGTAACAAGCGCGGCAATGATAACGATATAGGGAATTGAATATACTCCGTCAAATCCTACATAACCTGTTCCAAGGGTTGTAAAGCGGCGGTCGAGACCGCCGATTGGCTGCGCGCCGTAAGGAGGCCGGTCAAAATAAAGCGAAGTCGCGCCGTATACCGCAACCATCGAGCCGAGTGTCGCTATAAAAGCCGGAACTTTTAACTTTGAAATGACAATGCCGTTTATCAAACCGAAAAAACCGCATACAACCATCGCGATTATAATGGGGAGAATTAAAGGAAGAACAGGCAGATCCGGATACATTCGCCGCGAATATTCAGCGGATTGCAGAAAAGAGGCGGAAAGAACCGCCGCCATTCCTACCATGCGTCCGGCGGACAAATCCACGCCGCCTGTTATAAGAACAGCGCCCATGCCCATCGCGAAAATTATTCTGGTCGCGGACATGGAAAGAATGTTCCTGAAGTTATGCAGAGACAGGAACGAAGGTTCCTTTATTGTTATAACAAGAACCAGCGCGACAAACACAAAATAAATCGCGTACTGGACGCTGAAATCCTGAATTGATTTAACAGTAATTTTTTTGCCGATCATAAACTCCCCTTATGCCGAAACTCGTTCCGCGCTTTGCTTTTCAAACTGCGCAGCCAACCGCATAATATCTTCCTGTGTCGCGGTTTTTCCCTCCAGGAAACCTGTTACTCTTCCTTCGCACATTACCATAATACGGTCGGAAATTCCCAGAAGTTCGGGCATTTCCGAAGAAATCATAATTATACTTTTCCCCTCTTTGGCAAGGTTTATTATAATACTGTAGATTTCATATTTAGCGCCGACATCAATTCCTCTTGTGGGTTCGTCCAGAATTAAAATGTCCGGCTCTGTTAAAAGCCAGCGGGCAAATAGAACTTTCTGCTGATTGCCGCCGGAAAGATCCCGTATAAGAGTTTTGCTGGAAGGCGTTTTGATGTTCAGCGCTTTAATTTTTTCCGTTGTATCAGCCTCGCCTTTTTTTTCGCTGATAAGCCCAAAGAACCTGACATAACGGCGGATATTCGCAAGCAGCATATTATCCTTAATTGAACGCATGGGAATAATCCCGGTAGCGCGCCTTTCTTCCGTAACAAGCGCCAGCTTCCTGGTTATCGCCTGTCTGGAGTTTTTTACCTGCACTTCTTTGCCATTGATAATAATCTGCCCGCTTTCAACAGGGCGAAGCCCGAAGATCGATTCAACAAGCTCTGTCCTTTGCGCCCCGACAAGACCGCCGATACCCAGAATTTCTCCGCGCCTCAAAGTAAAACCTATGTTTTTAAAAGAGCGGGGCAAAGCGGAAGAAAAATTCTTTACTTCCATTACCATTTCGCCGGGTACATTGTCTTTTGGCGGAAAACGATGAGACAGATCGCGCCCAACCATATATTTGATTATCTGATCTGTGTTTAACTCTTTTGCCGCGTAAGTGCCGATATGCCTGCCATCGCGCATTATGGAAACCTCGTCAGAGATGGCGAGTATTTCCTCAATCTTATGAGAAATATATATTACGGCGACGCCTTCGCCGCGAAGCCGCCGGATAATTGCAAACAACTGATGAACCTCGTTTTCCGTAAGTGAAGAAGTAGGTTCATCCATGATAATAACCTTGGCTCTGTTGGATACCGCTTTGGCTATTTCCAGGGATTGAATTTTAGACGCGGAGAGATCCCTGACCCATGTATGCGGATTAATGTCCATATTAAGGTCTTTAAACAAGGCAAGGGAGTCTTCGTACATTTTTTTATGATCAATAAATTTTAAAGGTCCGATTGAACGCATAGGGAAACGTCCTAACCAGAGATTTTCCATTACAGGACGCAGACGAATTGGATACAGTTCCTGATGTATCATTGAAATTCCCGCGTTAAGAGCCTGCCTGGAATCCGTAAACCGGACATTTTTACCATTCAGGCTAATCTCCCCTGAGTCGGGATCGTAAATGCCAAAGAGGCATTTCATCAGGGTGGATTTACCCGCGCCGTTTTCTCCCATCAGGGCATGAACCGTACCGGCGCGCACATCTATGGATACATTTTTAAGAGCGTGAACGCCCGGGAATGATTTTGAAATATCTTTTATCTGAAGAATATATTCGCCGCTCACATTAATCTCATTACCTGCTTAATAAAAAACCATAAAAGCGCGCCGGGAGAAAAACCCGGCTCTGCGCCTTCATGGCCTGTCCGCGAGCAACGCAAACCCTAAGGTCAAACCCAGGATTTGCGTTCTCTAACAATTCTGTTACTGGAAATTTTTGAAATTATCCCTTGTTACTTTCTGGTAGGGAACCCATACATATTTGCCGTCCATCTTGCCCGCTGTGGTAGTCGGACTTGCGCCGGTTGCAAGAGCAAACGCAATATCAAATGTGGCTTTACCCTGATTTTTGGCGTCATTCAATACTGTGCCAAGCAGCGTGCCCTCTGACAATGCCTGAAGCGCGGGAGCTGTCGCGTCAACGCCGACTACCGGCAGATATTTGCCGCCGGAGAAGAAACCGGCTTTCCTCAGCGCTTCAATTGCGCCTAATGCCATGTCGTCATTGTTGCAGAAAACCATTTCAATCTGATCGCCGAAGCGGGCCCAGAAAGCGTCCATTTTTTCTACAGCTCTGGGTCTGTCCCACATCGCGGTATCTTCCGCAAGCAGTTCTACTTTAATTCCTGCGGCGGTTACCGCTTTAATGGAAAATTCAGTCCTGAGTTCCGCGTCCTGATGGCCCGGTTCGCCTTTCAGCATGATGTACTGAAGAACGCCATCACCGTTTTTATCGGCAGACGGGTTCGCTTTCCACCATTCGGCGGCGATTTCACCCTGCATTGTGCCGGATTCTTCCGCTTTGGCGCCGACATAAAAAACCTTGTCCCATTTTCCCATGTCCTCGGCAAACGGCTCTCTGTTGAAGAATACAACAGGCACATTTCCGGCTTTTGCCTTGTCAATAATGGTTCCCGCCGCGGTCCTGTCTACCGGGTTAATGGCGATTGATTTCATCTTTTTGGTGATGAACTGATCTACCTGATCATTCTGCGTAGGCTGGGCATTCTGTGAATCGACCATTGTTAAATCGGCCTTGCCCTTTGCGAGTTCTTCAATGGTGTTCCTCATGTAAGACATGAAAGTGTCATCAAACTTGTAGATGGCAGCTCCAATGGTGGGTAATCCGCCGGCTTTGTCCCTGCCTCCGCCGGCAAATGCCATAGCGCCAAGCAACACAAAGATAAGAACAAACATAATGCTCTTTTTCATAAAAAAAATCCTCCTGGTAAATAATATAAGCTATTATACAACAGAAAAATGCGGAAGTAAAGAAATTTTTAATGCTTGCCCAAAAAGAAAACGCTGTTTTCTGAACAATCAACCTAAACCGGCTTTACGGCGGGTGTACACATCGTAGAAAACGGCCAATACAAGAACCAGAGCTTTTACAACGTACTGATAATGGGTGCCAAGGTTCATCAGAACCATGCCGTTATTTATCGCCGCCATTACAAGACCGCCGACTATAACGCCGATTACAGTGCCGATACCGCCTCCGGCTGAAACGCCCCCGATGTAACACGCCGCGATTGTATCAAGCTCAAAAAGGTTTCCCGCCTGCGGCAGGGCGCTGTTCATGTAACCGGTGCTGACTACCGCGGCAAGACCCGTAAGCCCGCCCATGAAAAGGAACACAATGAATGTGACCATTTCCGAGTTGATGCCGGAAAGTTTCGCGGAACGGGGATTTCCGCCAACCGCGTAAATGTATCTGCCAAGAACCGTGTTCTTTAAAATAAAGTGGAAAAGAAAAATTGTTACGCCCAATACCAGCACCACGATGGGAAGTCCCCTTGAACGGGCAAAACGATCGGCAAGGCCGAATGTCAGGACGCTGATTAAAACCAGTTTGGTAATAAATAACGGTAAAGGCGATACTTCAAATTCATTGGCGATCATTTTTCTGCGTCCAAAGAATTCATATACATAGAAAGCCGCCAATAATATTATGGCGATTACAAATGACATTGGGAAATACGGACCTATTCTGCTGGTTTTTAATACCTCGTCAAGAATACCGGTCGCGAAAAGCGAATAACCTATGTCCTTAAGACTGACAGGACTTATTTTTGTTACAATGTATGTAAGGCCCCGGAAAAGCAGCATTCCGGAAAGCGTTACGATAAACGACGGCATTTTTCCGAAAGCGACCCACACCCCCTGATATCCGCCGATTACCACGCCGATCAAAATCGAAATTATTACAGTAGCCGGCATTCCTATGCCTGTATTGTACAGCATTGCGCTTAACGCGCCGACAAAAGCGCAGACAGAGCCGACTGAAAGATCAATATTCTGCGTAATTATTATCATTACCATGCCGACCGCAAGGATTAGCACATAACTATTTTGAAAGAAAATATTGACAAAATTCCGCGGGTTAAAGTTAATCCCGTTTGTAATCACAGCAAAGATTAACATAATCAAAACCAGCATTAAAAACATTGAATAATTTCTGATGTTGTTTTTTACAAGTGTTTTAACATCAGAAGTATGAATTGCCTTATTGCTCATATAGACTCCTAAATTACGTCAGTATTTATATTGATTTGGCTATCCCACAAGCGCCATGTGCATAATTTTTTCCTGGGTCGCTTCTTCTTTGGAAAGCACCCCTTTAATTAATCCTTCGTTCATAACATAAATCCGGTCCGCCATTCCAATCGCCTCGGGAAGCTCGGAGCTGACCATTATAACGCTCTTTCCGGATGTTATTATGTCGTTCATAATTCCGTAAATTTCCGTTTTGGCGCCGACATCTATACCCCTTGTCGGCTCATCAACAATAAAAATATTGGGATCCGCCATTAAAGCCTTGCTGACAACAACTTTCTGCTGATTGCCGCCCGAGAGGTTGCGCACATACTGATTAATTGACGGCGTTCTGATATTAAGGTCTTTGCGGTAACGCTCGGCTTCCTTAATCTCTTTCTGGTTATTAATAACCCCGAATTTTGAAATTTTATTAAGGCTGGAATGACTAATGTTTGTCTTTATATCCTGAATTAAAATAAGCCCAAGGCTCTTGCGATCTTCAGAAATATACCCAAGCCCGGAATTGATCGCGGCGCGGGGGCTGTTAAGAATATACTTCTTCCCGTTAATGAATAATTCGCCTTCGCTGCGAAACCCGAATGATCTGCCGAACAGGCTCATCATTAATTCCGTTCGTCCCGCTCCCATTGGGCCGCAGAATGCCAGAATTTCGCCTTTTCGCAGGAAAAATGACGCATTATCCACTACTTTTATATTATGATAATCAGGATGATATACAGTCCAGTTTTTAACTTCCATGATAACTTCACCCGGGGTTGACTTTCTCTCCGGGAAACGATGAGTTAAAATGCGGCCTACCATATCTTTAATGATTATTTCTTCCGTCAGGTTATCCGCTTTAACATCATAAGTGCTGATGGATTTGCCGTCGCGAAGAATAGTCACAGTATCCGCTACCTTTAAAACCTCGTTTAATTTATGCGAAATCATCACAAGGGTAATCCCCTGTTTTTTTAACTCCAGCATTAAATTAAGAAGTTTTTCGCTTTCATCGTCGTTTAATGAAGAAGTGGGCTCGTCCAGTATCAAGAGCTCTGTTTTTTTGGAAAGCGCGCGCGCAATTTCAACCAGCTGCTGCTTTCCTACGCCCAGCTTGCTTACGACAGTTTCGGGCGGTTCATTTAAACCTACCGTTTTTAAAAATTCTCTTGATTCTTTTAAATATTTGTTCCAGTTTATAATTCCAAACCTGGTGTCCATATGGCCCAGGAAAATATTTTCATATATTGATAAATACGGGCTGAGAGCAAGTTCCTGATGAATGATTGCAAGCCCTTCTTTTTCGCTGTCTTTTACGCTGTGATATTTTGTTTCATGTCCGTTATACGAAACCCTGCCTTCGTAACTTCCATTGGGGTAAACGCCGGAGATGCAGCTCATAAGCGTGGACTTGCCCGCGCCGTTTTCTCCGCACAGGGAATGAATCTCACCTTTTTTTACTTTTAAACTGACATTTTCAAGGGCCCTGACTCCTGGAAACTCTTTTGTTAGGTTCTCTATTTCAAGAATGTATTCGCTCATGGGGCCCTCAAAAAAAAGGACAGAAGGGGCTGTCCGGGAAGTTGGTTACTTCACGGACACTGCCTTCTGTTCCAAAAAAACTACTTCAACTGGGCGGCCTGCGCGTCGGTATAGAAACCGGCGGTTACAGGAACCTGAATATTGTCTTTTGTAACCAGAATTGGATCCAAAAGAAGTGTTGTTACATATCCGGTGCCGGTAAAACCGATCTGTTTAAGATCGCCGTCAGCGATAACTGTGCCGGGTACATTTACAGCCTGTCCTTTAAGAAGCTGATCCGCAAGGATTATTGCGGCTTCGGCCAATTTGGCTGTGTCTTTGAATACTGTGCTGTACTGCTCGCCGTTCTTGATTGACACGGCGGAATCGAATTCAGCGTCCTGTCCGGAAGTTACGGGAAGTTTTGCCTGATATTTTGAATCGGCTTTGCATGCTTCCAGGATGGCGCGGGCAAGCGTGTCATTGGGAGCAAGTACTGCGTCCAATGTTACATTGCGGGCATCGCCGACCAGGAGAGCTTCCATGCGCGCTTTGGCGATGGGAGCCTGCCAGTTTTCTGTGGCAATCTGGGCAAAAGCGGGTTCTGAGTAATGTTTGGGGAAGGGGCCGACTACTGACAATACGCCTTTATTGATGTAAGGAAGGAGCACATCCATTGCGCCCTGGAAGAAGAAGTTGGCGTTCGCGTCTGTCGGGGAACCGGCAAACAGTGTAATGTGCTTCGGAGCCGCTGTTGTGGCCGCATCCAAATTCAATCCGGCTACAATGCTCTGACCCTGAAGTGTTCCGACTTTGTAGTTATTAAAAGTAATAAAATAGCCGTAATCATGCGTACCCTGAATAATGCGGTCGTAAGCGACGATAAGCGCTTTTTCACGATTAGCGTCAGCAACTGCCGATACAACACCGTCATTGATGTTGCCAACGATCAGGGCTTTCGCTCCCTGTGTCAGGAATCCGGCAATCTGCTGATTCTGTGTGGGCTGATCCGCGTTTGCCCACTGAACCAATCCGGTGTAACCGCGTTTTTCAGCTTCGGCTTTAAGCTGATTGCCGTCTTTTACCCAGCGCTCTACGTGGGTTTCTGGCATCGCGATACCGATTACGGTCTTGCCGCCGGCTCTTTGTTGTCCTCCCTCGGCAAAGAGGGAAAGGGCTACAAACAGAACCAAAAGAACTGCTGTAAGTCTTTTCATAAAAATCCTCCAAAAAATAAAATTTATTTATTATAACATACTACAAAAATTCAGCGCAAGGGCTGAAAATATTAAGCAGGGCCAGCGTAATTATTCAAGCGGGTAGCGATAAGTCATAACCCGCT
>JAIRQN010000076.1 GCA_031256445.1 Treponema sp. | reverse complement strand
GACTTTAACCGCGTCAAAACGTTTTGTTGATTTTTTAATCTGGAGTCCGGCCATAATATCATCTTCGTCTAACGGCGGGAACGCCGCGGACGCCGGATCGTAATTGAAAAAGCATAAAGTGCCCAGGCGGTCGAAATAAAATGAGAGCCTGTACTGATAGCATAAAACATCAAGCGTCTGCCTGTAGCTGTGGCCCTGCGGCATTACAAAAACCTGCAAATCAGTTTCCGGGATGTTATCCGCATTAAGGGTAAGGCCGCAGTCGCCTGCCAGCCTTGTAATAACCGGTAAAAGCGCGGTGTCAAGGAGGGCGATTTCGGCGGCGTTTATCGTGTCAAGTTTCGCCGAATAATCCTTTATTGTAATGGGCAGGTACGCTATGGGGAAAGGCTCTCCCTGATCAGCCCATGACGAATCCGCGACTGCCTTTCCTGTAAAAAGGACAAAGCCCGAACGATCTTTAACGGCAGCGTTTATATCATTATTGCCCACAATAAAAGCGAATAGATCCGGATCGTATATAAATTTCACGTCGCATGAATCCTCGCGGTGCTGAAGAGAATCGTTGCATATGCTTTTATTGATTAAACACGCGGCAGGTTCGGCGGTCAGAGACTGCGTTCCTGACGACAGGGTAATAACAACGTCCATAAACCCCCCTTTAAGCCGGCAGCGGGTCAAGGCCGCCTGATTTAATCCCGTCGGCGATGCCCCTGTAAATGGCCGTTGTCAGTTCGCGCTCCGTGACTACGCTGCCGCTGACGTTCACATTGACAGATAACACGGTTTCCCTTCCGCGCCTGCCTTTGCCCACAAGCGCGTATTCGCCGGAGCGGATGCCTTCGTTAAAAGTCCGCGGGATAATACCCTCGCCCTGGTGGATTACGGCGGCCATATCGCGCGGGACAAACGGGGTGCCGGAATCAAATCCGATTAGTTTTCTAAGGCCGCCGAACAATCCGCCTGTAAAAAGGTTGGCCGCCGCCTCCCCCCATTTGCCCTGCGCGGCTGAAGCCACGGTAGAGACAAGGGCGTTTGTAACAGGGGCGATAAACGCTCCGGCCGTCTGCAGGGAGCCCTGGGTATAGCGGTTGTTAAAAAACCCTTCGGCGCTTTCAGCGGCCGCCTGCTGTTCCGGGGTAAGGCCGGCGTATGTGTTATTCGCTATTTCTTCCAACAGCCCTTTCATTTCCTCGTTGATATCAAGCAGCCTGGTATCGGCCGCGGACTGGTACTGTTCCGCCTGCTCTTCGTAATTCTGGCGGCTTATAAGCCCGAGTTCGTACTGCTGCCTGATTGAGCTGATCTGCGCGGACAGCTCGTCCCGCACGCGGTCTTTCTGCCTTTCGTACAGCCGCGTTATTTCTTCTTTGCGCCGTTCCATTTCTTCAGCCATTTCTACTGCCATGCCGCCTATAAGGTTCAGTTGGTTTATTCTGTTAATATTTACTCCCGGAATTTGATTAATTAAATCGATTACTTTGTTAATGGCGTTTATAATAGCGTTTCCGGCGGGGTAAACGGCATGGTTATAAAGCCATTCAAAACCCGCCCCCAAAAGGTGCAGAGGGAGGAGCAGCCCGCTGTTAATAAACCTGTTAAGCGCGGCGATCATCTGTATAATGCCCAGCAGCGGCGCGAGAATTTGCCCGATAACTTGACCGATTTCTTCAAGCGGTTCAGAGAAAACAGCCAGCGTTTCGTTGATCATCGGCCCTATTGTTTTAAACGCCTCGTCTACAACCGTATTGGCCCATGACATTATTTTCTTCATGTTCTCCAGTTCCATAACCGCTTCTACCAGGGCTTTTATAAGCTGCAGCCATACCGCTCCCGCGGCGGAAAAGTTTGACGCTGCGCCCTGCATAGCGCCTCCCGCGGCCTGCGCTCCGCCTGATACCCGGCCGAAAGCGCTGAACAGTTCCCCAAGCCGGCTTCCGTTGTTATGCGACATAAATTGTGACATCATAAAAGTACCGCTGCTCCTGAAATTTCCGCTCTCTATTTCCCTGCGGGCCAGTTCCCGCCTGTACTCCCACTCCTCGCGGTAATTTTCCATTCGCAGGTTGTGCGCCTGAATGACAAGATCGCGCTCTATTTTTTGCCGCTCGCGTTTTTCCCATTCGACCAGCGCGGCGAGTTCCTTCCAATATTCTGGTTGATCTGTCAGTGTTAAATTCTTGAATTTATCTTCGAGTTCACGCATTGCATCGTCGTAACGATTTTTCAGCGCTTCAAGCTGGGACATCACCGCTTCCCGCCATTCTGTGCCGATTTTTGGCTTTTTCTTCTGCGCGTCTTCGCGTTTCTTGTCATAATAAGCGTTTAGCGCGGCAAGCTCCGCTATATAAGCCGCCTGTTCTTCAAAGTTTTCCCTGTATATTTCAGACGCCCTTTCCCGGAGATCTTCAAGCGACTGCCGCCGCTCTTTTTCTACCGCTTTTTCCGCCGACAGCATTTTATCCTGCCATGCCGTACCTAATTCTTTTATATCTTTTCCTTCCAGGTCTGCGCGCTTGCGCCTGTAATATTCGCGCAGGGCTTCGAGCTCATCCGTATATGCCTTGTTCTTTGCAAAGCCGTCTTTAAACGCGCTGAAAGCTTTTGTTTTAAGTTCCGCGAGTGCCTTGTCCTCTTCCCTGTTGATTGCTTCAATACCTGTTTTTAATTTATCCTGCCAATCTGTTCCAAATGCCGCTAAACGGGTTCTCTGTAATTCACCGGAATGCGTGAAGAGAGCGTTGATATTCGCTCCTGTTTGGGTTATGCTGCGGTTTACTTCGTCAATATCTTTTTTCAACCTTTCATACACAGGGTTAATTTTTTCTACTGTTATCTCAACCGGCATACTCCCCTTTCTAACAGTTTTTGTTTCTGTAATAGTTTGCGGTATGTTCGCTATTGCACGTTCTAACCGCGCTTTTTCTTCATAGAGTTTTGCGAGCTTTGACTGTTCATCAGAAATAAACCTGCGCTGCGATCCAACGCTCAAATCGTCAAGAGCCTGTGCGTATTGCTTTGCTGCGCTGGCGGCGTTTTGCATCGCGTCCGCTTCCTTTTTCGCTGCCAATGCTGCAGCCGCAGATATATCATTTGCTTTTTGCCGCTCTGCTGCGTAAGCTACAATTGCGACAGTTGCGGCAGCCGCCGCAGCGATACCTGCGAGCAGTGCCGGGTTTGTTACAGCGAGCGCTGAATTAAAACCCATCTGCGCGGCGTAAGCGAGCCATGTTTTAACGGCAAGCGCCGCCTGCTTTACCGCCATCGCCGCAAGATATCCTGTTAAGGCCACGACTGCGCCTGCGAGGATTCCTTTTAACAGCGGGCTGTCATTAATTGCGCTGATCATATTTGTAAATATTTCCAGCGCTTTGCTTGCAGCCGGAGCCAGCGCCTGACCATAAGATGCAGCTAACGAATTAACAGACTCTCTCAATCCTTCCTGCATGGCGGCAAGGCTTTTTGATCCCAATTCCATGCCGCCGAAATATTTCCCGCCTTCGGCTGTAAGGCGTTCAAGAGCCGCGGAAAAATCCCTGAAACTGATCTGGCCTTTGCTTACCATGTCTACGATCTCTTCCTGCGTTACGTTAAAACCTGCGGCAAGTTCTTTCAGAATGGGTACGCCCTGATTCAAGTAAGTATTAAGCACCTGCATGTCAACTTTACCTTTCGCGGCAGCTTTGGAAAACGCGTCAACATAACTTGAAAACCTTTGCGAGTTACCCTGTGAGAGATCGCCGAACTGCCGGAGCCTTTCGTTAAGCTGCGTCAGAGGAACATCGGCGGACAACAGCACGTTTACTGCCTGCTTTGTCGTATCAAGGGAGAACGGAGTTTTATCGTTAAAGGCTTTTATCTGATTGAAAAGCCCGGCCCCGGCTTCCATATCGCCTAACAGGATGCCGAATTCGTTCCGGGCAGTCTGGAAAGCGTCCGCCTGGGCGAGCGCGAAACCTGTCAGGTCTTTTACTTTATCAACAGTTTTTATTAAAGCGACAGCCGCGGCGGTTTGCGTAACAGCGGTTTTTAATTCGCCGAATGATTTTATATTACCGCCATTGGCCTTATCTATTTCATCAGCCTGCGCTCCCAGCTTTTTATATTGAGCAACAAGGTTTTGGACTTCCTGCGATTCCGGTTTTAGACCTGCATTTACAAGTTCAACTGCACTTTTTTTTGCTAACTCTTGCTGATGTCTAACTTCCGCCGAAGATGCACCAAAAAGTTTAAATGAGTTAGCGGCGGAAGCAGCATCTTTTTGACATAGTTGGAGCGTCCTTGTAACAGCATTAGAATCTTCGGCGAATGTTTTTGCATTTGCTGCTAATTCTTTTAAATCACCGGACAGTGCTTTCACTTGAGCAAGAGCTTTTTCCGCGATGATTTTTATTTGAAGCTCAAGTGTTTTTTCATTCATCAGTTATTTTCCCGTTCTTTCCTCATGCTCCCGCTGTTCCCATAACGCGGCTTCGCGCTTAAAATGCAGAATCGCCTTGATTATCCATTCAGGCTGCTGCGCCCAGCCGCCTGCAAACGGCAGGCATCCCAATTCTTCGCTTGTATAATAAATTTCGTAACATTGAAAAAATTCAGCGTTGAGATAGGATGCCATGCCGCTGTACTTTATAAATACAAGTTCTCCGTTTTCGTCGGTAACTCCTGTATTCCAAAGTTTTTCATTTTTACGTCCCTGGCGAAGTTTTGCTTCATGCTTACCGGACCGCCATATCCGGTAAGCGATTGCTAGTTTTTTTCGTCTATAGCCACTGTATTTAATTCTTCCTTAAAGAGATCTACAAGCTCATTAAGCAGCGGCTCATAACATATTGGGGCTTTAAGGAGATCGGCCGAATCGCGGATGTATGTAACGTCTTTACCGCCTTCTTCCTGAAACCCTGCCCCGGAAATTTTTATGAGCATATTGCGGATATACGCGTCATCGTCGACTTTCAATTCAACCTTCATGCCGCGGGAACGGCCGGCTTCGTCAAAATCGCCAATCGCGACAGGCTTAGCAACGATCTTGTTTTTTAACTCGATAGTCGCTGCCTTGTATGTTACCTGTATCTGTTCGGATGAAGGAAGATCCCTGTTCCCGCCAAATTTCGGGATATATGTTTTTTCTCTGCTTATTATATTTATCATGACCGCGTTCCTTTAATTCGCTGTTAACGGAATATCAATCGAATAAAAAATAGGATCGATTCCCGTGAGTTTGAATGAGCTTTCGAACGATTGCGCCTCGTTGCTCTTGCCCCCGAATGATATCCCGTACAGATATATCTGCCCGAAAACAAAGGCTTCCGTTTCCCCAGGGATGCCTGTCTTGCGGATGTAGCCGACAAAGTACAGGGGCTGTTCGCCTGCGTCCCTGACAACAACAGCGTTGTCACCTTTGCGCACCGTTTTCATCATCTGGTCAACGAGACCTCCCGCGCGGTCGGTGACGCCCATTGTAAAGATCATGCTCATGGTCCCGTTGGCGTCTTTTTTGCCGGGGCGGAATTTCTTGTATGTGTCTTTAAGCCGGGTAACGTCTATCTGGTCCTTGGTCACTCCAAGGTTCCAGCCGGTGACATCCGCCGCTTCCTCCAGCTTGATACGGCGCGCCTTGTCTCCCGTCTTAAGCACTTCGGACCCGTCGGCGGGATACGCTTCGCCCGCCTTCAATCCCGCCGGGAAAAAGGAATCGGTCCCGACAGCCGTTATGAGATAGACGCCCGGATTTGAGAGGGCAGCCGTGCCGTTTCCCACAACCTCATTGTCCAGACCTTCGCTGGTATACAAGGTTCCGTCATCGCCTATAAGAGGCATTTCATTATTCATTTTTCTCTCCTTCGTTTGCCGGTGTTTCCGGCGTTTTGATTGTTTTATCCGCGCCTGACGGCGCTCCTTTGCGCGCGCCTTCTTTTTTGGACGAAGCGCTTTCAACCTTGCGGGTCCTGCCGTTTTCGGTTATGTATTCCGTTACGTGAACACCCATTAATCACCTCCTTGAGGAATTGTTATAATTACGATCCTGTCGTCCTGCACGTCCTGTACGGCAGTCGAATCAGGTGAGTCTATAAAACTGTCTTCCGCGCTGACAGCCTGAATAATGCGGCTGTTTGAAATTCCAACAGGAACCCTGGAGCCGTTCATTATTTCAAGCCGTAAACCGGGCGTTATCAGATAACGGTCAAGAGCTTCGACAGCTTCAACCGCCTGTTTAAGACCCGTCATGCTTTCGGCAGTTCCGGCGACTGACACGCGCAGGCGCAGTTCCCTGCTTCGCATTGCCGCCGGCGGCTGTGCCGGAATATAAGTTTTTAACAGAGACACTTTTATCACTACGCCTTTTTCATTTACAGATGACGGCGTAACAATTACTTTTGTTTTAAAACTCCCGCCGCTGATATTGCGTTCAAGCTGCTGCGCGAACGCGTTCAGCGCGTCAAAGCTGTTCAAGCGCACTTCCTGCCTCCTTCATTAATAATTGCATGTCGCGCTCGGTTAGAAAGAAGAACGGGCGCGGCGGAATTCTTACCGACTTTACCAGGTAATATAAAACGTGATCCTTGTACACAAGTTCCCCTTTCTCATTACGCGATCTTCTTTTTTCCCTGAAGCACATAGTCCGGCCTTTGCGGAAGATCGAATAGCCTTCCGTTTTAAGCCCTTTCAATACGTCAGTTACGCTGTAGCCGTACCTCCGCTGCAGTTTCCTTGTCCCGGCTGCCGGAATCCAAAGCCAGTTTTTTTTGGCATGAATTTCTTTGCCGTTATGATGCACGGCGGCATAAGGCTTGTTTGTGCCTACGCTCACCGTTTTTTCGTCAATCACTTTGAAAGTAATTGAATCGCGTAACGCTCCGGTATCCTGCAAAGGGCGTCCTGCGCCGCGGTACGCTGCTGCCGCGGGAGACAATGGCGCGAAGCCGTCTCCCTTATGTATCTTGCCGCGGATCATCTCCGCAGCCATGCCGCCGATTACTGCGAGCTTGTCAGGCTTTTGCAGCGTCTGCGCAATCTTGTCCAGTGCTTCTAACGCCATGCGTCTTTAAAACCTTTGCGCGGCGGCGGTTTTGCCACAGCGGCAGCCGTTCCTTTTTCCGGCGGCGAATTGCTGTCCGGGAAATCTCCCCACTGCGCGCGGATAATGTCGCGCGCTTTAAACCTGTATTCGCGCCCGGCTTCCTCGTGCCCTAACGCCATATGCATCTCGTAAATCGTGTATATGAGCACCACCTCGCGTATTACCTGATTGTCCATGTTGAAAGGCTGCCGGAATATGCGCATAACAGTGCCCATATATATGCTTGCCCTTGTTACCGCGTTTCTGACGTTTTCATCAGAGCCGTCCGCAAGCTGGGTATAGAGGTTTTGCCCGAGCCGCTTTGACACCTCAAGAGGCGTTACGGGCTCTCCGAATGGAGCAAAGATTGTATGCGTATCAGGTTCTTCTACAGGAATGTCCCCTATACTCAATTGCGAAGCAATTGACAGCTCTTCCATGATTACGCCAAAACCTCCGCGTCCCTGATTGCGTCAACATTCGGGATCGGCATCGGGCGCGACTGCGCGATTAGCTTGAGCGCTTCCGGGTCTTTTTCTTCGACCGTATCAATAAAGAACGGCAGCCCCGCATGGCTCGCGGCGAATGAATCAAGAGCGCAGTACGCAAGGCCGAAAGCGTCATCCTTCGCGATTGCCTTGACGGTTTTCGCAGGGATTGCTTTAACGTTCTTTCTGGTTCTGTGATCGAAATACATCGCGTTGCAGATGATGAACTTTGCGTTGCCTATAAGAACCTGATCAGTCATCACCTTGATGATGTCGCTGTTCTTGTTCTGCGCGGCAACGTTAACAAGCGCGGCGTAAACATCGTTTCCGCAAAGGAATACGATGTCGGTTCCGTCTGATGTTAACTGCATGTCGCTTGTTATAGCTCCAATGTCGGCAACGATGTGTCCAGGTGTTATACCGCTGTCATTCCATTTCTTTGCGATAGGTACTTTTTTGATGCCTTTGCCAGAGGTGAAATCAACTTCGTACACATCCAAAGAGTTATCCGCCTCGCGGATCGCGTAGGAAATCTTGCCGCTTAAAGACTGCTGCGACAACGCTTCGGTTGTTTTACGAACAATTTTTCGCAGCTTGTCAATCTTTCTGTCGATAAGCTGTTTAGCCTGTTCCAATCCAAGCGAGCGCATTTCATTCGCTTCATGAGCGCCAATCTTAAGCGACGGCGTGATATTCGCAGGGTCAATCAGCTTTAACGCCGTTTTGTTTAAAGGCACGGCGTAAGATTGCGATCCCCTTGTAATCAAGGGAATGTTTTTCTCCGGCAAGCCGAGATCCGCATAGGCGAGTTTATCCTTCGGATGGTTGAACCGTACCGATTCAGGATAAATTAAATCCATGATAAATGTGCGCATGGGTGGCAGCCTGTTTAAGGCGTTCACCAACATGTCAATGACAAAAAATTTTCTAAGAAAATCCCATGTATTCATATTAAAACGTGCCTCCTGTTACACGTAAACACCGACAGCTCTAAGAGCCGCGATTTGTCCTGCTGTAGCGTCAACAGGCCCGGTCGATGGAACGTACTTGAGAATTTCGGCAGGTACAGATCCGTGGATCACTACATTGCCTGATGTTTCGTTTTCAGCGACACGCCGCTGAAGCACGCCGATAATGTTTGAAGTCGCCGATGAAGACAGCGCGGTTGCCTGCCCCGGAATAGGGTCAGTGCCGTCCATCGCCTGTACCATGATTGTGCCTTCGTCCCATGCGGCGTGTGCATCAGGAAGCGAAAACGCCGTGATAAAAGCCGGATGCCTTCCGTCTGCCGCTGTACGCGGATTAATTTCCGCTTGCGCAGTTACGCCTTGCACAATGGCGGTTAAAAATAAATTAAAAAATCCTTTCACTGGCTGCTCCTTAAATTGCGCCAAAGTTGATCTGCTTGGAAGCAGAAGCCGCGGCGTCATCGCCGTCCGAAAGATTCATTGCTCCTTCTCTCACAGGCGGTGTGAAAGAATTAACAAGCTCGATGAGGCAGTCAACCGTGGAAATTTTTCTTTTTCCTTCCGGTGCCTCGCTGTCGGAAAGCTCGATTGTTTTCGCGTTATCCAACGCGTCACAAAGGCGCAATGCCTTTTCGCGGATCGGATTCGGAATCTTCTTGCTTTCCATTGCGGTTTTAAGCCGCTGTCTGTCTGCTTCTTTCATCTTCTTTTCAGAATCAGAAAGAGCCAGTTTGTTTTCGGCTTTAAGCCGCTCGTTTTCTTCGCGCAGTTTTTGCGCTTCTTCTTCAGTCACGGTCGTCTCCTTGATTGAATTTGCGGCAGCAGCACTGCCGGCGGAACCGCTCTCTTCCGGTAAACTACCGGAAGAGGAGCTGTCCCTATTAACTTGTTTGCCTTCTGGCACAAAGTTTTCTGGTGGAGTATCAGAGAGATATAGTTGTTTCTCCGATGTTGAAGGGAATCGTCGGCTAACAGTGCTATCAGCTGCGGCGATTCCAAGGTCTTCTTTTATTTCTTTGATGAGGTCTTTAATGGCGGGAGGTTCTTCACCTAAATACGCAAGGTGATGCAGATACATTTTGCTGTCGCTGGCTCTCTGCCTCGCTCCGATAGAGACGTCAGGGTAATATCCTGCGTCCACGGCTTCGGCGAGCGCGTCTTCTTCTTCAATTTCGCCTGTCAAGGTTTTGGTTGTTTCGTCATAAGTAACGCTTACAACATTACCAAGCCGCGGCGATGAAGCGTCGGGCCAGTGGCCGGACAGCGATACCGGAGCCTTTTTAATCTCCGGGAACGTTTCGGCGATTTCTTTTAATTCGTTTTCGGTTACAATCTGCGGATTGTCCTTTGTTCCGAAAATTCCGACATTCGCGATTTCTCTTTTTCGTGTTTTCATGCTTTAAGCATGCACGGTAAAACACGGGATTTCTCTAAAGTAGATAAAGGGGTGGTGGTTGTCAATTAATTATTTTAAGGTAAAATTGAGCCTAAAATCGTACTGTTACTGAGCTTTCATTTAATAAGCGCTTCCGATGATTTTTTTGTAAGGGTACGTATTTCATTTGCAAAATTTAAATAGCATGCGTTTTGTTTCTTTTTGTTTTTAAAACCTTTATTAAGCAGTTCTTCATAATCTGCATTTAATAATATTTCTAATAAGGAATATATAATTAAATTACTTGCTTTCATAATGCAATTTTTATGAAAATAAAATCTTTTTTCGTAGTGTGATAATAGATTCAAACGTATATATATTAAATGCTGGTATGATAGGTGATTAGTTATATCAGGCATTTTCACTAATTCCATAACTTCGGTATAAAAAGAATTTATATTTTGAAATAATAACTCACATGCTGTATGCCATTCTCGCTTGCTTTCAAATATATATTGTATTATCGTAACAAAAAGTGTCAAAATAATTGCGCAGATCGCTATTACATCCGCTGCTTCCATTATAGTATTTATTAGCTCCCATTTTTTGTTTTATATCTGGCGTTTTTTATATACCCAGCAAGTTTTTCATTCCAAACTGGATCCATATTCTCAAATTTAGCAAATTGTAATTTTTTACGATTTATTTCTGCTTTTTCAACAGTTTCCGATTCTCTTATTACTCCACCAAAACTTTCTTCCAAAAAAGAAGGTGAATATACTTTTGTACCATTAAAATCAATAACTGATTCTTCCTGCTCTCCAAGCTTGGCGAGCCATGGCGCGAGATGTTCTTCTCTAAACTCTTCTCCGGAATATGGTCCTAATTTCTTGAACCTTGGACCCTGATACTCGTACCCTTTATTTTTTTCGCAAATCGTTAGTTTCTTTATTTCCATAATTATTCGTTATCCTCACTATACATTATTGGGAATGAAAAGGCAACCATTGTTCCTTCCAAGCATGCATCCATGTCTTTTCCACCTCTGTTATTGTTTGCACTGGTAAAATAACCTCTCTCACTATAAATATCGATCCTGCCGTTGTTTTCGGCAAGTGTTTCAACTGCATGTTTCAAACCTTCTCCCCGACCATCCTCAGTGGCAACACGTTTACCCTGCGTAGCCATTTCTATTATCTGGGAGTCTGTTCTTGTTTTATCAATAAAATTTTCTCCAAACCACGTTTTAGGATTTGCTAATAATCTGGCTTTTATTCCGATTCCTTTATCATATACACAAAATGAAAACCTATGTTTTTCATCTGGATATTCACCTACACCAAGATAGAATTTCTTAAAAATAGAATCTTCTTTTGCACTTGTATAAGCATGTTCCTTACAGTTCAATATAGCTTCAGCAACAGATGAGGCGATATTTGCTGAGTGTTTTGATATAGTGTGGCTTCCTTTCCAGCATTCAGGTATTATTTTTGTTGCAAGAAGTTTTGAAAATTCTACTTCCGTTTTATTATCCCAATCAAGTATTTGCCAGCATTTTATATCAGGATAATTATCAACATTTACTTCACTATAGCCTTTTATTTTTAAGTGTTTTAAAACAGCCTTCATTTTCTTATCTCTTGGTCCTTTTATATACGGTTCTTTATTATGTTTTAATAAAAATTCGTCATAAAACGCTTTTAACATTAAACCGCCATAAATACTTATATCTTTAACATTTCGCATATATAAAGCCATATCAGGATTTGTTAACATCTTGTTGAAAGCATTTTCAATTTTTAAAAGTATCTCATCTCGATGTATTCCAACCATCCTGCCTAAAATTACATTTTTCTTTTTTGTTTCATCTGGTTGATGTGAACCTCCAAAACGTCCTTTTAACAACCAATTTTTATAAGGATGCGTTACTCTTTTTTTAATGTTCACTTTTTCTCTCTTATATTATCGGAATATGATAATTAATCTAACAAAATAAATAATTCAATGCGTCTTTCCCCCCATTTTACCCCCAATACCCCAATCAGACAACCAGCCGCCTAAATCCCCCTCTATGCGGCATTTCACTCTTTTATTCAAATATTTTTATCTAACAGTTTTCTAACGGCTTCTCGCACGTTTTAAAGGGTGTTAAAAACACATCCGCAGTCACGTTTTTTCCGGGTTTATTCCATCTTTGTAATGGCGCAATGTACCCGCCCGATTATCTGTATGTCCTGGCTTTCTTCCGGTTCTTCCTGCGGCGGGTATTTGGGGTTGTCAGATATAATGACGATTTTTCCGGGCCTCTTCGTGATCCGTTTTACAAAGCCACAGCCGCTCATCCGCAGCGCATAAATCCCCTCGCCGGACCAGCCGCAGGAATCGCAGACTACCATTTTACCCCCAATACCCCAATCAGACAACCAGCCGCCTAAATCACAGCCCCGGCCCTCTCAAAAACACCCCCATTCGAATGAAATTCGAACGGTCTGGTTCGATTAGTTTAGCTAAAAGGCAAAATCATACGGTAAGCTCAAAAACTGGCTGTTTACAGGGCTTTATAGGGTATTTTTTATCATTATTTTACATCAATACTAATACTGATGCTTTCAGCGGCATTTTTCATATAATAATCAATTTTCGAATATGTATGTCCTTTTATTCCTCCTAAAGTATAAAAAGCCAAAATGTTTCTTAGTTTATCAATTTCATCGCCATACATTGCGCTGATTGGGTACTTTGATTTTTTAACATTATTAACATTAGAGCCTCTTGCAAAACTCCAAAAACAGATATAAAAAGCGAAGGAATCTGATAAGATTAAGAAGCAAACCAAAATCAAATCAGGAGACCTTCGTTATGAAAACAATAGCAGAAATAC
>JAIRQN010000030.1 GCA_031256445.1 Treponema sp. | reverse complement strand
CATAAAAACAAAATATATTTTGAAATAGATGTTTTTTTGCAAAACGGCGATACGGCTATGTTGGTTGAAATAAAAACAAATCTTACTATTAGTTATATAAACGAACATATAAACCGTTTGGAAAAAATGCGTGCCTTTGCTGACTTACATAATGACAAACGCTCATTTCTAGGAGCTGTTGCAGGCGTTGTAGTTCCGTTGAAAGTAAAAAATTACGCATTGGAAAATGGTTTATATTTAATTGAACCTGCCGGAGAAAATCTAAATATAACACCTCCGAATGATAAACCTAAAATATGGTAAAGTAATTTTCTGAATATATTTAGATAAAAAAATAATTGTAAGGTGCAAACGGCGCATAACAAACAGTAAACGCGCCTATCCGCTTCGCGGATAGGATGCCGCCTTTCGGCGGCTCGGGCTACGTAAAACGTTAGGCGAAAGTTGCACAGACACCAAAATAAAAGCCCAAGAAAAAAATTCAAAATAAAAACTCTTTTTACCCCACCGTTATTCGTCTCTCCGTGCTGTAGGCACAGGGAATAGCAAGAAAAACAAGTAAAGCCAGCTAATTTATATAATAATACTCCTAAAAGTAAAGCTCTCAAATAAAAAAGGTAAAAAACCATGAAAACAATAAAAATTTGGAAATAAATAAGGTCATAGATAAAAAGGAAAAGTTAGGAAAAACATAGAAGGCGCTTCAGGAATTATAGTGGAAAAAGGTTAAAAAGGGCAATTTTTCCCCTTTCTCTTAAACTTTCTTAATTGTAAAAAATGTCAAAAAAGCCACATAAAAGGCATTTTTTGTTATATTTTTTATAATTATTATTAATAATAGGGATATTATTAAATATATTCCTATTTTTTACCTTTATTTTTTCATAATGTCGGAAGAGCCACATAGAAAAAAGCATAAAAACCGCTCTTTTTTACTTGATACAAACACCAAAAATTGTTATAATGTTGGTAATGCTAGAAAATACCGCCATTTTAGTCAAAAAAGCCGCCCATACCAAAAGTTTAAAAGCTCAAGCAAAAAATTGCAAACAGCAATTTTTTGCACTGATCGTCAACAGTCAACAGTCAACATCTTCTGAATAACCGTGTCAATAATCCAATAGTATATATTCTCATCATTTTTAAAAACGTTTCCCGTATGGGGGCTTTTTTATACAAACCACAACATATAGGTAATGTTAAATTAGGAGGAAATTATGCATTTTTGTTCAAATTGTGGAAGAAATATTGAAGATGGAGTAAAATTCTGTCCTAGTTGTGGTACGCCGATAGGTTCAGCCGCTGTTGAGATAAAACAAGAAAAAGCTGTCAATTTTATACAGACTATGCCTTCGGCTTCAGCGCCGCCAGATTTATACAATAATCAAAATACACATATGGCTCATGTTTTAGCAGTTGATGAAAGGTATTGTTTCTCTTGCGGAACTCCAATAAAAAAAGCGGCTGAAATATGTATGAAATGCGGTGTAAATCAAAATAGTCGTAACATTACATCTTCAAATGAAATTTTTTGTGCATCATGCGGAAAACTAATCAAAAAAGAAGCCTCTATTTGCCCTTTCTGCGGGGTGATGCAGGCATCTGTGGCTTCAATGGCGCAACAACAATCTTCAATAGTGCAACAGCAACCTGTAATGGCACAGCCTCAGTCAATAACAGCAGATGAAAAATTTTGCTTTTCTTGCGGCTCTTTAATAAAAAAAGCCGCTGAGGTATGTCCTAAGTGTGGTGTAAATCAAAATTCACGTAATAGCATAACGGCAATTGATATTTATTGTATATCTTGCGGAAAAAACATAAAAAAAGATGCTCCTACATGTCCATTTTGCGGAGTTCGGCAAAAAGAAGATGGAATTTCAATAAAAAATAGAACAACAGCTATTATGTGCTGGTTTTTTGGAGTACATCGTTTTTATGTTGGAAAAATCGGGACTGGAATTTTGTATTTGATTACATTAGGCGGTATGTTAATATGGTCAATTATTGATCTTGTCTATTTATGTACCAATAAATTTACAGATGCACAAGGAAACTTATTGAAGAAAATCTGATCTTTAAATAGACATTACTATTAAAAAGATTTTGATAAAATTATTTAGATATAGTAACAAAACAATGATTATTTTAAGGTGTATAGTTATGAAAAAGATTTTTTTTGTTATGTTATTGTTGCTTGTTTTTTCAATAGTATGTTGGGCACAATCAGGAAACCAGTCAAATGTAATTCAAATTTTTTCAAATGGTAATTTCATAGACAGTAGAATACAGGGAACATGGGTAAAAGAAGGTAACTCCAATTTACAATTTTATTTTTATGCTAATACATGGTACATTATGGAAAACAATATACGTGTTTATTTTGGTACTTTTGTAATGAATAATGAAAGGATTGCATGTTTTCATACTATCTGGGAAAGAAATAATCAGGGGACTTATGACGATCAATTTAATGTATTTGAAATGAATTATGTTTTACAAACTAATGTTATTCTTATCAGTAATATGAATGATTCATTAAATGGGCGATGGAACAGAGTAAATACACCACAGCCATTAAATTTAAATTCTGTTGTTGGAACATGGAGAGATGTAACAACTAATGGAATATATATATATCAATTCTATTCAGATGGTACAGGTGTTTTTCATCTTTACGATAATTTATCAGGTGTTTTATACCGAAGTGATAAATGTACATATAATTCCAGTAATCGTACATTTTCCTTTAATCATACTGCTCATGGAGATAGCTACATGATTGAAGGTGGCAGACTTATATTTTTTAATAATCGTAGAGAACGAGTAGGTTCACTTGAACGAATTTAAAGTACGCAACCTTCGCCTCACTACACCGCATTTTTTGTGCCCGTAAAAAACACTTCGCGTTTTCCTTATCGGGCACAAAAAAACGTCAGTTACCTGTAACGTTATGCGAAATTGGGCTGGCGTGACTGGAGGTATCCCCAAATATAAAGTATATCATTAAAAATGATTTAAAAAAGGGTTAATAATCTTGACATAAAAAACTACAATTTAATAAAAATGGCGGTGTCCGAAAAGTTGGTAAACTTCTTCGGACACCGCCATAAATTACTGTTTTTTCGTATTATTTCGCAGAAATAAGATAAAAAACAAACGCTGTCCGTGAAGTAACCAACTTCTCGGACAGCCCCAAATATTCAAAAAAAATTAACAAAATATAATATTAATCATTATAATATTATAAATAGGCAAATTTTTTAAATATATAATACTGGAGGCTTTAATGTCAAGAAGAAAAATTACTTTAATTATTGCAATAGTTCTTTTGGTTATGGGTTCTGTTGCAGTTTATGCGCAACAACAAAGGTGTGGTCCATGTAGTGGAAGAGGAGTTATTACACACAGTGCATGTAGAGGAACAGGAAAAAGCAGCACTGGCGTTCACCACCCTAATGGTACTTTTACAGCTAATAACTGCGTTGGTTGTGGAGGTTCTGGTGTGATATCATGTCCAACCTGTAGAGGAAGCGGAGTGGTAAAACGTTAGTTAATTAAGCGTCTCTTTTTGCCTATTTTAAGAGATGCTTATATTACTTAAATATATTTAGATAAAAGAATAATTATAAGGTGCAAACGGCGCATAACAAACAGTAAACGCGCCTATCCGCTTCGCGGATAGGATGCCGCCTTTCGGCGACTCGGGCTACGTAAAACGTTAGGTGTAATAAAAACAACATTATAAAAATTATTTTTTAAAGGATTTTTAATTTTGGGAAAGCGGTTTATTACATTACCTTTCCATGATGTAAAACTGGGTGTGTGGAGGATGTGTTCCCCGAATACGCATAAATTTCAAGGAAAAATTTTCATTATCTCGCTGTTCTGTGAAGTAGATTATTTATTAGACTTGTTCGACAACTCGGTTAGTTTCCGAACAAGTCGCGGACTTTAGTCCGATGCATATTCTCGCCTAAAGGCTGTGAAAATGCCGTAAATTCTAAGGTAGTTGTTCAATAACTGAAGTTATCGAACAACTCTATTAAGAAAAAAAATAGTAATTTACCCTTATTGACATGTAATAAATAAACATTTATATTGAAAAGTAATAAAACAATCATCATTTAATGAGGTGGAAGCTAATGCTTACTGTAAAATTTACAGATAATTTAGATCCTGAATTTATAAATACTATTTTGGATATTGATGCATCTGTATATCCGGAAAATTATCAGGGAACATTCGATGAGATATATGATAGATTTAAAGCGAATAATGATATTTTTGTTTTACTGTACGAGGATGACAAAATAATTGGATACTTATGTATGTTTCCAATAAAAAAAATATTATATGATATGATTATCAATGATAACCGGGTATTTGATTCAGATATACCCGGCGCTTATCTGGAACAATACGCGCCTTTTAATACGTATATGCTTTACTTGATTTCAACAGTAATACGCCCGGAGTATCAAAAACAAGGTCTCTCAAAATATCTGATAAATGGTTTTTATGATTATATTCTTAATAAAAAAAAGGAAAATATTTTATTTTCAACTGCACTGTCCACATCGGTTACTTTATCAGGAAAAAGGATGTT
Organism: Treponema sp.; assembly: GCA_031256445.1. GTDB lineage: Bacteria > Spirochaetota > Spirochaetia > Treponematales > Breznakiellaceae > WQXQ01. The sequence continues at coordinate 24,041 of JAIRQN010000030.1, read as the reverse complement.
GGAAAAATTGGGATTTCATATAATTAAACCTTTATCTGAAAGTTGTAATTTACATGAGTTAATAATGGATAATAAATTTTATGAATTAATTGACGGTATGAGTAAATGAAATCGAAAGTAGATTTATATATTATGCTGCCGTGTACGCAGAATAATATATTTCCAAATGAAATTGTTTCTAATAATAATGACGCTGATTTATTTTTAAACGAACTCTCTGAAGTTGCAGAGTATGAATTTAAAAGTAAATTATGTGAAAGATTAGAACGCAATTTTTTAAAAAATATAGAACTTGTATGTAAAACAGATGACAGAGATTGCCCTGTAATATTAGGAAAACAAAATGCGTTTGTTACTGTGACAAATTTTAAAAATACGAATATTAGCATAATTTACATTATTGCAATAGATGTATCTGTAAGCTTAACGCATTTACTTGATCAGGTTTCACGCAGAGAATTAACGCTTACAGAAAATAATAAAGAATATTTTTTACGTGAGTGGATAAAAAACTTTGGATATGAATCTACAGGAAAGGCATTTTATGCCTCTTGTTTATCCGGTTTATCTAAAGAAGAAGCTCCTTATATTATTGCCGGAGAAGCATATAATAATGACGCTGAATATCATATTATATCAGAGACAGTATCTAAAATATTAAACGAAAATCATGCGCAATATTCAAGTTATGATTCGTATATTTCAGAGTGCGGTATTGCTTATGTAATGAAAGATTTTAATGAGAATTACTCTGAACGCGTTCAAATAGAATGTATAATGATATTTATTATGGAGCTTGTGGTGCTTAAAATTACGGCAATCAGCGCTGTTAATAACGACATTGTATCATCTTTTTCAAATAAAAATGTATCCATTGATGAAATACGAAATATCAATGAAAAATTTTCATTGTCATTACCATTGTGGGATCTTCGTCATTTTAGATACTTTCTTGCTCAGGAATTTGCAAACAGGGTAGAAAATGCATTTAATGTTTCACAATTTATTAATGAATATGATAAAAATCGTATTTTTTTAGAGCAGCTTATTAATACCAGAAAAATGGTCATTTCTGAAAATGAGGCAAAAGCGCTTAGAATATTTGCAACAGTTATTTCCGCTCTTCAGGCAATACCGTTACTATTTTCAATCATATTATACGTATTGGAAGGCAAAGAAATAGGAATAACTCAGATAATCGCATTTTTTACTTCATCTGTAATTGTATTGACATTGGTCTTTATAATATTCAAGAGAAGAAAAAAAATTAATAAATAGTTTTTACTTCGCCTAACAAACAATAACTGCTGCGGCGGTGTCCGAAAAGTTGAAAAACTTCTTCGGACAGCCCCTCGGGGTTCAGAAAACCACAGTCGGGCTACCCATTTCCAGTGAAGATTACATACCGCTAGTAATAGGGCAGGCGGGGCAGCAAAATTGCCTTCATCCATTCCCGTTTAAACCAATTTTATACCGTTTTTTCTTGTCAATAAAAACGTAAAAATTCACCTTATACGGCTTAGCGCAGCCGCCTGATCTAATTTTTTATTACTAAATCATGAATAATTTAAACCCGATATATAAAGAGAGGTACTATCATGATATACGAAAAAACCAGAGATTTGCTGCTCCAGGAGACACAGCTTGTAAAAGAAGCGGCCGGTATCCAGGAAAAAATCCGTGACGCGGTTTTTGAAAGGGAATGGACTGATTTTGAGAACCAAATAAACGCCATGAATTCAATCGAAAATCAGCTTGCAGGGCTGGAATCCGAGAGAGAACAGCTTTTTAACGTATATGAGACGCTTACCCGCAAAAACGCGCTCTCCGGGAAAGCCGACTCTAAAGGGCGCTTTTACGCGATAGCGGCAGTCCTTCCCGAAAAACAGAGAAGCGATTTAACCGCTTTATACCGCGCCTTAAAGCTCGATTCCATAAAATTAAAGTTGGCAAATGAAACGTTTTTGGCGTATCTTGGGGGTATAAAATCCACTCTTAAAGACTTTTTTGACCTTGCTTTCCCCGAAAGTGTCGGAAAAATGTACACGAAAAAAGGGACGCATTTTTCACAGGACATGAGCAGTATGGTTCTTAACCGCAGCTTTTAAAAGGAGAAAAAAATGACTTCGACATTTATGGGACTGGAAATCGGCAGAAGGGGACTTCACTCGCATCAGCAGGCGCTGGCTGTTACTGGTCACAATCTTGACAATATAAGCACCGAAGGATATTCGCGCCAGAGGGTGGAAATTGTCCCTTTCGAGCCGATTTTTCTGCCGGGGCTTAACCGGGCTCAAACTCCGGGCCAAATAGGGCAGGGAGCGGTTGTAGAACGGATTGAGCGGGTGCGGGATCAACTTCTGGACAGGCGGATTGTCGCCCAATCCTCCGGCGAAGGCTACTGGACTGTGCGCGACAGGTATATCAGCGAAATGGAACAGTTCTATCTGGAAACAGGCGCGAATTCCGTCCGAAGCAAAATGGATAAATTCTGGGACGGATGGCAGGAGCTTTCACATCATGCCGCCGATAACGAATTCCGCACAGCGGTTCTTCAGCGCGGTAAAACACTAATTGACGGAATTCATAATCATTATCACAGCCTTAAAGGGCTTCAGGATCAGGCCAATGAAGATATAGAGATGACTGTTTCCAGGGTAAATGATCTTTCGCGTCAGATTGCAGCCCTTAACGGCGACATTCAGCGCATAAAGGCGATGGGTGACAACCCCAATGACCTTATGGACAGGCGCGATTTGCTTGTGGACAAGCTCGCTTCAATTATTGACGTAACCGTTACGCAAAAAGACCCCGATGAGTTCATGGTGCATACTTCAGGACATATCCTTGTTCAGGGGCAGGCTGCCCGCCAGTTTGATTTAAGGAAAGACGTTGATACCGAAGGTTACGCGCATATTTTCTGGCGTGATACGAAAGAAAACATTATTTTTTCAAAAGGCAGTCTTGGGGCGCTTATGGAACTGCGCGATCATACAATTGAATACGAAATCCAGAGCCTTGACAATATGACGATGAATTTCACAGACCTTGTCAATGAAATCCACCGCGAAGCGTACGGCGCCAACGGCAAAACCGGGAATAACTTTTTTTCAGAATATCCCTTTGTGACGAATGTTAACGGCAATTACGACCGTTCGGGAGACGGAGTTTTTGATTCAAGTTACATCTACAGAATAACCGGACAGAACTCTCTGGAACCGCAGGCGCAGCCTGGTTTTAACGGCGTTATAACCCTTTCAGGAGCGGACTCGCAGGTGCAGGTTCCGTATTTTTCAACAGATACGGTCAATGATATTGTATCGCGCATTAACAATTCGGGAGCCGAAGTAGTAGCGCGCCTTGACAGGGACGGCAGGCTTTCGCTGAAAGGGACTCCGGCGCAAACAACAGACGGCCGGAGGGTTAATCCCGATTTTGTTATACGCCATGTTGAAGATTCAGGATATTTTTTAACAGGTTACGCGGGACTTCTTGCCCAATCAGGAACAGAAGGGGCGTTTAACTGGGAACAGGCCGATGCTGTAACAAGCCTTCGCGGCTCATCTTTGGATTACGCTCTTGCGCCTGTCGCGCACCCTTCGGGCTGGATCGAGGTTAACCCGGCTCTTTTAAAGGACGTTTCCTCCGTAGCGGCCGGTTTCGGCTACAACGGAAGGGAGGCAAATCCCGGTAACGGAGACGCGGCGGCGGCAATCGCCTCTATCAGGAACAGTTCGGTCATGGTAGGCAGGCTTTCAACATTTGACGATTATTTCGCCGATTCTGTGGGACGCATCGCGCTATTGGGAGAACAGGCGGGAACATCATTAAAAACCGAAAACGATATTATGAAATACCTGCGCGAATGGAGGCAGTCAATATCGGGAGTAAACATTGACGAGGAGCTGTCAAATATGATCCGTTACCAGCACGGTTATAACGCGGCGGCCAGATTCATAACGACAGTAAATTCAATGCTGGATACGCTGATTAACAGAATGGGCGTATAACACACAGGAGGGCGTGACCAATGAAGTATATTTTCATAACTGTAAAATATTTATTTTTAACATGGAGGGATAAACTATGAGAAGAGTATCCAGTGACATGCCGATGGCTGATATGCAGTTTCATCTGAAGCGGCAGGAAGAATCTCTTTCAAAAGTACAGTCCAGAATCGGAGCTCAAAACAGGCTTCATCAGTTAAGAGACGATCCCATCGCGGCATCCCACGCAGTTCGTTATGAATCGTATCTTTCCCGCCTTGAGCGGTTCGAAGAAAATACATTATACGCCATGGAACATTTCAACAACACATATGACTATCTGAACGAGGCGAACTCTGTAATTCAGCGGATAAGGGAACTTGCCGTCACGGGAGCAAACGGCGTTTATTCGCCCGAAGATCTTAAAATAATGGCAGTGGAAGTAAACGAACTGTTAAAAGAACTAGTAGCCATTTCCAACAAAACGGGCCCGGATACAAAACCGGCGTTTTCGGGAGACAAGGTTTTTACAGAGCCGTTCCGCCTTGTGGAGGGCACTGTGGAAGGCGGACATGAAAGCATGATAGTCCGCGTTGAATACAGAGGTTCCGGCGCTACGCGGAAAGCGGAAATAGGAGATCGGACTTTTATTGAACTTGATATCGGCGGGGACGAGGCGTTCTGGGCCGAAAAAATGCAGGTTTTTTCAAGCGTGGACGCTACCGACTATAGGGTTCAGAGTCCCGGTTCATTTTTTATAGACGGCGTTGAAATACAGGCGGCTGTGGGAGATACGCTTCCGGCGATTGCCGCGAAGATAAACGATTCACCGGCTCCTGTAAAGGCATACATTGATCCGCAGACAAGAGGACTTGTTCTGGAAGGGACAAACGCCCACCTTATCCGCGCCGAAGACCGCGAAGGAGGAGCGTCTGTGTTACGCGATCTGGGAATTATCAGGGGTAACATGGTTAATAATTCGTCCAACTGGGATTCCATGGCAAAAGTGTCAGGCGGTTCAATTTTCGATATGGTACTCCGCCTTCGCGACGGAATGATACGCGGAGATCAGGAATTTATCGGAAGCCAGGGTATAGCGGGAATGGATTTATCAATTAATAATATCACTCATCGGATAGCCGATGTGGGAAGCCGCGAGGAAAGGGCTCAGATGACATGGGAAAGGATAAACAGGGAAATTCCGAATATTACAGAAATGATTAACCGCGAGACAGGGCTTGATATGGCGCAGGCAGCCACAGAGCTTAAGATGCTGCAGTTCGCGCATCAGGCGAGCCTTCAGACAATGGCGAAGATAATTCCTCCAACCTTGCTTGATTTCCTCAGATAGTGTAAATTGCCATTATAAAAAATTAGGAGTTAATAATATGCAGATAGATACAAAAGCATTCGGCCTTATTGAAGCAGATGAAAAACAGAAGGTAATTTTTCATGAAGGGCTTTACGGATTTGATAATTTTAAGGAATACTGCCTGCTGGACGCGGAACATCCGTTCTACTGGCTTCAGTCAACTGAAGAAAAGGAAATCGCTTTTATACTGATTAATCCCTTTGTCTTTCGTCCTGACTACGAACTGAATATTTCAAACGAAGAACTCCTTGAAATAGGCGTAAAAGAACCGGAAAAGGCGATGATATTTACCATTGTCACTATTCCGCCTGACGGCAGTCCCATGACCGCGAATTTACAGGGGCCTCTTGTTATTAACCGCGATAATATGACGGGAAAACAGGCTGTGTTATCCGACATACGCTGGAAAACAAGGCATGATATAATTGCCGAGCTGAACCAATCAAGGAACTGACAATGCTTATACTTTCAAGAAAGTTAAATGAAAAAGTTATAATCGGCGATGATATAACAATTTCCATTATAGAAGTGCGCGGCGATCAGGTACGCATAGGCATTGACGCTCCGAAAAAAATCAAGGTTTTCCGCCAGGAAGTTTTTGAGGCAATCAAAGAAGAGAATAAAGCTGCTTCCGTATCGGCAAGCGTTATACCAAAAGTTGATTTCGGCAAATCCCTGCAGCCGCAAAATTGAAAAAGACCTGTCTTTATACGGAAATATTCCAGGATGAAAATATAATTGCCGTTAATAAGGCGTCCGGGATTTCTGTAGGCGGCGACAGATGGGACGAGTCCAAAGAAAGGCTGGACCGTACCCTTGAGCGTGACTATAATTTATCCAGAATATTTACAGTTCACAGAATAGATAAAGATACTTCCGGTCTTGTGGTATTTGCAAGAAACAGGGAAAATCACCGCTCTCTTTCAATCGCGTTTGAAAACCGCCAGGTAGTTAAAAAGTACATTGCCGTTGTTCACGGCCGTCCTTCGTGGAAGGAAACTGTCTGCGATCTTCCTCTTGTACCTGACGGCAACAAGAAGCACATGACGATAATTGACAGGTACCAGGGAAAAGAATCTGTCACCCGTTTTGTCCTTGTAACATGCGCGTCCTGCAAACACGGAAACTACAGCGTTCTGGAAGCGTATCCGCAGACCGGAAGGATTCACCAGATAAGGGTACACGCGGCTTCTTTGGGGCATCCTGTGGTTTGCGATAATCTGTACGGCAGTGAAAAACCGGTTTTTCTGTCATCATTTAAAAGGAACTGGAGGGGAGATCCATGTGAAGAAAAGCCGCTGCTTTCAAGACTGGGACTGCACGCAATGGAAATAACGCTGCCGGATGTCAATTCCGGCATAAAATTTACAGCGCCTCTTGCGAAAGATATTTCAAGTCTGATAAAACAATTGGAAAAAAACTAGAAGTATGTTATAATTGTCATAATTATCAGACTGCCGGGGAACTGACGTTCGCGGACAGTCTCTATTGAGAGGTATTGCCATCAAAATTGAACTTTTTACTTTCTGTGATTTCGCCCAGGAAAACGGCGGAAAGCTTACAATAGTCGGCACTTTCGATACAATAATCGCCAGAAATTTTCCATGCGAGCATCCTCAGCTTTTTGTTGTAATCCGCGTCCGCTTTGATCTTTGGGAATTCTCAAACCACGATTTTCGCATAGAAATGCGCGACCTTGACAGTGAAATGAATATGGACCCCATAAACGGAAAAATTGAAGTAAGGGGAGGCGGAAACGCGACAGCCGTTTCGCATCTTGTCTTCAGCATTTCCAAAATGCACTTCCGCAATCCCGGCCTTGTCAATTTTGTGCTTTTTATCGACGATAAAGAGATCGGATCAATCCCGCTTTATGTCAGAAAAGGGTAGAGTATCTTCACCTAACGAAGATAAATATAATTTGTTTCAGCGCCGTTCATATTGTCAAAGTATACATTGGCAGGATCCCATCGGTTGTTTAACGCCCAAAAGCCGCGCGAACGCATCAGATAAATAATCGGACATTCTTCCATAAGGATTGCCTGAAATTCGTCCCATATTTCCTTTCCCTTTGCCCTGTCAATTGTAAACTTTCCCTCGTTATAAAGATAATCAATGCGCGCTTCCCATTCTGTTGCGGGCGTCTGCTGATTGGGATTCCAAAGGTGAAGGTTTCCCGATGACGGCCAGACATTGCTCCCCTGGCTTGGGAATATATTGGAGCCCGAAAGCCCGATTAAAATCGAATCCCAGTCAAAAGTGCTGAAAAGCTGTTCCACCTGCTTTTGAAAATCGACCACCCGGATGTTAAGCTTTATCCCCATTTTGGAAAGTTCGTCCATAATAATAGACGCGGTATCCTGATACATTGTGCTTTCAGATCGTATAACAAGATCAAATTCAATCCTGCGTTTCCTGCTGTCCCTCATAACTCCGAAAAGGTCCTTTTTCATGCCGACAGAGGCGAGCAGCTCTTCCGCCCGCCTGTAATCGTAAAGGTATTGCAGCGTAACAGACGGATTGTAATACGGGTTGGGTTCGGGAAAAATGTTCAGTTTCGGCTCCGCAAGCCCGCGGTACACCTGGGCGTTGATCCTGTCCCTGTTTAACAGGCAGCTCATGGCCTGGCGGAACTCCTTTAAGGTGAACCATTCGTACTGGGGTTTTTCTTTATTGACAGGATTCTGGTTAAACGACCAGAATGCCGCGGAGAGCGCTCCTTCACTGTTGAAAACCGTGTAACTGCCGGAACCCCTGTTTACAAGCCCGTCCAAATCTTCCGGGCGCAGGCGGTAAGATTCAATTTCTCCGTTTCTGAACAATAAAAGCTGGGTATTTTCATCCGGTATGATACGGACTATCATTTCCTGCGTGTATGGAAGTGAAACATTGTTGGCGTCTTTTCTCCAGTAATCAGGATTGCGCTTGTATACAAGCCTCTGTCCGGGAGTGTATTCAGTCAAAAACCACTCGCCCATGGAAGGAATTGTTTTGGGATCAGCGGAGACATTAAAAAGATTTTTAACTCCCTCAACGCCGCCCTGTCTTTTCGCGGGTTCATAAATGTGGCGCGGGCCGAAATCCATATTTGTCATCAAGAGCGGCTCGTCTATGATTCGCGGGAACAGGAACGCGAATGTCCTGTCGTCGATCCTCTGAATGTCAATGTGCGTTTCGCTCCCGTCAGGCATTAACAAAAATTGCCCGTAATAGCCGGAGCTTTGAAATTCGCTGTCACCGCATATTTCATTGTACCAGAAGATAACGTCATCGCTTGTCACCTTTACTTTGCGGCCGGAATTATAATAGCTCCAGTACAGATCATCGCGCAGGGTATAAATTACCCTCATTGTGTTATCTTTTTCATTTACGGAAATTTCCGGCTCCGCCGCCCGGCCTTTCCACGCGCGCGCTACAACATCGTAATCGACAAGATAATCATGCATACTGCCGACAACAGAGGAAGTCGTGCTGTCCTGTTCAGCGATAAGAAGATTAAAACTTTTGGGATCCTCGTTCATTACAGAATGCCAGGTTCCTCCCTGTCTGCCGGGTAAAAACGCCTCGCCCCGCCAGGGTTTACTCACGGTTTTTGCCAGAATTTCTTCAAGCCCTTCCGCGGTTCTTCCTTCAAGCTCTTCCAGAGACAGCTCTTCATGTTTTGTGCAGGAAAAAAATAAAATTGAAATGAAAAATACGATTGATAACAAATATTTCATATTGTTATTATATATATTAAATATTTTTGAGACTAGTACCAATCATGATTTCCATGTATCAGTATAAAGAAATCTTGACACAGGTTCGTGGTAAAAAAATTCTTGATTCTGTATAATGAAATCATGGAACCTGATAAAAAACAAATCATGGAACTCGCGCGGCTCATACAGAAATACCAGGCTTCGTATTACGGAGGGGAAGCGGAAATTTCTGACGCGGAATTTGACCGGCTCTGGGACGAGCTTAAAGCTCTTGATCCTGATAATGAAGCGCTTAAAAAAGTAGGCACAGGTCCAGGCGTTGACGGTTTTGTGAAAGCGCGTCATTTAATACCTATGGGAAGCCAGGATAAGGCTTCAAACCCGCAGGAATTTCTGGAGTGGATAAAAAAGCAATTAACGAAAGTTTTCATTGTTCAGTATAAACTGGATGGGGCGAGTCTTGAGCTGCAGTATGAAAAGGGCGCTCTTGCGCGGGCTGTAACACGGGGAGACGGCGTTACAGGCGATGATATTACAGCCAACGCGCGGCGCATGAAAGGCGTTGTTCAAAAACTCGGCGTTCAATTTACAGGCGGCATAAGGGGCGAAGTTGTTATGACACATGATGTCTGGCACAGCAAATATTCGGCCAAAGCAAACTGCCGCAACGCCGCCAACGGGCTCATGCGCCGCAAAGACGGGCAGGGTTGTGAAGATTTAAACCTGATTGTATATGACGGAGCTTCCGCAGGAGACGATAATTTTTTTAAGGACGAACTTCAAAAACTCCAATGGCTTAAAAAACGCGGCTTTCAGATAACTGAAACAAAAACATTCGCTGACGCGCGGGAAATTATAGCTTACCGAGGACAGGTTTCCGCTTCGCGTGATAAACTGCCGTTTGATATTGACGGTCTTGTTGTGAAAGATACGCAGATTGACATGGGCGATCTTCGCAAGGCGCGCCCGGAAAAACAGATCGCGTTTAAATTTGAACTTGAAACCGCGTTCAGCATTCTGCGCGAAGTAATATGGAGCGAATCGGGCGCGACATATACGCCCATCGCAGTGATTGACCCTGTGCGCCTTGCCGGAACAACGGTAAAAAGGGCGAACCTTAACAATCCGGACATGATCCGCGCGATGAAATTAAAGATCGGCTCCTCGGTTTCTGTGGTCAAACGAGGGGAGATAATTCCAAAAATAGAAGGTCTAAGCCCTGTCCAAATGTCATCTGAAACCGAAGAAATCGCTTTCCCGCGGACCTGCGGATCGTGTAACGCTGATCTTGTCGACGCGGGGACAAGGCTGTACTGTCCGAACCTTCAGTGCCCCAAGCGGCTATTGCACCGGCTGGAAAAATGGGTTTCCGTTCTGGATATCCGCGAACTGGGAGAGAAATTGCTGAGGCAGCTTTTTGACAAAAACAGGGTGCGCGGCATCAGCGATCTATACACGCTGCAGACAGCCGAACTTGCCGAATACGAAAGAATGGGGGAGCTTTCCGCCGCGAAAGTAATCCGCCACATACAGACTAAACGCGAACTGCCGCTTGCGGTCTTTGTCGCCGGTTTCGATCTGGAAAATATCGCCGAAACCACAATGGAAAAAATAGCCGCCGCCGGTTTTGACACTCTTGAAAAACTGCGCATCGCGTCAGCTTCTGACATCGCCTCTGTCTACGGAATGGGGGATATTACCGCCTCTGTAATTGTTGAAGGGTTAAAAGAGTGCGCCGGCGAAATGGACGCTGTTTTAAAAACGGGAGTAATTTCAATCGCGCCGCCAGTCCCCGAAGAATCGCAGCCGATGCGCGGGCTTTCATTTTGTTTTACCGGAGAACTGAAGTCCATGAAAAGGTCAGAGGCGGAAGAGAGAATAAAAGCGTTAGGCGCTGTATCAAAGGCTTCGGTGGTAAAGGGGCTTTCCTATCTTGTCACAAACGATCCGCTCTCCGGCTCTTCCAAGAATAAAAAAGCCCGCGAACTGGGCATCCCGGTTATTGACGAACAGGGTTTCCTGGATTTGCTGAAACCGCAGAAGGAAAAGGCGGCTTCCTTAAAACAGGGAGAGTTGTTTTAAGGAATTTTACTCACATCTTTTTAAATGTTTCTCTTGCTTTCTGTAAAAGTTCAAGCTCTCTCTTTATGGTCTTTCCGTAATCGAGAGAGCCGTTTTCTATCCTGAAAGCTTCGTCTTCCCAGAATTGAATCCTGTGAAGGTTAATCCAGCGGAAGCGTCTTTCATTGGCTTTTTCCGCCCATTCAACAGCGCCGTCCCAGTAAAACAAGGCAGTTTTGTAACAGGTTTCGGCCGTTTCAAGGCTTTCAAGATTCTGCTCTTTCCAGGGGGCATTGTAAAAATAGGCCTTGCGTTTATTCCATTTGTTTCCCAAAAACAGGTACTGTTCAATCATTTTTATATTTATGTGCATGTTAAACAGATAGCGGTACTTTTCATACTGTATTTCATCTTCGATAAGGGCAAGCGCGTAAAGCGGGTTGGCGAAATCCGCTTTCATTGCCTGTTCCAGCCAGTAGATATTTTCTATTGTGTCATCGGGATATTGAATATAGTGCATGTGAAAAAGCCTGTAGTACTGCTCCTTGTAAGTAACAAAATACCCGTCTACAGGCAGGCTTGCCGTAATGAAAAAAAGGAGAAGGGCTGTTTTAAAAAGAGACTTCACTATACGTTGAATATCGGCATTTGACAGATTATGCTCCATACCTGATCGGCAACTTCCCGGGCGCTTTTACAGGCGTCAATTATTTCAACTTTTGCCCCTTTTTCGCGGTAAATCTCAATTACAGACCTGTACCTGGCCCGGACCATCCTTTGAAAATCCAGATATTCGTAAATTTCAAGCTCAGCGCGTCCTTTCATTCTGCTGATGGCGATTTCCGGCTCTACATCCAGAAAAATGGTCATTTCGGGAGCAGGGAAGCGCCAGTTGAGTAAACCGGGCAGTTCGCCGCCGCAGCTTGCAGCGCAGTCAATACCCTGGTAAACCAGCGAAGAAAGGGCAAATCTGTCGCTTATTACGAGTTCCCCCCTTTTAGCGCGCTCTATAATGCCTTCGCTCTTGTACAAATGTTCATTCCTGTCAGCGGCGAAAAGCATTGCCAGGGTTTCGTTTTCCACAGGCGCCGCTTCCTTTAATGCCGCGCGGATTATTTTGCCAATCTGACCGTCTGTAGGTTCAAAAGTGGGGTAAAAAACCGGTTTTTTCAATGTTTTAAAGCGTTCGGTAAGTAAAGAAAGCTGCGTAGTAGTGCCGCTTCCGTCTCCGCCTTCAAAAACGGCAAAATTGGATATTATTTTCATTTCCTGTACAGATTATCACGGAATTGTCCGCATTGACAATGGCGCGCGAAAATGTCACTTGGCGGGGTTTTCCATCAGGTGATCTTCCAGCAGTTTTATCATGTCCCGGGGAATCGGAGTTGACTGTTCAATATTAAAGTCGTAGTGAACAATGACGGCGTTTCCCTTTACGCACAGGCGTCCCTGCTGCCATGCTTCATGATAAATTGTGAATGACTTTGTTCCAATCCTGGAAATCCAGGATTTTATTTCAACCTCGTACCGGAAGTACATCTGATCGACAAAATCATAATCGGTATGCGCCATGATCAGCGGAAAGGTTTTTTTTGACAGAGTTAATTCAGGATCAAATAAACGCATAATGGGGTTTCTTGCCAGCTCGAACCAGATGGCGGGAACTGTATTATTGATATGGCCCAGAATGTCCATGTCCCCGAAACGCGGGGTTACAGTGGTATTAAACACATTTACTCCTTATTGATGTTCAAGACGAAGCGTAACAGTCGGCATATCGCACACTTCAGCAGGACCGAAATACTGAATAGAACCCGGAAAGAGGAAACATGTTTTTTCCGCCCACAAGGCTCTTTTTTCTTCGAATGTTTTAAAAGGTTTTCCGTTAAGATCGACTAACGCTTTTCTGATTACAGGTTTTTTTGAGCCGTGGCGCTGCTCAAGATTCATCATCATTGTCAGGGGAACGCCTCCGGCTATCCATTTATCGGCGTTAGCTGTAAGATTTTTCACGCTGGAAATATAGCCTGTTAAACCGGAAGCGATAAGCACGAAAGCGCTGTACCCAAGGCTGTAGCAGTAATCTGAATCAAAATTGGAAGGGAACGCGCAGCGGCCTTCATAACCGAAAAAATGCGTCTGGTGATCGAATTTTCCCCTGTACTGGCCGCTCTCTTTCATGACAGCGAGTTTTTTTTGTACCATGCCGACAAGCAGCTTTTCCGTTTCGATGCGCGAAACCTGAACATTTCCGTGCGGGTCGCGATCCATCAAAAACTGCTGCGCGATATCTTCCGGAAGCAGTTTTAAAATTCCGTAAGAGACCATGGAAAGCGTTCTGGAAAACCACTCAAGCTGATCGGAAAATTTTGTCAGCGACGAGAATTTTTCATGAATTGGTTTTTCACTATCTGCCGCTATTGTGTCGTTTAGTTCGTTTATTAAATGTTTTATTTCGGGAATAAACTCAACAAGCCCTTCGGGAACCAGCACAACGCCGAAGTTCTCTCCGTTTTCGGCGCGCTTTGCGACAGAAGAGCATATCTGCTCAACTATTTTATCAAGAGACATGCTCTTTTCTTCGACTTCTTCGGAAATGAGGCAGACATTGGGCTGTGTCTGGAACGCGCACTCAAGGGCAATGTGGCTTGCGGCGCGCCCCATAAGTTTTATAAAGTGCCAGTATTTTTTCGCGCTGTTGGCGTCGCGGCAGATATTGCCGATTAGCTCCGAATACGTTTTGCACGCGGTATCAAAACCGAATGATGTTTCAATATATTCGTTTTTAAGATCGCCGTCTATTGTTTTCGGACAGCCGATCACCCGTGTGGAGGAGCCGTTCGCGAGGAAATATTCAGCTAACAGCGCGGCGTTGGTGTTTGAATCGTCTCCGCCGATTATGACAACAGCGTCAAGGTTTAATTTTTTAGCGGTTTCAAGAGAGGCCGCGAACTGCGCCGGCGTTTCAATTTTTGTCCGTCCTGAACCAATAATGTCAAAACCGCCGGTATTCCGGTATTCATTAATAATATCGTCCGTAAGGATAACCGTCCTGTTTTCCGTAAGGCCGCTTGGTCCTCCCTTTAAACCGTAAAGGGTAGATTTTTCATTTCCTTTTTTAAGGCCGTCATATAAACCGGCAATGACATTATGCCCGCCCGGAGCCTGTCCTCCTGAAAGAATAACCGCAGCATTTAACTGGCGGCGAAAATCCAGAGACGCTTTTTTTTCAGTCTTTTTTCCTGAAAATGCGACAAGCGGCTTTCCATATGTGGTTTTAAAAATATTGCGTAATTCGTCTCTGTCAGAGAGCGCTTCTGTCGGAGAGCCGTATTCAAGGGTAATGTCATCAATTGAGCCGGATAAACTGGCAGGCAGTTTTGGCTTATAACTATAGCGGGCATTCTGCAATGCGGATATATCCACGCTGTACTCCTTATATTTAAAAAGCGGATTGAGGAGCCTGAAAAACCATGTCTTTGCAGTTCCTTTGTAATGGAAATTTTAATAAAAAGACCGACTATTTATTCTTGTGTCTGTTTTTCCGCAGTTTTTTCTTGCGTTTATGTGTGGCAATTTTTCGCAGTTTACGTTTTCTTCCGCAGGGCACTTAACTCTCCTTGATTTCGTATAAAAAGCGGCTCAAGCCGCTGTGATACATCTCCCGTGGGAGTCGCCTCCCTAAACAATAAAACACAAATAAAAAATACCGTAAACGGTTTTTTTTACATCTCCTGGGGGAGTCGAACCCCCGTTGCCGGGATGAAAACCCGGTGTCCTAACCACTAGACGAAGGAGACTGCTGAAGTCCTATCCGAATATATAAAATCCCTTAAAAAAAGTCAAGCCGTACATCTGTTATAAAATAAAGACTTATTTTGTAATAAATTCAAACGATCTTAAAGCGGCGTTTCCTGCGCCTTTGTAAATAAAATAAATAGCGTGTATTCCGTCCGGAATGGATATGTCAGAAGAAAATTCTGTCCAGATGTTGCCGGAAATTACATCGATCTTCCCAAGAGGCTGTCCGTCCCATGATGTTTTTACCTCGAAAAACCCCCTGCAATAACCGCGAATTTTCACGTTCATTTTTATTACATCTTTGCAATCGAAGTACTTAAACCCAATACCGCAGTTATCGGTAATATTGGCGATTAAACCTGTCTCTTCATCACAGTCAAAAGGCAGATCGTCAGGTGAAATATCTTTTCCGTCCTGCGTGATATACGGCATATACGGATTACGGTTGGGCCATAGGGTCTTTTCCGGCAATTCATGATCATCCTGAAGAAAAAGATTGCAGGCGATATATGCAGGATATTCCCCGCTCCCAGAAAGAGGCCCGGAATTCGGCCCGCATGATGTCATTTCCGCCTGATTGATTGAGCCGTCAGTATTTATTTTTATCGGCTCAAGACAGGCCTGGCGGCTGAATTCATTGCCGTTGGTATGTCTGTGATAAAATACATACCATTGGCCTGCTATCTGTACAATGCTCCCGTGATTGTTATTACCCAAGTACATGGATTTTCCGGCTGGCTTGTAACTGTCTATGCCGGTGTCGGCGTTGCTTACAATTACCCCGCCGTATTCAAAACCGCCAATTGGATTTTTGCTTGTCGCGTAACACAGTTCGTTCATGGCGAATGATGAATAAACAAAATAATAGGTATCGCGTATTTTACGGACAGACGACGCCTCGAAAAATTCATGGCCTTCAAAACCTTTTTTGTCTTTTGCCTGAACGCCGGGAACGATGGGGAAGGGTCCTTCCTCTATTGTCAGCATATCCTCTTTCAGAACAACCGCTATTGAATGGGTTCTGTATTCATCTACCGATTTTCCCTTTCCTGTGCATTGGCCGGAATAAAGATACGTTTTCCCGCCTTCTGTCAACACAGCCGGGTCAAACTGCGGAACATCCCGGAAGCTGGGCCCGTTCTGGCTTTCAGGATGAGCGTCTTCCCTTTTACCGAGCGGAGTTCCGTCCATGTATTGCACATAACCGTAAAATTCATATTTGCCTGCGGGCGAAGAACAGACAGCGGCAGATACAACATCCGCTTTATCAAGGACATAGTAAAGATAAAAACGGCCGTCGCTTCCGCGCGTAACATCAGGCGCGTAAAGGTTCATGCGTCCGTCTTTATTAAGGGGATCGTCAGTCTTTTTATAAATAACGCCTTCATACCGCCATTCGCAAAGATTGTCACAAGGCGCCGACCAGCAGACATAATCGTTCATGCAGTAAACATAGCCGTTAAACCTGTCATGCGATCCGTACACATAAACCCGCTGCCTGTTTTCTTCATCATCCCACACATGGGGTTCTCCGTCAGGAATATATTCCCAGCAGGGCAGGTAAGGATTAAAACCCTGTTTTTTCAAATTTTCCTCGATCCAGGTTTAACGGCCGCAATCCCCTTTTTACAGAGCTCGCACTGAGAGGCTTCCCAGTTTCCGGCTTCCAGTTTTACAGCGGGATAAAACGGCCATGGAAAAGGTTCGCAAGACCGGGATCTTCTGTCCACAATACACGCAAGGCCGGCTATTACGGCTCCCGCTTTTTCAAGGGCAACAGCGCACTCCATAGTGGATTTTCCCGTTGTGACAACGTCTTCCACAATTAAAACATGCTGTCCGCTTTGAATCTCAAACCCGCGGCGCAGCGTCATTCCTCCCGTTTCGTCACGTTCTGTAAAAATTGAAGGGACGCCGAGCTGACGGCCAAGTTCCCATGCTGCGATAATTCCTCCCACCGCCGGTCCCGCGGTCAGATCGGTTTTCAGGATTCCGTTTTTAATATCATCCTGAATTTTGGAGGCGACTCTTTGGAAAACCTCTCTTGCCTTTTGCGGGTACTGTAAAAGTTTCGCGCACTGAAAGTACCTGTCAGAGTGACAGCCGGAACTTAACAGGAAGTGCCCTTCCAGCATTGCTCCTGATTCAAGCAGTAAATCTGTAACATTTTCCATAATTTATTCCCGGATTGATATTTGGGAGACAGATTTCATATTGTTTGTTTTTACATACTGGCGTATTCCGCCGATTATATCTGTCATTGCCGCAGGATGGGCGAATGTCGCCGTTCCTACCTGAATTGCGGCTGCTCCCGCCATCAGGAATTCAAGCGCGTCCTGCACGGTGCTGATGCCTCCGATTCCGATAATCGGCACATTTGAGTCCATGTTTTTAATTGAGCCGTACAGTTCCCAGACCATGCGCAGGGCGATTGGCTTTATCGCGGGACCTGAAAGGCCGGCGCTGATATTTTCAAAAACAGGTTTGCGTTTTTCGGTATCTATCGCCATGGCCTTGATTGTGTTGACAAGAGAGAGCGCGTCAGCGCCGGCTTTTACGCACGCAAGGGCGACAGAGGTAAGCGAAGGCGCGTTAGGTGAAAGTTTTACAATCAGCGGCTTTTTGCTGCATACGCGCCTGACGGCGGCGACAAGAGCGGCCGCTGTTCCCGGATCCAGCCCGAACGCCATTCCCCCCGCCTTGACATTGGGGCAGGAAATATTCAGTTCCACCATATCAACAGGCGAATTGTTAAGCAAAACGGCCCCGCTGATGTAATCCTGCGCCATTTCTCCGGAAATGTTCGCTATTATAACAGGGCCGAGCTGTTTCATTTTCGGCAGCTCATTTTCGATAAAAAACGGAACGCCGGAATTTTCCAATCCTATTGAATTCAATAAACCGGAGGCGGTTTCCCACAGACGCATTCCCTTGTTTCCCTGCCTTGGAGTAAATGTCAGTCCTTTTGTGCATATGCCTCCCAATTGGGATACGTCAATAAGGCCGGAATATTCCGATCCAAAACCGAACGTGCCGGAGGCGGCAATAACAGGGTTGCGGAAACGCACTCCCGCAATCGTGACGCCGATATCCGCCCCGCTGTCCGCGTATCCGGCGCTGTTATCAGAGCCGGTATTATTTGATTCAGTCATCAAAGTACAACTCCTGTGCGTTAAAAATAGGGCCGTCTGAACAACAGTGCCGGTAGCCTTTGACAGTGTTTATCGTGCAGCCAAGACAGGCGCCGGCTCCGCATGCCATTCTCTGTTCCATTGACACATAACACTCAACGCCGCGTAATTTGCATTTTTCCTTTAACGCTTTCAGCATGGGAACGGGTCCGCAGGCCAGAATGACATTGTAATTCTCCGGCTCGAAAAGAAAATCCACTATGCGTCCGGAGTGCGCGTTTCTGCCGTCTTCGGCGGCGACAATAACTTTGCGCGCCTTTAACGCCGCGCCAAGGATGGCGTCTTCTTTTTCCTTTTCACGGAAACCTGTTTTAAAACCGGCGAAAAAGTGAAAAAAATAATTTTCCTTTTCTGCGACAAGGGCGCAGAGCGGAGCGACTCCCGCCCCGCCGCCGATCAGCGCGGCTTTTCCGTTTTCGGGAAGAAATTCCGCCCAACTGTTGCCAAGAGGGCCGGTTAGTTCGACTTCTTCGCCCGCGCGAATTTTAGACAGTTCGTCTGTTCCCTTTCCGTGCCTGATAATCAGGAACTTTAACGTATTTGTCGCGGGATTGAATTCGAAAATACTGATCGGCCTGCCAAGGAAAACAGAACTGCGCGCGGGCCGTATCATGAAAAACTGCCCGGCTTTGGGAGAAGGGCCTTCCCAATTGAAATGCAGCGTAAAAATATCACTGGTAATGGGAATGTTGGCCGATAACCCGCATATAATATTTTTTTTCACTGTTGCGCTCCGTATGATAATATTTCATCCCGCATTTTAAGAACCGCCGCGCGGGAAGCCCCGGAGGCGAAATTATTATCCGCGTCCTTTATGGCCTGCTCTGTATAATTTTGCGCATTCTGCCATGCGGTTATTATTGAACGTGAAGCGTTTACAACGCCTCCGTTGCCGTTACGCAAAAGTGAAACCGCGTCTTTCGCGCCGCCTCCCTGCGCGCCGTATCCGGGTATCAGAAAAAAAAGTTCCGGATACTGCTGTCTTATCCGCAGGGCTTCGTCTCTTTCCGCGCAGCCTGTAACGGCTCCGAAAATGCCGTAGCCGCATTTTCCTTTATTCTGTTTTGCAAGCTCAGAGAGTTTTTCTCCTACCGCCTCATATAAGTAAGCGGATTGCGGACTGGTTTTTAAAAGCTGGAAGTCTTTCCTTCCGGGGTTGCTTGTTCTTACAAGGACAAAAGCGCCTTTACCGCATGACACCGCCTTTGACAGCCACGGTTCTATGGAATCCATTCCCATGTAGGGGCTAAGAGTTACAAAATCTGCTTCAAAATCGCCGGAAAAATGGGCATTCGCGTAACGAAGCGCGGTATCCGCTATATCGCCGCGTTTAATGTCAGCGATAACAAGAGACCCTTTACTGCGGATATATTTTAATGTTTCACTGTACGTTCCAAGCCCGGCAAGCCCCATTTCCTCGTAATAGGCTATCTGCACTTTGTAGCATGCCGCAGCGTCATAAGTGGCGTCTATAACCGCTTTGTTAAAGGCAAGGACAGCCTGCGCGTCATTTTGGGCTTTGCGTCTTTCCCGCTCAGGAACATAGCCGGCGCAGGTATCAAGGCCGATACAGACATGGCCTTTCGCTTTTACCGCGTCATAAAGCAGATCAACGGCGGGAACAAAATCTACCATGTTTTATAGTCCTTTGCAGAAATCGCCTCATCGCAGTATTCGCAGCGGTAGGTGCGGCTTTCGCTGTTCTCCAGGTGGAAAACATGGGTTATATATTTTTCTGTTGAACTTATGCAGCGCGGATTTTTGCAAATCAGCACATTTTCCACCTTCGCGGGCAGTGAAAGTTTGATTTTTTTTGTTATTTTTTCGTTTTCAATTATATTTACCGTTATGTCAGGATCAATAAGGCCGAGTACGTCAAGGTTAATGGATATTGTGTTGTCAATTTTGATAATATCTTTTCTGCCGCTTCTTTCTGAAGACGCGTTTGTGACATAAGCGACAGTGTAGGGCGCTTTATCCAGTCCGAGCCAGTCAAAAATGCGGATACCCTGGCCGGCGCGAATGTGGTCTATGACTATTCCATTCTTTATCTCATCTATGTTTAGCATTGTCCGGCTCCTAAAATTGCGGCCAGCAGGGCCATGCGGACGTACATTCCGTATTTGGCCTGCGTGAAATAGGCGGCTCTTGGGTCAGAGTCCACTTCTACCGATATTTCGTTAACGCGCGGCAGGGGATGCAGCACAATCATTTTTTCTTTTGCCTGGGACATTCTGCCGCTGTTAAGGACATATGTGTCCTTTAAACGAATGTAGTCTTCTTCGTTAAAAAAGCGTTCGCGCTGAACGCGCGTCATGTACAGAACATCCAGTTCCTGAATGGAATCATCCAGATTTTCCTTTTCATAATATTCGATTTTATGTTTTTGCAGAATGCTCTTTATGTAATCGGGGAGCGTCAGTTCAGCGGGAGATATAAAAATCATTTTGATATTCACATAACGGGAGAGCGCCTTGGCCAGAGAATGGACAGTTCTGCCGAATTTTAAATCGCCGCAGAAACCTACGGTTAAATTGCCGATTTTACCCAAAAGCCGCCTGATTGTAAGGAGATCTGTCAATGTCTGCGTGGGATGGTGGTGCCCGCCGTCTCCCGCGTTAATTACCGGAACTGACGAATAGCGGGAGGCAAGAAGAGCCGCTCCTTCTTTGGGGTTGCGCATGACGATTGCGTCGGCGTAACATGCCGCCATGCGGATTGTGTCCGCAAGGCTTTCACCTTTGGAAGCAGAACTGGAACCGGGTTCGGCAAAGCCAAGACAGCTTCCGCCAAGCCTGAGCATTGCCGCTTCGAAACTGAGCCGCGTCCTGGTGCTTGGCTCAAAAAAGAGAGTTGCCAACAGTTTTCCGCGGCAGCTTTCGCGAAGGTAAGCATCGTCTTTTTCGATATTTTCCGCCAGATTAAACAGAGATTCCATTTCTTCAAGCGTTAGATCTTCGGGTTCAACCAAATAACGTCCTTTCAATTTGGAAATATTCTGCATTTAATTCCTTTTCTTTAAATAACACAAATTATCAAAAAAAACCGCCATAAAAGGCGGCACACAAATAACTCTATATTTTTTGATATTCACAGCTTTCATTTATGTATTATAAATAAAGTTTTTTTTTTTGACAAGTATTTTCAGTAATCCTATTGAACATTTTTGATAAAATTGCTACTTTTATATGGAAAGACAGCAGATAATTAATTATACTCTAATTATGGGATTTGGGTTTGGAGTAATAAACTCAATTTTTTTGTGTTTTTTAGCCGTTTTTGGGAAAAACATAAGAATTCAGGAGATCATGATGGGTAAAAAATTATTATTTTTCTGCTTATCTCATTTTTTTTGTCTGGCTTTATTATGGGCAGGCGGAAATAAAGAGAATGAATCTTATACAGCAGATGAGCCGGCAGGGTTTACCGATTCGATAGATATTTCCGGCAAAAAACCCGGGAAATATAACTACTACCTTGAGGCCAAAGATAAAGCCGGCAATTCAAAAATTTCCGGTCCTGATAATATTTTTATAGATCCGGAATCAGATCTCCCGCGCGTAACGGTTATTAACCCCAAGTCGGATATGCGCGTTCAGGGAAATTTAAACCTTGTGGGCATTGCCGTAGATGACGACGGAGTTGATCATGTCCAGCTAAAAATAACCCGCGGCAAAGATGGTAAAGGAGAGGAGATTGTCAATGTACGCGCCCAGGGCAAGGAATACTGGTCATATTTTCTAAATACGACAGACCAGGAGAAATGGCCTGACGGCGTTTATACAATAACTGCCTGGGCTGTTGATATTCACGGTCTTTCCGGCATTTCGGAAGATTTTAAGCCTAAACTCCGCAAGTTTCACCAGGTTGTGTGGCATCTTGACAGAAAAAAACCTGATGCCGTTGTGACCAGCCATGAAGTAGGAGCGCTTGTTTCAGGCAAGATCCGTTTAAAAGGCACCATAGCAGACGGAAACGGTATAGAGTCTTTCGCGTATTCGGTAGACGAAGGCAAAAAGTACATTCCGGTGAAATTCGGCGCAGACAGAAGAACCGGTCTTAATACCTGGGAAATCAACATTAATACGAAAGCGTTTGATGACAAAGAAAAGGTAATATGGTTCCAGTCCAAAGATTTACAGGGAAGCGTAGGGACAGCGGCGCATCTGCTTTTTGTCAACAACACAGGCCCGGAAGTAAAAATCGTTTACCCTGAACCTGATACGGCTGTAAACGGAATTTTTTATATTGCCGGATATTCAACGCATCCTGTCGGGATAAAATCGGTCTCATGGAAAGCCGGAAAAGCGGGCGGCGATTTTGATATGCAGCAGGGAAATCCGTGGTGGTCAGCCGCCGTAGACCTGCGTAACATAAAAACCTCCAGTATTGAAATTGAAATCAGGGCCGAAGATGTTTCAGGTAACGTTACAACCGCAAAACAGAAATACAGGGTAGATCAAAACGCTGATCTGCCGGTAGTTACACTTCAATCGCCGGAAGCGGGCGTTTTCTGCGAAGACGGGTCATTGATTGTAAAAGGCGCCGCGAATGACGATGACGGGGTTGCTTCAATTTTTTATTCGATTAATTCCGGAGAGGCTGTAGAAATAGCGACAACCGGAGCGTTCCAGTTTATGGTGCCGGAAATACGCGAAGGGACGCATGTCTTTGAAATTTGGGCGAAGGACACAACGGGAGTAACCGGAAATAAAGTGCAGGTTAAAGGAATTACAGTTCCCGGAAAACATCCAAAACCTGGAATTGTTTCTTTTACAACTAACGCGAAGCCTCCTGTAGTTTCTGAATTTTACACAGGCATGATATTCACGCCCGTTAATAAAATAAAATCCACAATGGAAATCACGGTAGAAGCGGCATCGCTTTCATCTGTTTCTGTAGCGTTTGGCGATATGCCTGCGGCTGTTATTAAAGCAAGCGCGGGAAAAGATGGCGTATTTAAAACATCAGTTAATGTTCCGGATAACCTTGCCGAAGGATACACAAAAATTGAACTGAAAGCGTCGGATAAAGATCGCGAAGTAATTTTCAACGAGTATATTTTTGTCGCTCCTATGATAATTCCTTTCGTTCCTGCCAAAGGTCAAACGATGGAAGACGCGCCTGTTCTTCCTCCTGTTGTATTTACTGAACCGTTTGAATGGATCAGGCCGAATATGCTGGGAAGCAGAATTAAACTGAATTCCGCGGATGAAGAGCTTCTCGGGTTTGGCGGGGAACCGCTAAGCAGCGCGCAGCTTTCAGGCGAAGGATCGGAAAACCTTATCGTCCGGGTAGATGAGTACGGGCGTGTAATTCTAAAAGCGAGAAGGGAAGGCAGCTTCGGTCCATTGACATTGAATATGACAGGAAGGAACAACCGCGCCTACACAAGCAAACAGTTCAGCGTGATAGCCGATTTTAACGGCCCGTCCGTTACATTAAAAAAAGCGCCGCAGGGCAAATGGCTGGTAAATACCATCCCGGAAGTTACCTTCAATGTCTCAAGCGTTAATAAAATAAGCGCTGTCGCATACTCGCTTGACATGGGCGTAACATGGACAAACTTCCTTAACGCCGCTGAGGTTAACGAACTGGAAACCCCGGTTAACCTTGATATAACACGCGATATAAACATGATAGCCGCTCCCGATGGTTCTGTTAACGTATTGATTAAAGCGGTTAACGAAGTTGAAAAAAGCAAGGTCGTTAATTTTACCGTTATGAAGGATTCAAAAGGGCCGCAGACGGATTTAATTATACCTGTTGCGGGCTCTGAAGTGAACGGAGCGATCAGGATGGGTTTTTCGGTAAAGGAAGCGGGTAAATTAAAATCGGTAAAGTACCACAGGGCCGCTTTTTATACTGATACCGATGTTCCGTCAGATTTTGCGCAGGCTGCCGCTTCGCAGACGCCTACAACGCCAGT
>JAIRQN010000025.1 GCA_031256445.1 Treponema sp. | reverse complement strand
TGCTGCAATCCTGAGCTGCTTATCGCGGACGAACCTACAACGGCTTTGGATCTTACGATACAGGCTCAGGTTTTAAACCTGTTAAGGAGTTTACAGAAAGAACTTTCGTTAACAATTATACTTATAACCCATAATTTCGCGCTTGTTACCGAAAATTGCGATAATGCTTCTGTAATGTACGCGGGGCGCATTGTCGAAACAGCTCCGGTAAGGGATATAATTAAATCGCCGCGTCATCCATACACAAAGGCATTAATAAACTGTATACCGCGTCCGGGCAGTCACAATGACGGCCGCAGGGCAAAACTGCCTGTAATCCCCGGTTCTCCGCCGAGACTTTACGAACCTGCCAAAGCATGTCCCTTTATTCCGCGCTGCCAAACGGCAGACGACGCCTGTACACAAATGCCTTTACCCTTTGATCTTGGTGGCGGAAGATCCGTATGCTGCCACAGAATTTCCGAAGAGAGCGGCGTATGTTAGAAGTAAAAGATTTAAAAAAATGTTTTATAACGAACAGCAGGCGGCGTTTATGGGCTGTAAACGGAATTTCATTTAACGTAGAAAAAAATGAAGTTCTTGGCGTTGTCGGGGAATCCGGCTGCGGCAAGTCTACTTTAGCGCGTCTTATACTACGCCTTGTCGAGCCAAGCGCGGGACAGGTTTTTTTTGATGAAAAAGAGATCACGGGTATCAGCAGGAAAACTTTAAGACCTATTCGAAAGGATTTGCAGATGGTCTTTCAAAATCCGTACGCCTCGTTTAATCCAAAAATCAGGATTGACAAGGCTCTTATGGAAGTCTGCCGTTACTACGGCATGAGTATCAGTGAAAGCCGTGAGAAAATTGAAAAACTTTTAAACGATACAGGGCTTTCAGGAGATCTGCTTAACCGCTGGCCGCGCGAACTTTCCGGTGGGCAGCTTCAGCGTCTAGCCATTGCCAGATCGCTGTTATCGGAACCTTCGCTTCTTGTGGCTGATGAGCCGCTTGCCTCTCTGGACGTATCAGTTCAGTCTCAGCTTCTTAATCTGCTTGAGGATATCCGAAGCAGCCGCTCAATGACGATGATTTTTATTTCGCACGATATGAATGTGGTAGAGTATTTTTGTGACATGGTCGCTGTGATGTATCTTGGCATTATTATGGAAATGATTCCGGCATCGGAATTATCCTGTAACTCGCTGCATCCTTATACGCGATCCCTGCGCGATTGCGCTCCACGACTTGATGTTTTTAAAGATTCTTCTGTTAATTTAAAAAATATTATTCATGGCGATATTGCGTCAGCGACCGCGCAGATTCCAGGCTGTCCGTTTGCTCCACGCTGTCCGCAAGCAAAACCGCAATGTTCGCAAAATTTTCCGCAGTTACGGGAAATATCAGACAGGCACAGCATACGATGTCATTTAACATAAAGAATATACATAAAGGATAGATAGAAAATGGTAAAAATTATTTATAACGGGCGGATCTGCCTTGAAAAGGATATTTTTTGTGAAGCTCTGGTTATTGAAAAAGGCAGGATACTTAAAACCGGGTCAACAAGGGATCTGTTAAATGAAGTTCCTCCGGGAGCTGAAAAAATAGACGCGCAAGGCGCTTTAGTGCTGCCGGCTTTTTGTGACAGCCATATTCATCTTATGTGGGTTGGCAGGCGTACAGTCAGTGTTGTATGTACAGGAGCGAATTCCATTGAGGAAGTGATTTCCCGCGGCAGGGAACATATCAAAAAATTTAATCCTCCACCAGGAAAATATATTCAGGGCGCGGGTGTTAACCCTGATCTTTTTAGTTCGGGAGAGAAGCGGGATCTTCGCCGAGAAGATATTGATAAAATATCCGCGGAACATCCGATAATTTTTAGCCGCCATTGCGGACATACAGTCTACTGTAATTCACTCGCTTTACAGCTTGCAGGAATAAGCGAATCCGCTCCTGATGTAGACGGCGGAACCGTGGAAAAGGACATGAACGGAAGACCCACAGGCGTGCTCAGAGAGAATGCCAACGAACTGGTTTATAAGATGGTTCCCGCGCCTTCAAGGGAGGAAATGAAGGAATTCCTGCGCCTGGGCATGGAGAAAGCGCATTCTTTTGGAATAAGCGCCTGCGGGAGTCATGACATTGAAGGTATTGATTTTGACAGTGTTATCGGAGCTTATAGGGATATTTATAATGAATATAAAAATCAGGACAAGCCTGCGCTCCGTGTTAATTTGCAATGCGGAATTTCCTTAAAGGAAGAAATTCTTGATGATTACCTGAAACGTGATATTTATCTGTCTCCGCTGTGGGAAGATGAGCGCTGGGGAGTCTTTTTGAAAATGGGTTCTGTCAAACTCTTTATGGACGGGACATTGGGCGGTCATACCGCCTGGATGCGGCAGCCTTACAAGGATAAACCGGAAACCCGCGGATTCCCTGTTTTAAATCAAGAGAGGCTTGACTGCTTTATCCAAAAGGCCTCAGCCGGAGGCATGCAGGTACTGATTCATGCCATTGGGGACGCGGGGATTGATGCCGTTCTTCAGGCTTATGAAAAGGTTACTTCCATAGGACAAAACCCCCTGCGCCACGGGATCATTCATTGCCAGATAACATCAGCGGATCTTTTACAGCGGATGGCCAGCCGGAAAATTCTCGCGCTGGTTCAGCCTGTTTTTCTCGCTGAAGATATGCGTATTCTTGCGGACAGAGTTGGTCCGCAGCTTGCTTCCACTTCTTACGCATGGCATTCCATACAGAAAATGGGTATTCCGGTAAGTTACAGCACAGACGCGCCTGTAAGCGGCCTTAATCCCCTTCCCAATATTGAGTGGGCTGTACTGCGCCGCAACAGCGAAGATCTGCTTTCCAAAAGTTTTTTCTCCGATGAGAAAGTAGACGTTTATTCCGCGCTTAACGCTTATACTGCGGCTTCAGCGTTTTCCGCCCATAATGAAAGTTATCTGGGCCGCATTGCCGCAGGCTTTTTCGCGGATTTGGTATTCCTTGACAGGGACATTTTTGCCATTGCGCCGCAGGATATTCATAAAACCCGTGTTTTAAGAACTATGTGCGCCGGAGAGACAGTATACAAAATTTAAATGCGGGGAATTAATTTTCCCTATTGACATAGTATGTTTCTATGATATATTTATAATATCAATAACATATTAATATGATATGTTAATATGTTAATACATTTTAGGAGGAATAAATTATGAAAAAATTTCTTTGTCTTGCAATCGCAATCTTACTGATCGCCGGCATATTTTTTACCGGATGTAACAGGCAAAGAACGGCTTCACAGGGAGTTACTTTTACCATCGCCCTGAGCGAAGATATCAGAGCGTTAGATCCCGGTGTGGCATGGAACTATGTTACAAACCAGGTTACCAATCAGATAACTGAAGGGCTTTTAACCCTGGATGTCGACAACAACATTGTTCTGGAACTTGCCCGCAGCTGGCAGCAGGTTGACGATCTTACTTATGTTTACAATGTGCGGGACGATGTCCTGTTTTCTGACGGAACCAAAATGACAATGGACGACGTGCTCTTTTCGTTTGAACGTTCCAGAGACCCGGACGGCGGAACCTACTTTTCCGATTTTTACAGTGATGTGGAAAGTTTTTCCGTTAACGGCTGGCAGTTTACCATCAAGCTCAGGAATCCTTCGGCTGTTTTCAAGTATGTTCCGGCCACAGGCGCGGGACGCATAATCAGCAAAGCCTATTACGAAAAAAACAAAGGGAACTTCGGAACTGCCGCAGGGGGCATTGTCGCCACCGGTCCTTTCGTGTTCCAGAGCTGGACAAGCGGTCAGGAAATTGTGTTAAAGAAAAATACAAAATACTGGAACAGCGCAAAACTTGCAGCTAACATTGTTGACACCCTGGTTTTCAGGATAATTCCCGAGGATACTTCCAGGATTATAGCCCTCCAAACCGGAAATGTTGATTTCTGCATGAACCTGCCGATGGATCAGCTTGACCTTCTGGCTTCGGATCCCAACATAAACCTCAGCGTAGCGTCTACTTTCCACCAAACCTATCTGGCGTTTAACACCCAGAGAGCTCCCATGAACGATATTAATGTGCGCAAAGCCATTTCACGCGCCATGAATATTCCAGAATTTCAACAGCGCATAATAGGACGCGCCGGTTTGCCGGGAACCATTCTGCCTTTTGGTCCGGCTCTCTTCGGCGAGAATGCCGCGAACTGGCAGACGTATCTCAGGAATAACCAGGGTTATACCCTGGATCTGGCGGCTGCAAGGCGGCATCTTGCCAATTCAGCATATCCCAACGGCTTTAACTGCGACCTTGTCGTCAGTGAAAATTCACTTGTCAACCAGCGCGCTCTTTACATTCAGGAGTCGTTACGCGCTATTAACATCAACGTGACCATTAGGAAAATGACCGGCGACGAACAGGATGTTCACCAGATGGGAGGCGTTCTTGACGCGAACGGTAAAAGGGACTACGACATGATCATCGGCGGATGGGAAGCGGATTACCCGGATCTTAACGGCAATATAGAGATCATGTACGGCTCCATTCACGCGAACGAAAGTTATAATGCCGCGGTCTACGTTAATCACGAAGTTGACAATTTAATTGAACAGCAGAGGATCGTCATTGATTCCGTCAAGCGTTTTGAAATTCAATCAAGAATGATGGATATTATCGTGAACGACGTACCCTACATAGTATTTGATTATTCCAACCGGCCAAGCGCTTTAAACAAAAAGTATACAGGCGTTGTGGTTTCATTGTGGGCGCTTCCTATTCAGGATGTCCATTTCGCAAAATAGTACATTAGGGTTGTTCGATGACTTCGGTTATTGAACAACCCTCTTGAAATTTTCCATTATCTTTTGCGCTGTGGGGGCTGAACACATTCCGCCCCTTGCGGTGCATAACATGCCGGAATCCATGGATCTGCCGACACGATCGGCTACATCAACTACTTCGTGGAAGGGAAGCACCGGATCTTCATCTATCAAAGCCCATTGTGCAAAGACGATTGACATTACCGCTACGCTTAAAATTCTCGATCCGCAGGGCATTCCCTGACCGCCGGGAATTATGTCGCACGGCCAGCCGACAGCGTTTTGCAGAGCAAGAGACGCCGCCGATTCGATCTGCTGCGGCGTTCCGTGAAGCATTTCCACCACAGCGGCGGCGGCCATGGCGCTGCAGCAGCCGCATTCACCGGCGCATCCGATTACTTCTCCCGTAGGATTTGTTCTGGTATAACAGATGGCTCCAATTCCGGCGGCAATAAACAGTCCCCTCAGAATATCTTCATCGCTTAAATTAAACTCCTCTTTTACGGCATGTAATATGCCGGAAATAAATCCGCCGCCTGAACCCATAGGACCCGGTACATCAAGGACGCCCGGACATTGCACTCTTGCGCATGAAACATAATAAATTGATTTCGCGAATAATCCCTGTACCAGTTTGGCGTCTTTCATTTTGTTACCCCAATTTTTATAGGAGGCGGGGAAGAACGCATTTGGCGCAGGCGCTTCCGTCCCCGAAGCAATCGCGTAAATTCTTCTGTGCATTGTTTTTTGTATCCTGTTTTGCATGTAATCAATAATTTTTTCGCGCGGCCAGCCTGACGCCGCTGTTTCATAATCTACAGCAACATCAAACATAGTCTTGTTTTGCTCCTTTGCTATAGCTCTCCATTGCGTCATTGTATTGAAAAACTGCGGCTGTCTGTTTTTATTTGATATGACAGGCAGAACAGGCTTCATGACAGAATAATTTTCTTTTTTTAAAAAACTTAATGCGCCATCATCAGGTTTTTCCGGCATCTTAAACCAATATACCGTCCCTCCGTTATGTCCAGTTCCGATTCCTGTTTCCAGAACTTCATGTGCCGCGCGGATTTTTTCTGTCAGTTCATTTTCAACTGCCGCGCCTTCTGGCGCTGTAACAAACAGGACGTAAGTATCGCCAAAACCGCTGAATTTATAACCGTTTACCCATACTGTTTCCACCATTCCGCCGCCTGTGGAATTCGCGACCATTGATACCGTTTTTCCGGATACGCCTTTTATGATAAATTTCATCGCGTTACTGTGAGCGCTTTCTTTCATGGAACAAATGTCAATGTTATACGAAATATTCCGCTTTTTTAGTATTGTCTTAATTTCAAAAAAGTCAGGATGGTCAACGGGATTACCAATTGCTCCGTTTAACATTCCGGTATCTTCGTTCATTGTACCCAATGTTCCCGCCATTGAGCCGTCTTTATCCAGTTCGATGCAGATATCGGATACTTCCTCGTTCAACAGTGAATTGCATAAAATCCCCGCGCGGCACGGCCCTGCCATATGCGAACTTGAACCAGGCTGCATAATGGGGCCAAATACATCATTAAAAAATTCCGGATATAACGCGATCATTGGCAAACCTTCTTTGATTTACTTGTAAATCCCATAAACATTGTAGTAAAATATGTTAAATTCGGAGTTTATAGTATCATGATGATTTCAACAAGAGGACGATATGCCCTGCGGGTGATGATTGATATTGCGGAGCATAATACCGGCGAATATATAACTTTGAAGGAAATAGCGGATAGGCAGGAAATTTCGGAGAAATATTTGGAAAACATCCTTCCTGCGCTTACAAAAGCGGGCTTTCTGGACGGGCTTCGCGGAAAAGGCGGCGGGTATAAGCTGGCATGTATGCCTGAATCCTGTGCAGTAGGAAGCATATTAAAACTTGTAGAAGGAAATTTTGTTCCGGTCTCATGTATGGAGGATAAACCCAATAAATGCCGCCGCGCGTACGAATGCCGGACATTACCCATGTGGCAGCAGTTCCAGGCAGTCGTAGACAAATTTTTCGGGAGTATTACTATTGCAGATCTTTGCAATCAAAAAACCTATGAAAATAATTATGTTATTTGAAAAACCTATTGACATAGCAGGGTATTATTATTATCATGTCTATAAACATACTTAAATACTATGTTACTTGGTAATTATGTTTATAAACGATTAAAAGGGATAATTATAGTGAAAAAATTACTTGTTCTGACTTTGTTTTTTTCAATGCTTTTATGCTCGTGCGTAAAAAAGAATGACGGCGTACTATCAGGCAAAGCCAGACTTAGAATAGGTCATGGCGGCGGATACCTTTCTGCCGCTGTGTTTGCGGCGCAGCAAACTGATTTGCAGTCAATCGACTTTCAGCAATTTAATTCTTCATCTGATATTGCCTATGGTTTGTTATCTGGTACGTTAGACGCAGGATTTGTAGAAGCTGACAGATTAGCCGCTTTCTCCAAATTGAGCGGGTTTGAGCGGCTTACTGTTGTGGGGAAAATAGCATATCCTTACGGTGCGACTCTTGTTTTGCGAAAAGGTTTGAATAACCGGTTAAACGAACTTGGCAATCTGACAGTTGCCGCTTCCGCGCCGCATTGCGTTTTACTGGAACAATTTACAGAAGACGCTCAAAGATTCGCGGCGGATTTATCAAATGTAAAATATTTGTATATGCCGTTTGACACAATGCTTCCCGCGCTGGAAGCAAGAACAGTTGACGCGGTAATTATAAAAGGCACATATTCTGTCGTTGCGCTGCATGAAGGTCATTCCATTCTGTATCAAAATTGGGAAGTACAGCCGGGTGATGAATGCTGCCCTGCGGTAATTGATCAGGCTGCGCTTGTACTGCTTGCGCGTAAAGACAAAATAAAAGCCTTGCAGCCGTTTATCTCAGCGCTTGCGGCGACAGAAAATCTTTCTCCGGATCAACTGCGCCGTGTTGTGGCGGACAATACAATATTGCCGTTTGAAATACTGCAAGGACAGCCCGTTCCCGAATTTTCTTTAAGGGCGCCGCTTTAAATATATTCTCGTTTGAATTTTTAACGGTGCTTATTCCTTTATTGATTTTGTGGGAATGTCTTCCGCGTTTCGGCGTATTGCCGCGCACGCTTATTCCGCCGCCCAGCGATGTCGCTGTCA
>JAIRQN010000093.1 GCA_031256445.1 Treponema sp. | reverse complement strand
TGAAAAATCCGCCTTCAGGGTAAAACTGAAAATCTACGGTAAAAAATATTCCGCTAAAATTAATTTATCGGGGGAATTTCAGATTTACAACGCTGTTAACGCATTGGGTTTTGTATTGTCAATTCTGCCAAAAAACAAAACCGGTCTGGCGGTTGAAAAACTCTGTAAATTAAAAACTGTTAACGGCAGAATGGAATTTGTCAATAAAACCAAAAAAGGCGCTGACGTATATATTGATTACGCGCATAATCCTTCCGCTCTGGAAACGACGTTAGCTGAACTAAGAAAAATCACAAAAGGAAAAATTATTTCTGTTACCGGAATTAGCTCCGGTAAATCCGAGTCAAGAAACGAAACCGCCGCTGTTGCCGGAAAATACGCCGATACAGTGATATTTACCTACATTTCTCCGGTATCGGAAACAACTGACGAAATTGTCGCCAAGCAGCAAAAAATATTCCCCGGCGGACTGCACGGCGGGCAGACAAGATACGACGCGATTAAAAAAGCAATCGAGATGGCGGAGAACGGAGACAGCATAATCATTAACGGTCAGGGGCATGAGAGATTCATTGTCGAATACGGAAAGCCCGTGCCGTTTTATGATCCTGACGCGGTGAACGAAATTATTGAGACTCAATGAATCTTAAGATGCTCAACGCGCAGTCTTTCCGCTTCGTGGTACTTGTAGTTATCCCAGAACTTTCCGTATTCAGAAACCAGCAGCGGAATTACCGAAATGCCAAGCGCGATTAGCCAATGACGCCCGCTGATGGCGGTAAATCCCAAAGTTGAGGCAACAGGCGGAATGGCGGCTAAACCCGCAAGCACGAAGAACATAATCACCGTACTGATTAACAATTGCGGGTTATCTTTGAGTGTGCGCCTGAAAACTGAAACTCTGCTTCTTACCACAAAGATGTGTATTAACGATGTCCATCCCAGAACGATAAACGCCATTGTCTGCCCGATTTCGTGTGACGGCAAAAATCCGCCGGGCAGCAGAATAAATTTCCCGATATAGAAAGCGGTAAGCACCGTTATGCTGCACATTATTGTCTGCTGAATGATAACTTCCATAAGGCCGCCTGCGAAAAAACTTTCTTCCCTGTCAATGGGTTTTCTTTTCATTATCCGCACATCGGTGTGTTCTTTCGCCAGCGCCATTCCCGGAATACCGTCGCCAAGCACATTGATGATTAAAAGCATAATTGGAGTAACAGGAACGCCCCATCCCGAAACCTGTCCGAAGATCATAACGGCTATTTCTGACATGTTGCACACAATCAAAAAGTAGACGAGTTTTTTTATGTTGGCGAACACCTTTCGCCCTTCTTCGACAGCTTCCACAATAGTGGAAAATTTGTCATCGGTAAGAACCATGTCAGACGCGCTCTTTGCCACTTCCGTGCCGTTAATTCCCATCGCTACGCCGACAGCGGCGGCTTTAAGCGCAGGCGCGTCGTTTACGCCGTCTCCGGTCATTGATACAACAGCGCCCCTTTCCTGCCAGGCCTGCACTATTCGAATTTTGTCCGAAGGCGAAACGCGGGCGTAAACGGAATAAAATTCGATGCTTCCGAAAAATTCTTCGTCTGAGAGTTTTGCCAGCTCTTCGCCTGTGATTATGCCCTCTTTCGCCGAGATAATGCCAAGTTCTCTGGCGATTGCCGCCGCTGTCAGCGCGTGGTCTCCCGTTATCATAATCGTGCGCACTCCCGCTTTTTTCGCGCGGGCAATCGCTGCGGCGGCTTCCGGCCGCGGAGGATCGATAAGTCCGATGAAACCTTTAAAGTCAAGATCGTTTTCAATTTCCTGCAGATTTTCTTTTTCAGGCAGAGCGTCAACTTCTTTGCAGGCAAGCGTTATTACACGTAACGCGTCTCTCGCGAAAGAATCATGAATATCTTCCAGCTCTTTGACATAATTCAAGTCTTTTTTATTAAAAGGAATTCTGTCAAAAGCGCCCTTGGTTAATACCAG
Organism: Treponema sp.; assembly: GCA_031256445.1. GTDB lineage: Bacteria > Spirochaetota > Spirochaetia > Treponematales > Breznakiellaceae > WQXQ01. The sequence continues at coordinate 4,400 of JAIRQN010000093.1, read as the reverse complement.
ATAACGTCCGTCCTTTTTTTTATAAATTGTCGTCATCATCTTTCTTGCCGATGAAAAAGGAATCTCTGCGGCTTTTTCATATTCGGCGTCAAGGGTTTCCTTTTTTATCCCCTTTTCGACAGAAAGGCGCATAATCGCCGATTCTGTAGGATCGCCTATGATTTTTATTTCGCCCGCGCCGGTTTTTTCCATTGTCACCGAGCTTGCCAAAAGAAAATCTTTTATCAGCTCAATATGCTCATTTGAATTGGCTTCCGTTTCGCTGATGGGAGTTCCGCCGTATACCCAAAGCCTTTTAATCGCCATCTTGTTCTGCGTAAGAGTGCCGGTTTTGTCAGAGCAGATAACGGACGTGCTTCCCAGTGTTTCCACCGCCTGCAGTTTCCTGATGAGGGCGTTTTTATTTACCATTTTTTTAACGCCGTGTGTAAGCATCAGCGTTACAATAAGAGCGAGCGTTTCAGGAACCGCCGCGACAGCGAGAGTTACAGCTAACATTACAAGGTGCCAGATTTCCTGTCCCTGAAGAAGTCCGATCACAAAAATGGTGAAGGCCGCCAGTATGGCGATTGTGCTGATCATCTTACCGAGTTTATCAAGGCGAAGCTGAAGCGGCGTTTTGTTCTTTTTGGTGTGGTTAAGGTAACCCGCTATTTTTCCGATTTGTGTATGCATTCCCGTTTTTGTAACAACGGCGCTTGCGTACCCGCTTACAACAAGGCAGCCGGAAAAAACCATGTTATGTCTGTCTCCGATTGGCGCTTTTTCCTTTTCGATAGGTTCAGACGATTTTTCTGAAGGTTCGCTCTCCCCCGTAAGAGACGCCTCGTCAACCGCGAAACTTTCGCACTTTATTATCCGCGCGTCCGCAGGAACAAGATCGCCTGTTTTCATTGCAATTATGTCGCCGGGAACGACAAACACTGTATCAATTTCCTGTTTGAGTCCGTCCCTTATCACAAAACAGGACGGGCTGTTCAGAACCGCCAGTGCCTCAAGCGATCTTTCCGCGCTTCGTTCCTGTGTGACAGCAAGTATCACATTCATTATTACGATTGATATGATCACGATAGGCTCTATAAAACTTACGCTGTGCCCTGCCATTAATTCGCGTAATTCAAGCGTAAATGAAAGAACCGCCGCCAAAAGCAGAATGATTACCGCGACATCTTTTAACTGGCGAATTATCTGGGAGAAAAGGCTTTCTTTTTTCTTCTCCGCGAATTTATTTAAACCAAACTGCGCCTGCCTTGCTTCCGCTTCACCCGCCGTTAAACCCTTATCCGCGTCTGTGTTTTTTTCTTTTAACACAGTTTCCGCGTCCTTGTTATACCAATTACTCACGTTTACTCCTCAGCATGATTCTACTATAAAGGCGCTTAAAGTCAATGGACTTGTGAGACAACTGACCTGGGACCGAAGGTTCGCAGTTGCCGAACAAGTCCAATAAACATTTTTAATGGTTATTCAGAGTCTGTCTATGATAAGGGGATTCTATAAAAGGCTTACTGAAAAATTAATATCGGATTCATTCGGCGCTTGACTCAATGCTTTTAATACAAGTCATTGGTCTGCATATTCTCCAGTTATTACAATATCTGCAATTGCAGTACAGTCGTTACTTTGACATTCTCTAAGTCCGCTTCCGGTTGTATAAGTACCTTGCGTGAAGTGAAGAATCGACTGTTCCTGAGTTGAAAGCCCTTTGCCTGAAAGTTCGGAAACGGTAACTCTTACGCCTCTGCCTCCATCGCCTGAATAATATTGCTGGGATTCAGAAACAGCCGGCATAAACAGCAGCACTGCGGCAACCGCAATCAACATGATTCTTGCAGTGTCAATCTTTTGCGCGTAATTTTTCATAATCAATAACATTATTTCTTCCTTGTCTTTAATTAATAGAATTGTTCGATAACCTCAGTTACAGAGCCAAACGAAGTTTGAAACTTCCTTTAAAAATGGCATTTTCGCAGTCTTCAGACGAGAAAATGCCGGACTTGTAGACAACTAACCCGAACCAAAGGTTCGCAGTTGCCGAACAAGTCCAATATACGAGGTGTTTAATAAATCTGTCATGAGTAGTTTTTATACGGTTTTTTAATATCAAACAATATTTTATAACTTAAACAAGAAACCTCTCACAATTCGATTAATTCCGAGCGCGAATGTACGCCGAGTTTGTTATACGCAATGCAGAATATTTTCTACAGTCCTCGCTTTTATACCCAAACTTACGGCAATTTGTTTATTATTTTTTCCGTTCTTCACCATAATCATCATTACCGTAAATTCGCCTCTCATCGAAAGATCATGCCTTCCGGGAATTCTTTCAGCCGCCATGTTCGGACAAAATGTTCCGCTTATTTTAAAAGAAATACTTTCACATATTCCTATTATTAACAGCATAGACAGATTGATTTCCGCTTTCGCCGGTTACACGATTGCTTTGGAAATAAGAGCTTTAATAAAAAAATCTCAGTCCGGGATCGCAAAGCAAAGTAAACCGAAGTTCCGTATTTTATTCAATTTACAAGAATTGAAATACTGACAGATACAAATTCTGTCAGTTAGACGCTATAGAAACTTTAATTTGGCTAACCGAAGCCCCCGAATGAAGCAGTACAACAATCACAAGCGGAAATATTGGTGAAAATGTATGTAACGAAATTAATTTACAAAACGAGCGGATAAAATTGCTTGATGAAGCGTTTGAATATTTTTCCAGGTATCCGCCTTTTGAAATTGTGATATAAAATGCGCTCACACAAGGAGATATTGACTATGCTAAAGAAACAGTCACATTAATATAATTTTCTTTTATCTTGTATGCACCTGACGAAAACCGTAAAAGGAGATTATTATGCAGAAAGAGCAAAAAGTAAAAACGCCAAGAGAGATTTTTAAAGAAAACGAATTACCTCTTAGCTGAATATTTCCGAAAAGCAGCCGCACAAGGACACAATGAGGCAAAAGAAATGCTGGAGGAGATCGGGGAAAAAGGCAAAGCCTGACAAAAGCAATCCAATTTTTTGAGAGCAACCTGACCAATGAAATCACTCTGGATGATGTAGCTAATCATGTATGTGTTTCAAGCGCTCATTATCAGCGGTTTTCCTTGACAACCGGTATCACAATCGGCGATAACTCACTTATATGTATTCCGAAAAAATCGGCAACCCTGAAGGTTTGCAATGTGACAGCGGCATAAAAAAGATTTTAAGGCGGTGATGAACGCAATCAAAGCGTCTGTTGATAAGGATATCCCTGTTTTGGCTTGGGGTATAGACAATGTTATTTATATATTGGATTCACATCCGTTTTACATGATTTTTAATGAGGAAAAATTAAAAGAAAATAAAAATGGCCAATATCATTTTCCGCACTTTGATAAAAAATTACCATTTACATTTAGTTTAAAGGCAAAATTGAAATAAACGTCAGTTACCTAGAACGTTATACGACATGCCATCCTAACTGATTGGAAAATTGAATTGAAAAAATATTGACCGAATATTCCTATTTATGATAAAATTAAATATGAAGTATAAAGTTATTGAAAACCATAGAACAGAATATCCTAATCCGTTATTGTTGAGCCAAGATGAAAAGGTAATTATTGGAGAAGAATCAGGCGAAGATTGGCCAAATTGGGTTTTCTGCACAAAATTGGATAAATCAAATAGTGGCTGGGTTCCGAAACAGATTATCCTATATGAAAACGATTTTGGGGTTATAGTTGAAAATTATTCTGCGAAGGAATTGGATATAGATATTGGAACAATTGTTGAAGGTATTATGCAGTTAAATGGTTGGCTTTGGTCAAAAAACATGGAAACATCTGAAATAGGCTGGATTCCATTGGAAAAAATGTATTTTAAGGAATATGTAACAAAAACGGAAAAAGACGAAGAAGCACTTTCTGAACTAATAAAACAAAGCTGGAGATCTGACATTATTGTAAGCAGGGGAAAAAAATATAAGGTAGAGGATTTAGAAGGAATATTAACATATGAAAATGGAATAATTATAGGTTTAGGGCTTTATTACATTATAAATGGAGAATGTGAAATAGTTTTACTGGAAGCATTAATCCAAAAGCAAGGAATTGGAACAAGAATAATTGAAAAAATAAAGGAAATTGCAGTAACAAATAAATGTAAAAGATTATGGCTAATAACATCAAATGACAATATAGACGCAATAAAGTTTTATCAAAGAAGAGGTTTTTGTATTTCAAATTTTTACAAAAATGCGATGGAAGAATCAAGAAAATTAAAACCGGAAATACCATTAATTGGAGAATATGAAATACCAATAAGAGATGAAATAGAATTTGAAATGGAAATATATAAAACGGAAGGCACGTCGTATAACAAACGGTAACTGCTGCGGGCGCTGTT
>JAIRQN010000041.1 GCA_031256445.1 Treponema sp. | reverse complement strand
TCTGTTAAACGCATATCCGGAAAATTAAAGATTGAAATGCCGGCGCTCTATCAGTTCCAGGGTTTTTCTGAGATCGTCCTCCAGGGGGCGGTCGTTTTCCAGCGGATTAAAGAAAGCGGCGATTTCGTTATAGGTGGTTTTCGCCTGTCCTAAAGCGGAAAGATCAAGTTCGCCGTTTTTAATCCTTAAATTGAGCGCCTGGAATGAAGCGAGCAGGAGGGCGGCTGTTACCTGCGAGGTCAGTTTATTAACCCTTACGCAGTCGCGGGCTGCGATTGTCCCCATACTCACCTTGTCCTGGTTGTGGCACTCGGTGGAACGCGAGAAGACGCTTGCCGGCATTGTATTTTTAAGCGCTTCGCCAGTCCAGGCGGAGACCGCAATCTGCACAGCCTTGAAACCGTGATTGCAGGAGTTGCCCCGGTTTCCGGTAAGGTTGGAAGGCAGGCCTTTATTGAACTTGATGTCAACAAGAAGCGCCAGTTGGCGATCCAGAAGGTCCGCGATATTCGCGGTAATGTTTTTAAGCGAATCCATGGCGAAGCAGATATGCCCGCCGTAAAAATGCCCGCCGTGATACACCGACTGAGTAACCGGATCGATAAGCGGGTTATCGTTGGCGCTGTTCATTTCTGTCTCTATCAAATTCCGCATTACGCCGCAGACATCGTAATAAAGCCCGATTACATGAGGAGCGCACCGAACCGAGTAAACATCCTGAATTCGAGCCGGAGCTTCAAGCGGGGTCAGACAGCCGGGCAGGGAGAGGCGTATTTTTTCCGCCGCCAGAGCCTGTCCCGGGTGGGGTTTCAGCTCAAAAAGCCGCTTGTCAAAATGATAGGCATTGCCTTTCAGAGCGATTGAATTCATCGCAGTGATTCTGCACGCCAAATCCGCCAGATATTCCGCGCCGGCAAAGGCAAGAGCCGCGGCAGCGTTCATTACGGCGGTTCCGTTCATAATCGCGATTGCCTCTTTCGGGCGGAACTGATATGGGCTCTTTCCAAGTTCCGCGAGGACTTCAGCCGAAGGCCGTACCGCGCCCCTGTAACGCACTTTCCGCTCCCCGATGAGCGCGCCCGCCAGGTAGGAAAGCGGTGTAAGATCCCCCGATGCGCCTACAGAGCCTTCCTGCGGAACCAGGGGCAGAATATCATTTTTTATGAAAAATTCGATGAAGCGCAGCAATTCCATGCTTACGCCGGAAAACCCCTGCGATAAGGTATTTAACCTGACGATCATCAGCGCCCGGACAGTCTCATCGTCAAAGTAGTCCCCCATGCCGCAGCCGTGGAACCGCGTCAGGTTGACGGGCAGGTCGCTGTAATTTTCAGGATTTACAACATTGGTGCAGGAATCGCCATACCCTGTAGTAACTCCGTAAATGCCGCCGTATTTTTCCAGGGTTTTTTCAAGAAAATCCGCGCTTTTTCCTATTTTTGCGGTAAAATCACCGCTTTCGCAGAGCCGCGCTTCTATCTGTTTTTTGGCAGCCGCGTTCAGCTTTTCGATTGTTAATTTTTCGCCGCCAATTTCCAGTACAGTCTGATTCATAAATTAATAATCGTCTTTATTTGCCTTTGATTCTACATTTACTCTGGTGTCGGTAGTAATCAACCCCCGTAAAAAGAAAGGATCAAAAATTTCCGCCAGGGTTTCAGCCTGCGCTCTTGTAAAATAAATGTTCATCGCGCTGCTTAACCTGTCATTTACTTCCGAGAACCGGTCTTTATGCAGCGCTTCGCCCTGAACAACGACAAAATACGGGGATTTATCCCTGAACAGGTAGCCCATTTCCACAGTGAGCGGGCCGTTGTACAGTTCTCCGAACGATTGTAACTGCCATGCTAAAAATCCATGCGCTTTTCCGTATTTTTCTTTGGAATTTTTGGATTTTTGCTCTAATTTTTTATCTGAATAGTCCAATTTGTACTTATCCAGCGCTTTTTTGAATGTTTCCCTGCCGTCTCTGCCCCAAAATAGATTGTAAGTTACATAATTTTGCCTGAATTGCAGGCAAACAGCGTCTTCTGACGGATAATACTCTACGGCAATGTTGTTTTTTTTGATGCCTCCAAAGCCCATAACAGCGTCAAATTGTGCCTCTATCGCGGTAATGGGGATCTTTTGCGCATCGGGATTAACCTTAAGTTCCCTTTTCTCCTGCTTATTTGTAGCGCACGAGCCTAGCGCCAAGACAACCGCGAGCATTGCAAATATCTTTTTCATACCGGTATTTTAACCACCTTCGCCCTGTCAGAGTTACAGTCAGATTATACCCTTTCCGCCCGGTTATGTATACAGAACTTTCAAAACCAAAAAAATGTATAAACGTTACTGCCTGAAAAAAATATTTGAGCAAATTTTTAATCCAAAGAACTATTTTTTTATATTGAAAATTCAGGCAAATATACGCTAAAAAGGGCTGAATTTTTATAATAATTTTGGTGTATTATCATAAAATTTCCCGGAATTGAAATTTTGGCGTTTTTTTAATGAAATTCGGCCGAATTCGCCCTATTTTTACCTGATTTTTCTTAATCATTTTCCGGAAAATTTACGAATTTTTTAAAAAAAATTTATTAAAAATTTAAAAAAAATTACCGAAATGCTTGACACTTTTTTCCGATAATGCTATATATCTATTATAAAAATGAGGGCATATGGTTTTCGTTGATTACCGCTCTTGTTTTTTGGTTTGCTTAATTTAAACGTTCGTTTAACCTAAGCAGCCGCTGCGGGATTAAGGGAGAGAACACGCGGCCGTTGGTCGTATCCTTAAACGCAAAGATTTAGGAGGAGACAATTATGAAGAAATTGATTGCAATTTCAGTGATGCTTGCTCTTTTGACAGGAGCAGCCTTCGCGCAGGCCAACATTGGCGGACAGTTGATGATTGGTACTACCCTGCTTGTTGGCACCAGTGAAGAAGATACTGATGTTAACATGGGCGGCCAGCAGTATCATGAAGCAAAAATGTCGGTAACTTTTGGCGATGCAACAGGCGGCGGTAAACTTGTGTTTGTAAGCGGTACTGACAATGCATACGGCGGCGGAATTGGCACTGGCTTTGCCAGGTCATGGGGCTTCCTGTACTGGAGACCGGTTCAGATTTTCAGAATGCAGGTCGGCGTTAACGCGGACGGCGATTACGGAGCAGCTCAGATTTCCGGCTGGGGATTCACCGGCGAAGCGAAAAACTCTGTTGGCGCAATCAGTGATTACATGAACTGGGGCGGCGGCAACACATGGTGGCCGTTGTGGGTATTCCAGAGCGCATTGACCAGAAAAGGCAACGCATTCTATCCAGGCACAGGCGATCTGGCTAACGTAAACATTTCATTGTTCCCGATTGACGGTTTAAGAGCGACCTTTGTTCTCCCGATTGGAGACGGTCTTGCTGACAGCGGTAACGGCGGAGCGCAGCGTGTTGGAAACCAGCTTGCTGACTTCCAGTTCAATGCGAATTACAACATTGAAGAAATTGGATTACTGAATGTATCATTCGTCGGCAAGGGCGGCCTTGCAAAAGACAGGGGCGAGCTCAACAGTATCGGTAACATCTATGCGTCATTCTACCTGACAGCACTTCAGGGCATGGGCGCTGAGCTTGGCTTGGTTTACGGCCTTCCCTGGGAAACTGCAGCCGGTGCAAAGAACGATGGTTATTTAGGTCTTGGCGTTGGTTTCAGGTTTGACAACGGCGGG